>CAZJZC010000076.1:0-11979 GCA_964550365.1 uncultured Gemmatimonadales bacterium | reverse complement strand
TCCAGCCGCCGACGGGCCGCATGAACAGGATCTGGTCGAGCGTGAGTTCGCCGTGGTAGGCGTGGCCTCCGGTCAGGCCGTCGCGGGCGTCCAGGTCGGCCGGGCCCAGGACCTCCACGCCGCGGACCGCGTCGTCCAGGCCCGGCAGGCGCGCGGCCAGCCGCCCGCGCACCAGCGTGCCGAGGGCGTCGCGCCGCTCGGCCGTCCAGCCGCCCTCGGGCGCGTGCGGGACGTACTGCACGTGGGCCTCGATGCGACCGTCCGACGCGCGCGCTTCGATCCACGGGTCCGCCGACACGCGGCCGTGCTTGGCGTCGTCCCAGGCGCGCTCCAGGTGGTCGAGCGACGCGGCCAGGAGCGTCGGCGCCAGGTCCAGCGGCCGGCTCAGCGCCAGCGTCACCCGCGCGGCCACGCCGCGGCACTTGACGTTGCGCACGGCGCGCACGAACTGCGGGTCCAGCCAGCCGGCGTCCACCAGGCCCAGCAAGGTGGCGCGCGGGTCGGCGCCCGAGACCACGATGCGCGCGGCCAGCGTCTCGCCGTTCTCCAGCGCCACGCCGGTGGCCCGGCCTCCGGCGATGGTGACGCGCGCGACGCGCGCGCCGCGCCTGACGTCGATGCCGGGCATGGCCGCCAGCACCGCGCCCGCGTTCGAGACCGGCGGCCGGAAGACGCCGGCCGGCGCGCCCACCGCGTGGTGCAGCAGGTTGAACGCGGTGCCCTGCGATCGGGGCCCCTGCGCCAGGTGCATCACGCCGGCGGCCCCGAGCGCGGCCTTGAGCGCGTGGTGCTCGAACCACTCGTCGAGCAGGTCGGCCGCCGACATCGGCAGGACCCGCAGCAGGTCCACGATGGTGCGCCGGCCGAACCGGCGCACCATGAGACCGACGAGCCCGAGCCGCAGGAGTTCGCCGGGCGAGGTCGTCTCGACATCGGGCGCGGGCTGGAGGTACAGGGCTTCGAGCACCGCCGTGAGCTTCCGCATGCGCTCGACGAACGCCGGCCACCGCGCGGCGTCGGCCGGGCTGAGGCGCCGGATGGACTCCGCCGACCGCGCGGGGTCCCGCCACAGTTCCAGCGCGCCGCCGTCCTCCAGCGGCACGGTGAGCCACGGGTCGGGCCGGTCGATCGTCAGGCCGGCCGCGGCGAGACCCAGCGCCCCGGCGACCGTGTCGCTCACCCAGCCCGCTGCCGGCCGGCGATCGGGGTCGGCGTGCTGTTCGACGACCAGCACCGTCCGTCCGGCCTTCGCCAGCGCGTGGGCGCAGGTCAGCGCGTTCACCCCGGCGCCGATGACGATGGCGTCGTGGCTCACGCGCCGTCCTCCAGGACCGCCATCGCCGCCAGCCGGCCCGAGGCGCCCATGATGCCGCCGCCGGGGTGCGTGCCCGAGCCGCACTGGTAGTAGCCGCGGAGCGGCGAGCGATACCTGGCCCAGCCGGGCGCCGGCCGCAGGAAGAAGAGCTGGTGCAGGGCCAGCTCGCCCTGGAAGATGTTGCCCTCGCTGAGACCGGTGACGCGCTCGATGTCCACCGGCGTGAGCACCTGCCGGTGTTCGATGCACGAGCGGATGTTCGGCGCGAAGCGCTCGATGGCGTCGATGACGGCGTCGCCGAACGCCTCGCGCCGCTCGTCGGTCCAGCCGCCGTTCAGGTGATACGGCGCGTACTGCACGAACACCGACATGACGTGCTTGCCGGGCGGGGCCATGCCGGGATCGATGAGCGAGGGGATGACGATGTCCATGTACGGCCGGCGCGAGAACTCGCCGTACTTGGCGTCGTCGTAGGCGCGCTCGACGTAGGCCATGCTGGGGCTGATGGAGATCGCGCCGCGCAGGTGCGGGCCGACGCCGGGCCGGCAGGTGAGGTCGGGCAGGGCGCCGAGCGCGAGGTTCACCTTGCCCGACGAGCCGCGGAACATGAACCGCCGGATGTCGTCCGTGAACTCGCCCGGCAGGTGGCCCGGCTCGACCAGCTCGAGGAACGTGCGCCGCGGATCGAGGCTCGAGACCACCACGCGCCCGCGCAGTTCATCGCCGTTCTCCAGGACCACGCCGCCCGCCCGGCCGTCCCGGACCAGCACCCGCCGGACCCGCGCGTCCAGCCGGATCTCGGCGCCGAACCGCCGCGCCGCGGCCGCGATGGCCTCGCTGACCGCGCCGGTGCCGCCCCGGGCGAACCCCCAGGCGCGGAACACGCCGTCGATCTCGCCCATGTAGTGGTGCAGCAGCACGTAGGCGGTGCCCGGCGAGCGCGGTCCGAGGAAGGTGCCGATGATGCCGCTGGCCGACTTGGTGGCCTTGAGCACGTCGGTCTCGAACCACTCGTCGAGGAAGTCGGCCGCGCTCATGGTCATCAGCTTGAACAGCGCGTGGAACTGCTCGGCGCCCAGCCCGCGCAGGTGCCGGCCGAGCCGCAGGAGGCCGCGCAGGTCGCCCGGGCTGAGCGAGGCCGGGTCGGGCGGCACCATGCCGATGATGGGCCGCACCGCCTGCGCCATGTGGTGCATCAGCCGGCCGTACTCGTCGTAGGCCTCGGCGTCCAGCGGCGAATGGCGCACCAGCTCCCGCCGGGTGAGGTCGTGGTCGGCCCACGAGGCCAGCGAATCGCCGTTCTCCATCGGCGTCAGGGTGCTCTCGAGCGGCAGGATGTGCAGGCCGTGGCCCGGCAGGTCGAGGTCGCGGATGATCTCCGGCCGCAGCAGGCTCACCACGTAGGAGAACATCGAGAACCGGTAGCCGGGGAAGATCTCCTCGGTCACCGCCGCGCCGCCCACCCGCGGGCGCTGTTCGAGCACCAGCACCCGGCGGCCGGCGCGCGCCAGGTAGGCCGCGTGGACCAGGCCGTTGTGGCCGCCGCCGACGACGATCGCGTCCCAGGTCGTGGCCATCAGCCCTTCTTCCGCGGCGGGTCGAAGAACGGCAGCCTGGTCACGCGCGCCGCCGCCCGCCGGCGCCGGTGTTCGACGGTGACCTCCATGGCCAGCGGCGTGCCGGCCGCGGCGAACGCGGTGGGCACGTGGCCGAGGGCGAGGTACTTCTTCAGCAGGGGCGACCAGCAGCCGCTGGTCGCGTAGCCGATCTGCCGCGACTCGTCGTACAGCGGCACGCTGGTGCGCCACGCCGTCATCGGGAGGCGCGGCGGCAGGCGGACGTCGGCGTACAGCCGCTCGAGCGACTCCCAGTCGACCTCGATGCCGACGAACTGCCAGGCCGGCCCCCGGGCGTGTTCGGCGGCCAGGGCGTCGCGGCCGACGAACCGCTCCTTGGTCAGGGCGACGGCCCAGCCCAGGTTGAGCTCGTAGGGCGAGGACGTCTGGGCCTCGATGAGCGCCTTGTGGGCCGAGACGTAGTCCACGTCGAGCAGCATCAGGCCGGCCTCGATGCGCGCCATGTCGAGGGCGAGGATGCCGGTCGGCGTGATGCCGTAGGGCGTGCCGGCCGCGACCAGCGCGTCCCACAGCGCCACGGCGCGGGCGGCGTCGACCCAGATCTCGTACCCCAGGTCGCCGGTGTAGCCGGTGCGCGAGATGGTCACCGGGATGCCGCCGAGGTCGGCGGCCATGATGCGGAAGTACTTGAGCCCCGCGACGTCGGCCCCGGTCAGCTGCTGGAGGATGCGCCGGGCGTTGGGGCCCTGGAGGGCCAGCGCCGCCGTGGACTCCGAGACGTCGGCGATGGCGACGTCGAGTCCCGTGGCGTTGAGGTGCAGCCACCGCAGGCCGGGCTCGGCCGAGGTCATGCGGAAGGTCTGGTCGGCGAGCCGGGCGACCGTGCCGTCGTCGATCACCTTGCCGTCGGCGTCGCACCAGCAGGTGTAGAGCACCTGGCCGACCTTCGACGCCGCGACGTCGCGGATCACGATCCGGTCGAGCAGGCGCGCGGCGTCGCGGCCGGTGACGAGGTACTTGCACAGCGGCGAGACGTCGAGCAGGGCGGCCGAACTGCGGATCGCGTGATACTCGCGGTCGTGCACCAGCTCGTAGGCGCTCGCCACCTGGTAGCCGGCCCAGCGGCGCCAGGCCGCGCCCTCGACCAGCGGCGCGGTGCGCGGGTGGAACGGCGTCTGCTTCAGCACGCGGCGCCGGGCGACTCGGCCGGGGCGAAGAAGACCAGCAGGCGCAGCTCCTCGGTGATGTCGTGGAACCGGTGCGCGAGACCGGCGGGAACGAAGATGACGGCGCCGGGCGCCACCGGGAAGTCCTCGGTGCCGGCACGGAAGCGGCCGCGGCCGGCGAGCGCCAGGTAGACCTCGTCCTCGGCGTGCGGCCGCTGGGGGTCGGCGCCGCCCGCCGGCAGGACGTAGACGCCGGCCGAGAGGGCGCTGACGCGCAGGAACTCGTGGTAGGCGCGTCCGCCCGCGGTCCGCGCGGCGAGCGCGGCCTCCAGGGTGGTCACCGAGGCGCGGGGGGCCGCGTCCATCAGGACGCCGGTTCCCCCGCGGCGGCGGCGGCGAAGCGCCGCACGATGTCGCCCGCGGGTTCGATGCCGTGGATGCCCGCCACGCTGCGCCCCGCCTGCCAGTACTCGCCGGCGCCCGCCCCGGTCACCGAGTCCTTCTTCATCTTCCGCAGGGACCGGAGGGCGTAGAAGGTGCGCATCCAGTGCTTGGCCTTGCGGTGGCGGAACAGCATGCGGCTGATGGGCCCGATGCTGGTGCCGATGCGCTGGACGAAGGGCGTGTTGATCACCGCGATGGGCACGCCGGTCACGCGCTCGGTCAGCACGATGTCGGTCTCGTCGGCGTCCACGATGGCCTGCTTGTAGTCGTCACGCGAGCTGCACTCGGTCGTGGCGATGAACCGGGTGCCCATCTGCACCCCGGCGTAGCCGAGACGCAGGGCGGCCACGAAGTCGCGCTCGTCGCCCACGCCGCCGGCGCACACCAGCGGCAGGCCCAGGTCGCCGCACTCGTCCATCAGCTGCTCGGGGGTCCTGGGTCCGGCGTGCCCGCCGGCCCGGCTGTTGACGCAGATGAGGCCGTGCACGCCGCCGTCCACCGCCTTCTGCGCCCACTTCCGCTCGGTGACGTCGTGGTAGACCTTGCCGCCCGCGGCGGCCACGCGCTCCACCACCCAGCGCGGGTTGCCGAGCGAGGTGATGAAGAACCGCACCCCCTCCTCGAGCGAGAGGTCGACCCAGCGCATCATGCGGTCCAGGTAATAGCGCGAGCTCTTCTCGATCAGCGCGTTCATGCCGATGGGGTTGCCGGTCAGGCGGCGGATGAGCCGGAGGCCCTCGCGGTAGTCGTGCCCGTGGACGTAGGTCATCGAGATCGGCTGGACGATGCCGATGCCGCCGGCGGCCGAAACCGCGGCCACCAGCTCCGGGTTGGAGCAGGGGTACATGGCGCCGCCGATCAGCGGCACGGCGATGCCGGCGTCCCGCGTCAGCGCCGTGTCGAGCGCGCTCACCGGGCGGCGGCCGGTTCCCGCGCGGCGCCCGGCGCCTTCACCGGCCCGAGCTTCCACGTCACCGTGGCGCGGGCGACCTCCTCGCCGCTCGCGTCGCGCACCGTGCTGGTGAACCGGTGCTCGCCGTCCACGCTCACGTCCGGCAGGACGACGCGCGATTCGGCCGTCAGCGTGCCGCGGCCCTTCTTGCGGTAGTCGATCGCGATGCTGGTCACGATGCCGCGCGCCGAATCGGGCAGGGCGGCGAGCATCGCCAGGCCGCTGGCCATCTCGGCCACGTTCGCCATGGCGATCGCGTGGACGCTGTTGAGGTGGTTGCGGACCGCGCGGCGCTCCTTGAGCACCACCACCGCGTGGCCCGGCTCCAGGGTGACGACCGTGCCGCCCACGGCGCCGGAGTACGGGTTCATCAGGCCCAGGACGCGGGAGAACAGCCACCTGCCGCCGGGCAGGCCCGACAGGCGGGCCCAGGTGCGCCGGAGCCGGGCGCCGGGAGAATCCAGGGATGCGCTCATGACCGAAAGCTAGCGCCAAACCCGGCCGTTGTCCCTCCGCCCCGCCGCCACTTGCCGCCGGCCACGCGCGTCCCTATGCATCAGCCCGTGCCCATGCTCGCCGCCGTCCTGCTCGCGCTCATCCTGCCGCCGCAGGAACCGGAGCCGATCCGGGTCCTGTCGTTCAACATCCGCTACGACACGCCGGCCGACGGCGCCGACGCCTGGCCGGCGCGGCGGGCGGACGTGCTGGCGTACCTGCGGGAGCGCGCGCCCGACATCGTCGGGGTCCAGGAGGCCCTGCGCGGCCAGCTCGACGACCTCGGCGCGGGCCTCCCCGGCTACCGGGAGGTCGGCGTGGGCCGGGATGACGGCCGGACCGGCGGCGAGTACGCCGCGATCCTCTACCGCGCCGGGCGCTTCCGCCTGCTCGCGAGCGGCACCTTCTGGTTCTCCGACACGCCGCTGGTGCCGGGGTCGCGGTCCTGGGGCAACCGCGTGACGCGCATCGCCACCTGGGCGCGGCTGCACGACCTCGGGACCGGCCGGTCGTTCCATGTCTACAACGTCCACCTGGACCACGAGTCCCAGCCCTCGCGCGAGCGCAGCGTGGCCGCCCTGCTCGACTCGATCCGCCTGCGACGCCACGCGGACGAGCCCGTCCTCGTGACCGGGGACTTCAACGCCGGCGAGGACAACCCGGCGGCGCGCGCCATGGCGCCGCGCTTCCGCGACACGTTCCGCGACGCCCATCCCCGGGAGTCCGTCGTCGGGACCTTCAACGCGTTCCGGGGCGACTCGCTCGGCGCGAAGATCGACTTCGTGTTCGCCGACGGCGGGTTCGAGACCGTGGATGCCGCGATCGACCGGCCCCGCACCGCGGCGGGACGGCACCTGTCCGACCACTTCCCCGTCACGGCGCTGGTCCGGTTCGCGGCGGCGCCGCCGGCGCCGCCGTCGCCGGAGCGGCCGGGCATCGAACGGCCGGCCCGCGGTCCGGAGCTGGAGGGCATCGTCGTCACCGCCACGCGTTTCGAGCGCCGGGTCGAGGATCAGCCCCTGCGGGTCGAGGTGGTGGGGCCGGAGGAGGTGCAGGAGAAGCTGGCCATGACGCCCGGCGACGTGGCCATGCTGCTGAACGAGACCGGCGGTCTCAGGGTCCAGAGCACCGCGCCCTCGCTCGGCGCGGCCGGCGTGCGCATCTACGGCCTGCGCGGCCGCTACACCCAGCTGCTCGCGGACGGCCTGCCGCTCCACGGCGAGGCCGGTGCCCTGGGGATCGTCCAGATCCCGCCGATGGACCTGCTCCAGGTCGAGATCGTCAAGGGCACGGCGAGCGCCATGTACGGCGGCGCGGCGCTGGGCGGCCTGGTCAACCTCGTCTCGCGCCGGCCGGCCGCGCCGGTGACCGAGGTCCTGGTCAACGGCACCTCCCTCGGCGGCAGCGACGTGGTGCTGTTCGCGGGGCGCGGGCTGGGTGGCGGGTGGCGCGGCACCCTGCTCGGCGGATGGCACCGGCAGGCGCGGGCCGACGTCGACGGCGACGGCTGGACCGACGTGGCCGGCTACCGGCGCGCGGTCCTGCGGCCGCGGGTGATGTTCGACGACGGGGCGGGCCGCACCCTGTTCGCCACCGCCGGACTCACGCTCGAGACGCGCGAGGGCGGCACCCTGCCGGGCGGGCTCGCGGCCGGGGGCGCCCCCTTCGCCGAGCGCCTGCGCACCCGCCGGGTGGACGCGGGCCTGATCGCCCGGACCACGACGCGCTCGCGCTGGGTGCTGACGGCGCGCGCCTCGGCCATGCTGGCCGCGCATCGCCACACCCTGGGCGACACCGTGGACCCGGATCGCCACGCGACGGGGTTCGCCGAAGTGACGGCGGCCCGCGGCGGGGCGCGCTGGTCGTGGCTGGCCGGCGTCGCCGTGCCGGTGGATGCCTTCCGGTCCGACTCGGTGGCGCGGTTCGACTACACCTTCACCGCGCCGGCGCTGTTCGCCCAGGCCGACGTCGCCCTCGGCCGCGTGGCGTTCCAGGCCAGCGCCCGGGCCGACCGCCACTCGGAGTACGGCACCCAGCTGAGTCCCCGGCTCACCGCGCTCTGGCGCTTCGGCGGCGGCTGGTCCGCGCGCCTGTCGGGCGGGGCCGGTTTCTACGCCCCGACGCCGTTCGTCGAGGCCACCGATGCCATCGGCCTGCGCCCGCTGGTCATCGCCGCGCCGCTGCGGGCGGAACGCGGCACCGTCGTCGCGCTCGACGTCGGCGGCCTCATCGCCGCCGTGGACCTCAACGCCACGCTGTTCGGGGCGCGCATCAGCCACCCGGTGGGCGTGATCGCGGCGCCGGTGGCGGGCCCGGGCGGCGGCCCGGCGCCGGTCGACCTGCGCAACGAGCTGGAGCCGGTCCGCGCCACCGGCGTGGACGTGGTGGCGCGCTACCGGCGCGAGCCCCTGCACGTGGTGGCGTCGTGGACCTGGCAGTGGACCACGGAGGACGATTGCGGCGGGACCTGCCGGCGCGAGGTGGCGCTCAACCCCCGCCACGCGGCCGGACTGGTCGCCGCCTGGGAACAGGAGCCCTGGCGGGTCGGGGCCGAGTTCTACGTCACCGGGCGCCAGCGGCTCGAGGACAACCCGTACCGGACGGTGAGCCCGGCGTACGCGATCGTCGGTCTGCTGGTCCAGCGCGAGGTCGGGCGCGCGCGGCTGTTCCTCAACCTCGAGAACATCGGCGGCACCCGGATGACGACGACGCATCCGCTGGTGCGGCCCGCGCGCTCGCCGCTCACCGGATGGACCACCGAGGCGTGGGGGCCGCTGGAGGGCAGGACGGTCAACGGCGGGGTGCGGCTGGCCTTGTGAGCGCCGGGCGCGGCGGGCGCGGAGCGGACCGCGTCGCCGCCGATCGTGCCGGGCGGCGCGGGCGGGGCGGCATCAGCGCGGCAGGTTCGTCAGCACCGTCCCGGCGGAGTTCAGGTAGCCGCTGGTGGCCGTGAGGTCGGACTGGCGCTCGGCCCTGGGCTTGACGCGCTCGCGCGGCACCACGTCGCGCATGACGCTGAGGGCCGCGCCGAGGTAGTTGGTCACGCTCTCCATCTGCGGCCCCATCTGCACGCCGGGAGCGTAGCGGAAGTCGGTCCCGCCTGCGGAGGCGGCGTCGAGCCGCTGGTGCCAGCGCGCCGCGAAGGCCGCGTACTGCCGCGCCCGCTGTTTCTCGGCGCGGTCGGCCGCGGCGGTGTCGATGGGCCCCTCGCGCATGCCGAGGATGGTGGCGCGATGGGCGCGCAGCAGCCCCTCGAGCGCCGACTTGAGGGCCCGGGCCCGGCGGATGGGCGTCAGGTCGCTGGCGCGCGCGAAGGTCGTGGTGTCCGGCCGGGCCGGACCGGCGGCGACGGCGCGCAGGGAATCACGGACCGCCTGGGCGCGGTCCTCCTCGTTGCTGCCGTCCAGGTAGAGCCAGACGCCCCCGCCGATCGCCACGAGCAGCCCGACGATGCCAAGCAGGACCAGCCGACCCTTCGCCGCCGCGGCCTCCGGGCCCGGCGCCTCGGGCTTCCTGCCCGGCGCGCGCGGCATCTGGCGCTCGGCGAGGCAGAGCGGACAGCCCTCTTCCTTGGCGTTGTCGAACACCCTACCATGCGTCGGACAGCGGACGAGCGGCACGAACGACCTCCCTGGTGGTCCACAAGAATGGCAATGACGCCGCCCGACGGGCAACTGCTCGACATCGCCGCGACGCTGCCGCCGCCGTTCGTCCTGCTGGAGGATGGCCGCGGCGCCGGGACGCGGGTGCTCGCCTGGGGCGCGGCCGAGCGCCGCCGGCTGCCGTGGGACGACGCGACGGTCGGCACCCTCGACGGCTTCGTGCCGGGCGACGGGTGGGTGGGCGTGATCGCCTACGACCTGGGCCTGCCGGCCCGCGCCCGGCGCCGCGCGCCGTTCATCGGCCAGCCCCTCGCCGACCTGTTCCGGCCGCGCAATCGCATCGTGCTCGGACCGGGCGGCACCATCGAGTGCCGCGGCCCCGCGGCCGCGGCGGCGTGGGAGCGCGGCGCGCCGCCGGCCGCCGAGCCGCTCGCGCCCGGTCCCGTGAGCGCGCGGGCGCGGTCGTTCGACCAGCCGGGTTTCGAGGACGCCGTGCGCGCGGCGCTCGACTTCATCCGCGCCGGCGACATCTACCAGGTCAACCTCAGCGTCGCCGAACGCGTGCCGCTGGCGCTGCCGCCGTTCGACGCCTACCGGCGTCTGCGCGCCATCAACCCGTCGCCGTGGATGGGCTACGCGGATTTCGGCGACTGGCAGCTGGTCTCCGGCTCGCCCGAACTGCTGGTGGAGGTGCGCGACGGCCGGGCCGCGGCGCGGCCCATCGCCGGCACGCGCCGCACGACGGGCGAAGCGGCGGCCGACGCGGCGATGCGCGCCGACCTGGAGGCCGACCGCAAGGAGGCCGCCGAGCACGTGATGCTGGTGGACCTGGCGCGCAACGACCTGGGGCGCGTGGCGCGCTTCGGCTCGGTGCGGGTCGCCGCGCTGCGGCGGGTCGAGGCGTACTCGCACGTCATGCACCTGGTGAGCGACGTCGAGGCCGACCTGGTGCCGGGGGCCGGCCCGTGGGACGCGTTCCGCGCCATGTTCCCGGGCGGGACGATCACCGGCTGTCCCAAGGTCCGCGCCATGGAGATCATCGGCGACCTCGAGCCGGTGGCCCGCGGCATGTACACCGGCGCGCTGGGCTGGTGGGAGGGCGATGCGGGGCAGTGGAACATCCTGATCCGCAGCGCCGTGGTGCAGGGCGGCGCGGCCGTCATCCAGGCGGGCGCCGGCATCGTGGCGGATTCCGATCCGGGGCGCGAGTGGAAGGAGTCGCTGCGCAAGGGCCAGGCGCTGCGCGAGGCCTTCGGCGTCACTTGAGACGCGGGGCGCGGGGGGCTACGCTACCGGCCCTGTGGTCACCCTGTTCGAGACGATGCGCGCCCGCGGGGGCCGGCTGCCGCTGCTCGAGCGCCACCTGGCGCGGCTCGCCGCCTCGTGCGCCGCGCTGGGACTGCCGCCGCCCGGCGAGGAACTCGCCGGGCGGGTCCGGGCGCATGCCGCCCGGGGCGACGGCGTCATCCGGCTCAGCGTGGACCGGGGCGGCGAGCGCATCGAGCCGCGCGCCGCGCCGCCCGATGGCGCGATGCGCATCGTGTTCGCGGGCGCGCGCCATCAGCCGTATCCCCACAAGACGACCGACCGCGGCGTGTTCGACGAGGCGCGTCAGCGGGTCGTACCCTACCGAGCCGACGAGGCCATCCTGCTGACGGCCGCGGGCGAGGTCGCCGAGGGCTGCATCACCAGCGTGTTCTTCTGGTCCGGCGAGGCGCTGTGCACTCCCGCGCTCGAGCTGGGCATCCTGCCGGGCATCGGCCGCTCGCGGGTGCTGGAACTGGCCCGGGAACGGGGCCTGGCGGTGCGGGAGGGCCGCTTCCCCAGGACCGAGGTCCAGGGCCGGCCCATCTTCCTCGTCAACGCGGTCCGCGGCGTCATGGAGGCCGCGTTCTTCGACGCGGGGCGTCCCGGCCGGGCCGACGAGCGGACCCGGGCCCTGCGGGAGTCGTTCTGGCCTTGAGCGGGACGGTCGGCCTGGGTAATTTGCAGGGTTCTCGGGGGGCCGCGCGCGAAGCACGGTGTGGAGCCGTGGTGGCTATAGCTCAATCGGTTAGAGCGCTGGACTGTGGCTCCAGAGGTTGCGGGTTCGATTCCCGTTAGCCACCCCTCGGAGGTCCGTAGCTCAATTGGTAGAGCACCGGTCTCCAAAACCGGGGGTTGCAGGTTCGATTCCTGCCGGGCCTGTGCAGCAGCAGCCAGATCGTGCGGCGGTATCGTCTAGAGGCCTAGGACGTGGCCCTCTCAAGGCCAAAACACGGGTTCGAATCCCGTTACCGCTACTGGGACGGCAGAGGGCAGGACGGCAGTCGGCGCGGGCCGCTGCGTGATCCGCCGTCTGCCGTTCGTGCGCTCGGCCCCATCGTCCAGCGGCTAGGACGCCACCCTTTCAAGGTGGAGACACGGGTTCGATTCCCGTTGGGGCTAT
>CAZJZC010000075.1:0-11996 GCA_964550365.1 uncultured Gemmatimonadales bacterium | reverse complement strand
ACCCCACCAAGGTGACCCGCACGGCGCTGCAGAACGCGGCGTCCATCGCGGGCCTGATGCTCACCACCGAGTGCGTCGTGGTCGAGCGGAAGGAAGAGAAGCCGGCCGCTCCGGCGGCGCCCGGCGCCGGCATGGGCGGCATGTACTAGCACCACCGCAGGACCGAAGGACCAGCGGCCCCGGAGCGATCCGGGGCCGCTGTCGTGTCGGGCACGGGCGTCCGCGCGCGGGCCCGGGGCGCGCTAGCGCCGGCGCCCGCCGCGCGCCGGGGAGGCCTCCCGCACGATCCGGGCGATCGTCGCGCTGTCGGCGCTCAGCAGACCGACGGCCGGCAGGCGCCACAGCAGCGTGGCCCAGGCGCTGTCCTGGGCGAGGGCACGCCGGAAGAACGGCATCGCCTCGTCCACCCGGCGCCGGTCGGCCAGCGTCACCCCGACCCAGTAGGCCAGTTCCCCGTTCACCGCCGAGTCGGGCAGGATGCGGTCGGCGAGGCCGTAGGCCACCAGGGCCGAATCGACCATGCCGCGGGTGAGGTAGTCGTCACCCTGGTTGGCGAGCCGGTAGCCGCGCGCTACCCGGAGCAGGCGGCGCAGTTCGACCAGCGGTTCACGGCTGTCCTCGACCCGCAGGTCGACGACGCGCTCCCAGGACGGCCGCCGGGCATCGCCGCTGACCACGATGAGCGCGGCGCTCTGCTGGCCGCGGATGTCGCCGCCCTCGCGCTGGGCGGCCTCCAGCGCGGCAAGGAGCCGCTCGGCCAGGTCCCCCGTCGCCGTCTCGTAGGCGCGGGCCATGGCGTCCCACACGGTCGGACGCGCCATCAGGTTGGCCTGGACCGCGTACATGGCGCCCGTCCGGCCGCCGGCGGCCGGGATGTTGCGCGCGCCGGTGTGGCTGGCGACGGCCCCGCGGGCGTCGACCATCGCCACCTGGCGCACCGGCGCGTCGGGATCCGCCGCCAGCAGGCCGCGCAGGGCCTCGGGCGCCCCGAGCCCGCTGCGCATGAGCGCCAGTCCGCGGGGACCGTAGGCGGGGAGGACGAACGACTGGGTCGCGACCGCCCCGACCCCGGGCTCGGCCCACGCGACGATGCTGCCGACCGAGAACCAGTGTGACTGGACGGCGACGCCGATCTCGCCGGTGAGCGAGTCGCGCGCCACGATGGAGTAGGTGTGCAGGCGCCGCGGCGCGCCCTGCTGAGCCGTGGCGGTTGCGGGAGCCGCGGCCAGCGCGGCCAGCAGCAGACGACACAGGATGGCTGTTCGCATGACGTGAAGTTGCCGTCCGGCCAGGCGGGCCGCAATCCGCATCCGCTGCCTTGCGCCGGACGGGCGTCGCCCGCACTGTTGGCCCCCGGCGCACGGAACGGACACCATCCACCGCGGTAGCAGGAGTCATGCGCGCTCCCCTGACGGCCCTGTTCGCGGTCCTGGCGCTCGGCGCCTGCATCCGGTTCCAGCCGCGGGGTCCGCGGACCGAGGCGCCGGTCGACAACCCGCGCGCGCTGACGGCGCGCGACCTCACCGGCCGGGTGACCGCCTACGAGGAGGCGTTCGGCGCCGACTCGCTGTTCCGTCCGCGGATCTTCCGGCTCACCAGCCGCACCATCGGCATCAGCCTGGCCCGGCCCGCCCACGTGGCGGTCCTCCAGCTCGGCCGCTGCGGGCCCATGGCCACCGTGCCCGGGCATGACCTGTCGCAGCTCCTCCCGGCCGGCGACCACTTCCTGACGCTGGTGGAGCCGCCCCGCGGCCGCTGTGACATGCAGTGGTGGCGGCCGGTGATCGCCGTGATCGCGGCCGAGATGCCGCTCCATGGCGCGGTGCTCGAGGAGCGGGCCCGCGAGGCGCGCCAGAGCGACGAGGCCATGGCGGGACGCACCGACCGGTGGGCGCTCTACGCCGTCTACCGGCAGCGGCTCTGATGGCGACCGCGCGCGGGTATCGCGCGGCGGTGCCGGGTGTCGCGCTCGCCGCGGCCCTGTGGGGATGCGCCGGGAGCCCGCGGCCGGACCCGGCCGCTCCGGCGCCGGCGATGAGCGACGGCGCCACCGAGTGGTTCGCCGCCGGCATGCCGGAACTCGGCCGGGACGGCGCGGAGCTCCGGGTGCGCCTGCTCCGGCCGGCCTACGGCGCCGTCCTGCGGCTCGACCAGGAAGGCGCCGTCACCCTGCTGTGGACCGGCGTGCTGGCCGAGGGCCGCGCCCGCGTGCGCGTCCCGGGTCCGGCGCAGGTGACATCGTCGGAGCGGGTCCAGCTGGGCCAGGGCCCCTCGGGCGCCGAGATCGCCGCCAACGCCGTCAGGGCCGAAGCCGATCGGGCCGCGTGTCTCGCCCGGCGGACGGCACCGCGCCCGGCCACGACGACCGGTCCGGCCGAGCCGGCGCCGGCCCCCACGGTGGCGTGCGTGAGTCGGACGCCTCGGCTCGCCCCGGCCGAGGTCGTCACGGTGCGAAGGAGCGTCCGGGTGCGGGACCACCTCCTGCTGGTGGTCGCCGACGTGCCCATCTCGGACGACGAGATCGTGCGCCGGCTGGCGCCGGTGCGCGAGATCGATTTCGCGGCCCTGGCGCACGACCTGCCGGAGTACCTGGTCGGCGACCGGACCGCCATGTGGGCCGGGTATCTCGTGCGCCGCTGATGACTTGCGGCTCCGCCGGGCGCCGGGGTGCGCTCTGGCGTCCGTCCCGCTCCGCTCTATCTTGAAGGCGTGAGCGAGCCCACCCGCCCATCGAGCCCGGTGCCGTCGCCCCGCGCGACCCACGAGAAGCGGGCGGCGCTGCCGCGCGAGCTGGCGGACTTCCTCATCGAGTTCTCGATCGCCCTCCACAAGCACGCCATGTACCCGGGCGGCCATCCCACGCTGGTCCCGGCCGCCGACGGCGTGGCCCATCGGCTCGACGGCCTGCTGGCCGAGCGGGGCACCCTGTCGCTCGGCGTGGCGCGCGACCAGCTGGTGATCGAAGGCATCGCCACCGATCCCCGCAACCCGGTCCTGCACGACCTGGCCGAGCGGCTCCACAGGCACCACCTGGGCGCGGTGTCCTTCACGCGCGGCGTGTCGGGCGTCGAGCTGGAAGCCGCGCTCAAGGTCCTGGCGCTGGAGGGTGACCGGCAGGGCGAACCGATCGGCCTGCGCCCGGCGGCGCAGGTCCCGCGCTGGCCGCACATCCAGCTCTACCCGCTGACCTTCGACCGCCTCGAGCTCGTCGGCGGCCCCGAGGACGGCGGCGAGGGCGGCGGCTCGGCCGTTTCGGGCGGACGGGCCGCCCAGCTGTGGGTCGGCCTGGCCCGCGCGGCGCTGGCCGGCGAGGACATCCAGAAGGCCGAGCCCCCGCCGCCCGAGCCCAACGCCTTCCGCCCCGCGCCGGTCGAGGCCCCGCCGCTCAGCGAGGCGGAGATCGACGCCGCGATCGGCGACATCAGCGTCGGCGAGATGGAGCACCAGGCCGCCGAGCCGACGGCCGTGGCCAAGGCCATCGAGACGCACGAGCGGGGCACGGCCTACGACCAGGTCATCGTCGGCTACCTGCTGCAGATCGCCGAGGAACTCAAGACCAAGGGCGGCACGGAGAGCGTCGCGCTCAAGAAGAAGATGAGCAAGCTGATCACGGCGCTCGATGAGAACACCCTCGGCCGCCTGGTCGACATGGGCGGCGATCAGCGGCAGCGGCGGCAGTTCATCCTCGACGCCACGCAGGGCATGGCCGCCGACGCGGTCGTGGATCTGCTCAAGGCGGCGTCGGGCGCCGGGACGCCCATCTCGAACTCGATGCTCCGCATGCTCAACAAGCTGAGCCAGCACGCCGAGCGCGGGCCGGCGAGCCGCCGTCCGGTCGCCGACTCGGCCCTGCGGGAGCAGGTCGCCGAACTGGTGCGGGGCTGGGAGCTGTCGGACCCCAACCCCGACGGCTATGCGCTGGCGCTGCAGCGCATGGCGTCCGCGGCGCCGACGCTGGTCGCGGCCGACGAGGCGGCGTACTCACCCGAGGCCGACCGGATCGTGCAGATGGCGATCGAGACCGGCAGCGTCGGCGTGCCGCTCGACCGGGCCGTCGACACGTTCATCGCCGGCGGCCGGGTGAACGACCTGATCGCCCTGCTCGAGCGCGCCCGGGAGGAGAACCCGGCCACCGAGCGGATCCGGGCGCGGGTGCTGGACCCGGCGATGCTCAAGCTGACGCTGAGCGCCCAGCCGGTGGACTTCGCGCTGGCCGACCGGATCGCGGCCGCCCTGGGGGCGCGCGCGGCCGAGCCGATGCTGGAGGTCCTGATCGAATCGGAGTCGCGGCAGGTGCGGCGGGTGCTGATCGACAAGCTGCTGGCCATGCCCGACGCCGTCCGGCCGCTCCTGCCGCCGCGCATGACCGACGAGCGCTGGTACGTGCTGCGCAACGTGCTCTATCTGGCGGCCGAGCTGCCGGGCGCGCCCGTGGCGGTCGATGCCATGCCCCTGCGGGGCCACGACGACGCGCGGGTGCGCCGCGAGGCGCTCCGCCTGCTGTTCCGGGTGCCGGAGGAGCGGACCCGGGCGGTCTGCACGGCGCTGGCCGACGAGGATCCGCGCATCAAGCGGCTGGCGGTCAACGCCACGCTCGAGGCCGGCTGTCCCGACCCGGCGGTGCCCCTGCTGGTCGCGCTGGCCACCGACAGCGACCACGATACCGAGCTCAGGGTGCCGGCCATCCGGGCGCTCGCCGCCAAGGGCAACGCGCTGGCGCTCCAGGGCCTGCTCAAGCTCACCGAGGTGCGGCGGCGCAGTCTCATGGACGTCCTCACCAGCAGTCACGCCACGCCGGAGTACCTGGCGGCACTGTCGTCGCTGGCCGCGTTCCGCGCCGACCCGCGCGTCCGGGAACGCCTCGACCTGGCCAGCCGCAGCAAGGACCCGTCGGTCGCCCGGACCGCCGCGGACGCCCTCAAGGGAGCCACGTGACCTCGTCCGAACTCGTCCCGCAGGCCATCCAGTTCCTCAACGCCTTCGCGCGCGCGCTGTCCACCATGGCGCTGTATCCCGACGGCCACCCGGAGCGCGAGGGCATCATCGAGGCCGCCTACGACGGCCTGCGCGCGGTCCAGAAGATGGACCGGCGCGCGGCGTTCTCGTTCCTGGGCGACGAGGTGGTGCTCGGTCAGCGCCCGATCCGCGAACTGCGCGGCTGGGACTGGAGCCAGCGGCTGGCGGCCGCCGGCATCCAGCGCCTCCAGTTCGAGTCGGAGGTGACCCGCGAGGAGTTCGAGGGGTTCATGAGCGAGGTGCTGGCGCGCCTCACCCTGTCGGCGCTCCAGCAGGCCGGCAGCGGCGGCGACTTCCACGGCGCCAGCGGCGGCATCCGGTTCGGCAACATCGGCATCAAGGAGCTGCTGCCGGAGGACGACCTCCAGACGGCCACCATCGCGCTGTCGCTCGACGAGGAGGCCCAGACCATCCAGTGGCTCCACGAGGAGGCGCAGCGCTCCAGCAGCCTGCCGCTGGCGGAGGCCGAGGCCGTGGTCCGCTCGCTCGCGTCGGCCATGCACGGCGACCAGGCCATGGTGCTCCCGCTGCTCCAGATCCGCCGGTACGACGAGTACACGACCACGCACTCGCTCAACGTCTGCGTGCTGGCGATGGGCCTGTCCGAGTGGATGGGCCTCGGCGCGCGCGACGTCCGCGCCTTCGGGACCGCCGGCCTCCTGCACGACATCGGCAAGACCCGCATCCCGAGCGAGATCCTGAACAAGGCCGGGCGGCTCGAGCCGCACGAGCGCGAGATCATGAACCGCCACCCCATCGAGGGCGCCCGGATCATCATCGAGTCGGAGGAGAAGCTGGACCTGGCCGCCGTGGTGGCCTACGAGCATCACATCATGCTGAACGGCGGCGGGTACCCGACCTTCGACTATCCGCGCGAGTGCCATCAGGGCAGCAAGCTGGTGCACGTGTGCGACGTGTACGACGCGCTGCGCACCAACCGGCCGTACCGCGCCGCGTGGCCGGCGCCGAAGGTGCTGAGCTACATGGAGGAGCGGGCCGGCACGGAGTTCGACCCGGACGTGGTGCGCGCGTTCCTGCGCATGATGTCGGAGTGGGAGCCGCAGATCACCACGCAGGAGACGGCGGTCGGAGACCCGGTCGCCGCCGCCGCCGCGCCCGCCGAGGGCTCAGCGCCCCCCGCCCAGGGGTAGCGCGAGCTGTCCTGCCGGGGCCACGTCGAGCGTCGGCGTGGGCCGGTCCTGGGTGGAGACCACGATACGGCCGGCGAACGCCGTGCCGCGCAGTCCCTCCCGCATCGCCTCCAGGGCCAGGTCGGGCCGGTTGCAGCGGTCGCTGAGGTGGGCGCAGACCACGGCGGCGAGCGACGCGTGCGCGGCCTGCGCCACGAGGTTCGCCGCCTCCCGGTTCGACAGGTGCCCGCCGCGCCCGGCGATGCGGGCCCGGACGCTCGGCGGGTAGGTGCTGGCCCGGAGCAGGTGCTCGTCGTGATTGCTCTCGATGACCACGGCGTCGAGCCCGCGCAGGGCGTGCTGCAGCGCCGCGGTCGGCGAGCCCACGTCGCAGGCGATGCCGACCCGCCGGCCCTCGCCATCCTCGACCACCAGCATCACCGGATCGCCGGCGTCGTGCGCGGTGGGGCAGGCCGCGACCGTGAACGGCCCGACCGGCACCGCGCGTCCCGGCGCCAGCGGCACGACCGGCGCCCCCGCCCGCAGGCGCAGGCGGGCCAGCGTGCCGGGACTGGCGGCCACCGGGACGCCCCAGGCGTGGGCGGCGCGGGCGGCGCCGCGCGCGTGGTCGCCGTGCTCGTGCGTCAGGGCGATGGCCCGCACCCGCGCGGCGTCGGCGCCCGCCAGGGCGAAGCGCTCGCCCAGTTCGCGGAACGAGAAGCCGGCGTCCACCAGGATGGCGTCGCCGGCCGACTCCACCAGCACCGCGTTGCCGCGGCTGCCCGAACCCAGCACCGTCAGTCGCACGCGCGCCCGGTGGCGTGGCGCCACACCGCTTCGAGGAACGCCCGCGTGGCGTCGTCGAACGCGACGTCGCGGCGGGGCAGGACCCGGCCCGCCGTCTGCAGGAACATCCGGCAGGCCATCAGCCGGTCCGGCTCGTCGGTGCCCCAGGCGAAGGGCGCGACGCGCGCCGCCGGCCGCCGCGTGCCGAACACGTTGGCGCCGGTGCCGAGCACGCAGCCGGTGGGCAGCATGGTGCCGATGGCCGTCTTCACGTGGTCGCCGACGAGGGCGCCGAGGAACGTCATCCCGGTCTCGACGCGCTCGGCGCCCAGGTCCAGGCGCACGGGGCCGTAGGTGTTCTTGAGGTTCGAGGTGATGGTGCCGGCGCCGAGGTTGGCCCAGCGCCCCACGATGCTGTGGCCGAGGAACCCGTCGTGCGCCTTGTTGGCGTACCCCGTGAAGACGCTGTTCGACACCTCGCCGTGCACCACGCAGCGCGGGCCGATGCTGCTCTCCCGCAGCTGCCCGCCCACGATGCGGCTCCCCTCGCCGACCGCCAGCGGGCCGGCCAGCCGGCTGAAGGTCCGGACCTCGGCGCCGGCGCGGAGCCAGACCGGCCCGGCGCGCAGATCGAACACCACGTGGGGTTCGACCACGGCGCCCTCCTCGACGATCAGGTCGGCGCCGTCGCCGAGCACGGTGCAGCCGGCCGGGACCCGGCTGCCGTGCGCCGGCCGCGCGGCCGCGATGTCGCCCCGCAGGACCGGGCCGAGGTCGCCCACCAGTTGCCAGGCGCCGACCAGCCGCCGGCCCAGCAGGGGCGCGGGCGTGGCCCAGCCCTCGGCGATGCCGTCGGCGCCGGGCCACGGCGTGCCGTCGCCGAGCAGGCAGCCCACGGTCGCGCCGCTCGCGTCGCACAGGCGGACGGCGCCGGCGCCGCCGGGGGCGGTGAGCACCACGTCCTGCGTGCGGTCGGGCACGAAGGTCGAGCGGAGGAACAGCCGCGCGCCGGCCGTGGGCGGCGCCGAGACGACGGGTGGCGCACCCGGCTCGACGAACAGCGCCAGGTGCGCCGCCGCCACGTGGCCCGCCACCGTGCCCAGCCCCGCGTGGGCCACGCGCTCCCTGAGCAGGTGCGCGCCGTAGCGCAGTTCGCCGATGGGCCGCGAGTCGCTGAACGGCGCGAACCGCGCGGCATCGGCCGGGTCGTCATAGAGGAACAGCTGCATGCTCACGCCCCGCGCTCGCCGGCCAGCTCGGGCGGCAGGCGGTCGAGCAGTCGCTTGAGGTCGGGCGCCAGGGCGGCGGTGGTCACCAGCGTCAGCCCCCCCGCCCGGACCACCACCACGTCGCTCAGGCCGTGCACCACGGTCGGGCCGTCCTCGGTCCAGACGACGCAGCGCTCGCCGTCCACCACGTGGGCGCCGGCGCCCACGATCACGTTGCCGGCGACGTCGCCCTGTCGCACCCGGCGCAGGGCCGCCCAGGAGCCCACGTCGTCCCAGCCGAAGTCGGCCGTGACCACGGCGCCTCGGCCGGTGCGCTCGAACACGCCGACGTCGATGCTGACCGGCGTCACGGCCGCGAAGAAGGCCGCCGCGTCGCCGCGGTCCAGGGCCGGGAGGGCGGCGTGCAGTTCGGGCGTGTGCCGGTCGATCTCGGCCCGCAGGCGCCGCGCGGTCCAGGCGAACAGGCCGGTGTTCCAGGACGCCCCCGCGGCCAGCAGGTCCGCGGCGCGGGCGGCCGAGGGCTTCTCGACGAACCGGGCGATGCGCCGGGCGCCGCCCGGCAGGGCGTCGCCGGCCTCGATCCAGCCGTACCCGGTCTCGGGCCGGCTGGCGCGGGCGGCGACCGTGACCAGCAGGTCCTGCGTCTCGGCCACGCCCAGGGCGCGGTCCGCCGCGTCACGGAAGGCGGCGGCGTCCCGCACGGCCCAGTCGGCGTGCACCGACAGCACGCTGGCGTCGGCGTCGGTCCGGGCGGCGACGGCGGTGGCCCAGGCCAGCGCCGGCGCCGTGGACGCGGCGCGGGGCTCGGCCAGGACGTTGGCGGCGGGCAGCTGCGGCAGGGCGGCGCGGATGGCCGATTCGAGCGCCCGCGAGGTGACGACCAGCACCCGCGCGGGGTCCACCAGCGGCGCCAGCCGCTCGACCGCGTCGGCCAGCAGGACCTTCGGGCCCGCCAGCGGCAGCAGCTGCTTGGGGCGCGCGGCGGTGGACAGCGGCCAGAAGCGCGAGCCGATGCCCCCGGCGAGGACCACGGCCCAGCGCATCAGGCCTCGCCGCCGAGGTCGGTGTCGGGGTCGTCGCCGAGCAGCCCGGCGACCTGGCGGTAGAGCTTCTTGGGGGAGAAGGGCTTGGTGACGACGGAGGCGCCCAGTTCCTGGGCCCGCTCGACCTGGCCGATCTGGCCGGCGGCGGTGAGCACCACGACCACCAGCCGGGCGAAGCGCTCGTCGCGGCGCACGACCTCCAGCAGGTCGACGCCGGTCATGCCCGGCATGTTGAGGTCGAGGAGCAGGCAGTCCACCTCGGGGTGCGCGGCCAGGTGGTCCAGGGCGGCCCGCGCGTCGGTGTGCGTGGCGACCGCGAAGCCGCCGCGCTCGAACTGCATCCGGACGATGCGGCCGATATGCGGTTCGTCATCGACGACGAGCAGGTGGTGCGTGGCCACCTAGAGCAGCCCGGCGATCTCCGCGCGATGACGGCTCAGGTCGTAGAGGAGCGGCCCGACGTTGGTGCGGGGGCCGACGATGATCAGGAGCTTGGCGTCCGCCGAGATGTTGACGATGACCGCGAACCCGGCCTTGAACTCGATGACGCCCATGGTCAGCTCGCCGCGGCGGGCGTGCTGGCCGAGCGCGTCGGCCGCCTGGATGACGCTCGGCACCAGGGCCGACAGGACCTCGGGATCGGCCCCGTTGGCGGCCCGGCTGTCGATCGGCAGGCCATCGGCGCCGAGGATGATGACCGCCTCGACACCGTCCCGGCGGGCCAGCGCTTCGACGACGTCGCGGATGGTGGGCATGGCTTCCTCGGCTGCGGACCGCGAATCGTAGGCCAGGCGCCCGGCGGTGTCAAGCACGGCGGGGGCGTTGCCCCGGGCCCGCAACTCGTCTATTCTTCGCATCTTGCGCCATGTCTGAGATCCTCCCGACCGCCGCCCGGCGGATGCCCCTGGCGGCCCTCGCGGCCGCGGCGCTGGCTGCCTGCGGCGCCGACCTGACGCTGCCGCCCGCCCAGATCCCGATCGCCCAGCAGCAGATCACGCTCTACGCGCTGACGGGCACGCCGGTCAACACGTCGTCGGCCTACTCCATGCTCGGCCTGGCCGAGGTCCGGACCGACCTGTCGACCAGCTTCGATTTCGCCTTCGACATCCGCGATACGCTCGGCGGCACCCAGGCCTACCTCCTGCCGCGCGGCAGCATCGGGTTCGTGCCCGACGGCGGGCTGCAGCTCACCAGCCTGCCGTTCGATTCGGTGGTGCGCGCGCCGAACGAGGGCTACGTGCGCGACCGGCCGGTGCCGATCGACTCCGGCACCGTCCTGATCGCGGCGTCGCGGGCGCAGACCTGCAGCTTCAGCATCGTCCTGCCGCGGTACGCCAAGCTGCTGGTGCTGTCGCTCGACCGTGTCAACCGGGTCGTCGTGATCCGCGTCGTCATCGACCCGAACTGCGGCTACCGCGGGCTCGGGTCGGGCATCCCCACGGAATAATCCGGTGATCGATCCGCGGCTCTTCCGCGACGCCGACGCGTACGCGGCGGCGCGCGCGCGCCTGGCGCGGCGGGGGCAGGGGCCGGCGCTCGAGGCCCTGCTCGGCGCCGTGCACGACGCGGCGGAGCGGCGCCGCGCCGCCATCGCCGAGGGCGATGCCCTCAAGGCCGAGCAGAATGCCAGGAGCCGGCTGGTCGGCGAGCGCAAGAAGAAGGGCGAGGACGCCTCGGACCTGCTGGCCGAACTCGGCGGCCTGTCGGACCGGGCGGCGGCGGCCCAGGCGCGCGCCGCCGAGACCGACCAGGCGTTCCAGGACCTGCTGCTCGAGGTCCCCAACCTCCCGGCCGACGACGTCCCCGACGGCGACGCGTCGCGCAACGAGATCCTGCGGACCGTCGGCGAGCCGGCGGCGACGGCGCCCTGGCGCCGGCCCCACTGGGACGTGGCCCGCGACCTCGGCCTGCTGGACGCCGAGCGGGCCGCCAAGCTCGCCGGCGCGGGCTTCCCGCTCTACACCGGCCTGGGCGCGCGGCTCGAGCGGGCCCTCATCACCTTCCTGCTCGACCTGCAGGCGCGCGAGCACGGCTATACCGAGATCTCGCCGCCGTTCGTGGTCAACCGCGCCACCATGACCGGCACCGGCCAGCTGCCGAAGTTCGAGGACGACCTGTACCGCATCGGGACCGACGACCTGTTCCTGATCCCGACGGCCGAGGTGCCGGTCACCAACCTGTTCCGCGGCGAGATCCTGGACGGCGCCACGCTGCCGCGCCGCTACGTGGCGTACACGCCCTGCTGGCGGCGCGAGGCGGGCGCCCACGGCGCCGATACCCGCGGCATCCTGCGGGTCCACCAGTTCGACAAGGTGGAGCTGGTCTGGTTCACGACGCCCGAGGCCGGCGACGCGGCGCACGAGGAGCTGACCCGGCACGCCGAGACCGCGCTCCAGCGCCTCGGGCTCACCTACCGCGTGGTCAAGCTCGCGGCCGGCGACCTGGGCTTCGCCAACCATCGGACCTACGACCTCGAGGCGTGGGCGCCGGGCGTGGGACGGTGGCTCGAGGTCTCCAGCTGTTCGACCTACGCCGACTACCAGGCGCGCCGCATGGACATCCGGTACCGGGCCCGGCCAGGCGCCAAGCCGGAGTTCGTCCATACGCTCAACGGCTCGGCCCTGGGCCTGGCGCGGGTGCTGATCGCGATCCTCGAGACCTTCCAGCAGCCCGACGGCAGCGTCCGCGTGCCGGAGGCGCTGGTGCCGCTCATGGGGACGGACCGGATTGGCCCGGGGGCCTGAGGGCGCTCCCCGCCGCGCCGCGCGTCATCCGACGCTCTGGGCGCTGCT
>CAZJZC010000074.1:0-12048 GCA_964550365.1 uncultured Gemmatimonadales bacterium | reverse complement strand
GCCGCACCAGCTCCACGCCCATGTGCACCGTGTCCGGCGGGATGCCCAGCGCCCCCGGGACGTAGTTCACGTTGCCGGCCAGGTAGACGAGCGTCGTCTCGTCCACCCAGACCGGGTCCATCGCCGTGTAGTGGACGTGGCCGCTCGGCGCCAGGTAGGGGAAGAACATCGCCCGCCGCGGCGGCCGCGCGCCGTCGAGCGGCCCGAGATACAGCCAGCGGTAGGCCGGGGCGTACAGGCTCGGGTCGCCGGTCTCGACCACCACGGCCAGCCGGCCGCCGGGGCTGACGGCGTGGAAGGAGACCACGTTCAGCGAGTCGTACTCGCGGTCTCCCCGCACGCAGACGGACCCGAGGCGCGCGCCGCCGTCGGGCGGGATGAACCCGAGGCAGCGGTCGCGGTCGCCGCGCTCGAGCACGTGGTACGAGTAGCCGATGGCCGAGCCGTCGGGCAGCCAGGCCGGGGCCCAGTCGCCTTCGGGGCTGAAGGTGACCTGCCTCGGCGGCGCCGGCGTCCGCACCGGGTTCGGCGCGGGCGCCTCGGCCACGAAGGCGTCGCCGTGCGAGCACCCGGCGCCCAGGCCCGCGGCGAGGACCAGGGCGGACCGCCAGGGCCGGGTCACGGCAGGTCGAACAGGAACAGGTCCGGCGCCCGGGCCGCGGACTCGACGACCAGCCGCCGGCCGTCGGGCGCGAGGGCCGGCTGGCGGTACAGGCCGAACGGGTCGATCACGCCCGCCGTCCCGCTCGCCAGGTCGACGATGCGCAGGAACCCGCCGCCGTCGCGCAGGACCGAATCGCCGAACGCCGGGTCGAAGCCGAACGACGCCAGGCCGCCCACGACCGCCACCAGGCGCCCGCCGGCCACGGTCACGCCGCGGGCCACGGAGGAGAAGGTCCACACCGTCGCGGTGTCGCCGGTCGAGAGCCGCAGGCTGATGACCCGCGGCTCGTCGGCCCGGGTGTAGACGATCTCGTCGGGCCCCCGCACCGCGACGCTGGAGGCGTACGCGGTGCCCGGCAGGACGGTGCGCGTGGCGCCGCCCGGCGCCAGCTGGACCAGCACCAGGCTCCGCCCGGTGACCACGGTGTCATAGATGCAGGAGGAGCAGGCGCGCAGATAGCCGACCAGGTCGGCCCGGTAGACGAAGCGCGACGCGTCGAGCCAGCGGATGTAGGAGACCCCGCCGTGCGTCGGCTCGCCCGGCAGGGTGTACGGCAGGGGGCTGACGACCGTGGCCGAGCCGCCGGCGCCGAAGGTGCCCACGACCAGCTCGGCGAACCGGGGGCTCAGCTGGCGCGGCGGCGCGCTCAGCCGGACGAACGCCACCCGGCCGTCGGGGCCCTCGGTGCCCCAGCGGTAGGCGTTCACCGAGTCGCCGGCGAAGGCGCCGCGGGCGCAGTCGGTGCGCCGCACGCGGCCGCCCCCGGGCGGCATCTCCGCCAGGCACCAGTCGCCCTCGTCGTACCGGAACTGCTCGGCGGTGTAGAGGAAGCCCGAGCCGTCGGGGCGCCACGACGCTTCCTGGTCGTGGCCGCGGCCGTAGGTCAGGCGGACGGGATACCCGAAGGCGTTGGGGACGTCCGTGCCGGCGCCGGGCACGGCGAACGGCTCGCCGTGTCCGCACGCGGCCGCGAGACCGCCGAGCGCGAGCACGGCGGCCGCGCGGATCACCCGGCCTTCTTGTATTCCTTGAGGTAGCCCTTGAAGATCCGCCGGTGATGCTCCTCGTCGGCGAGCAGGCGCACGCACAGGTCCTGGGTGACGTAGTCCTTGCCCTCGCACAGCGCGATGATCTTCTCGTACTGCGCGCAGGCCCCGTCCTCGGCGGCGATGACGCCCTCGATGACGGCGATGACGTTGGTCTGGTCCTTGGGCGGCTGGAGCAGGCGCTGGTCGGCCTTGAAGGCGAAGGAGCCCGGCACGCTGCCGCCCAGCTCCTTGATGCGGTTGCCGAGCGACGTGGCGTGCAGCAGCTCGTCCTGCACCTCGGCGGTCAGGGACTTCTTGATCTCCTCGGCGCGCACGCCGTCGAGGTGGATCGAGTTGGCGATGTAGTTGATGACGGTCTCGAGCTCCATCCAGTACGCCCGGGTGAGCTCGGTGACGATCTTGCCGCGCAGCGGGCCGGTCACAGCCATGCAGTCGCTCCTTGATGCGGGTCGGTCGGTCTCAATGTAGCGGGCGGCGGCTCAGGCGGCGACGGACCGCCAGCCCTCGCCCTCGTGCCCGAACGCGAACGTTGCGGGATGAAGCATCTCGGCCAGGATCTCCAGCGACTCGACCAGCCGCGGGCCTGGGCGGTGGAAGTAGGCGTTGCCGTCGGCGACATAGACGCGGCCGGCGCGGACCGCGCGCAGGTCCGCCCAGCCCTCGCGGCCGGTCAGCAGGACCAGCTCCGCGAGGGTGCGCGGGATGCCGAAACCGCAGGGCGACACCACGATGACCTCGGGGTCCTTCGCCGCCAGCGCCTCCCACGTCAGCCACGGCGAATGCTTCCCCGCCTCGCCGAACAGCGGCACGCCCCCGGCCAGCTCGACCAGTTCGGGCATCCAGTTGCCGGCCGACATCAGCGGGTCGATCCACTCGATGCTCGCCACCGTGGGCCGCGCTTCGAGGCGCGACGCGCGCACGGCGATGGCCAGCACCCGGCGGCGCAGGGTCTCCACCAGTTCCTCACCGCGCTCGGGCGCGCCCAGGGCGGCCGCCACCCTGCGGATGTCGTCCCACACGTCGCCCAGCCGGTTGGGCTCGAGCGCCACCACCCTGGTGCGGGCGCCCGTCAGGTCGCAGGCGGCGCGTTCGACGTCGGCCGGCGTGACGGCGCAGACCTCGCACTGCGTCTGGGTGATGATCACGTCCGGCGCGAGGCGGGCGAGCAGGTCGCCGTCCACCTCGTAGATCGACAGCGCCCGCCGGACCCGGTCCTTGACCGCCAGGTCGACGGCGCGGCTCGTCCCGCCGGTGGGGAACGCCGGGCGGCTGGCGCGCGGCAGGCCGGTGACCGACGCCGGCCAGTCGCATTCGTGCGAGATGGCCGCGAGGTCGTCCGCGAAACCGAGCGCGGCGACGATCTCCGTCGCCGAGGCGATGAGGGAGACGATGCGCACGGTCAGCGGGTGAGCGCGGCCAGCGCCTGCCTGAACCGGCCGGCCCGGAGCATGGCGAGCACGTAGGGCCCCTCGCGGCGGCCCTCCTTGGCCAGCAGGGCCGCGGCCAGCCGGCGCTTGTCGGCGTCGGGCCAGCGGCGCAGGCCGCCGATGAGCGCGGCCACCGGCGCCAGGCGCGGACGCACGCGGGCGATGCGGGGCACGCCGAGCGCCGCGGCGACCGAGCGGGTGACGCGGTCGAGCGCGCGGCCCCGGTCGCCGCCGAAGCGCGACTCGACGAGCCGGGTGACCGCCAGGCCGACGCGCTTGACGTCGATGTCGCGGAAGGCGTCGAGCGAGCCGCCGTCGAGCCGCAGGACCAGGTCGCTCCGGGCCAGGCGTCGCAGCATCGGCGGGCCGCTGCGGGCACCGCGCCGGCGCGCCAGCCGGTCCGCCTCGGCCGCCGCCAGGGCGCGTACCCTGGGGTCCACCGGGCGGAAGCCGAGCTTGTGGTAGAACCAGAAGGAGCCGGCTTCGATGCCCTCGGGGTTCTGCCAGCCCAGCTGGTAGCGCCGCATGATGAGGTCGCGGGCGCCGAAATGCTGGTGGAACAGCGACGCGAAGCGGCCGAAGGTGAAGGCGCTCTCGCCCGAACGCCAGGTGGGGAAGATGTTGATGGCGATGTCGGCCCGGTCGAACAGCAGGACGGCGTAGCCGTAGCCGATGGGCACGCCGTTCTTGACGAGCAGGGCGCCGTAGTCGGCCTCCAGCGTGAGCCGCAGGCCCGGGACCAGGCCGAACACGTAGATCTCCAGGCCGCGGCCCGCGGCGAAGCGGTAGGTCTCCTCGCGGTTGGCGTGCACGATGACGTGGAACTCCCGCTCCCGCTGGCTCAGCGCGGCCCGCGCCGCGTGGATCACCCGGTCGGCGCGCGCCGGGCTCAGCAGGTCGAGCGGCGCGCGGAACGCCCGGATCGCGGCGGCGAAATCCGGCGGCCGCGCCGTGTCGATCCGCCGATGATAGAACACCCGCGCGACGGGCAGGCGCTGCCAGGTGGACGCGTCGGGCGTGTCGCTGAGGTCCCACACCAGCGGCAGGTTGAGGCTCTCGAACAGGTGGCGCTCCAGCTCGGGCGCGAAGCCGGCGCGGCGCAGGGCGGCGAGCAGCCACGACAGGTCGGTGCCTCCCCGGCGGCCGCGGGCCCGGCGGATCCAGTCCCACGAGGGCACGTCGTCGTCGTCGAGCCCCTCGTTCTCGGCCCAGGCCACGCACAGCGACAGCATGGCGGCGATCTCGTCCCACTCGTGCTTCTTGTACGCGCTCCAGTCGATCTCGACGGCCGGCCCGTAGCGCTCGGCCAGCCAGCGGGTCATGGCGTGATTGAACGGGTAGCGGTACAGCGTGCCGGCGATGCCGCTGTTCTCCAGCTGGTCCCGCAGGGGCCGCGCCTGGCGCGCCAGCCGCTCGAGCGCCGCCAGCGTCTTCCGCAGTTCGGCGGCGTTCCTGGGGTAGGCGCGGGAGAACAGCAGGCGCTCGTGACGCTCCTGCAGCGCCTCCGCCCGGTTCATCGGCGGCGCTCCGGCGCCGGCGCGCCGCGCGGCGGGCGGGTGGCCGTCATGTCAGCGCCCCCGCCGGATGGTCCAGCGGTCCACGATCCGCTCGCCGTCCACCACCCAGTAATGATCGAACATCGCGGCCGTCAGGCACGAGTGGTTCGGCATGATGCGCACCCGGTCGCCCACCCGGAACCGGCCCGCGACGTCCTCCGGCCCGTCGCCCTCGACGAAGCCGTGTTCCTGCGAGACGTGCGACAGGTTGACGCGGGGCTCGAGCCGCTCGCCCGTCAAGCCGGCGTACAGGGGGCCGAGGCCGCGGCGCAGGGCGGCCGTGCCCGGCCCCGTGTCCTTCGACATGGCCAGCGCGCCGGCGTCCACGATGCAGTGCGGCAGGTGCGGCTGGTGGGAGACGACCGTGGCCAGGACGCTCACGGCGACGTGCTCGGGGCCGCAGACGCCCGCGGCCGCCTGCATCCAGTCGTAGAACACGTAGTTGCCCGGCCGCGCCTCGGTCACGCCGGCGAGCGACTCGGCCGCCGCCATGGTCGGGGTCGAGCCCACGCTCACGGCCGGCACGTCGAGCCCATCGGCCCGGAGCCGCTCGGCGAAGTCCGTCGTGACGTCGCGCTCCTCGGCCGCCACCGCCAGGCGCGCCGCGTGGTCGCGCGCGGCGTACCCGTGCCCGGCGTGCGTCAGCAGGCCGTCGAAGACGAGGTGCGGGCTCGACCCCAGGCGCCGGGCCAGCGCCGCCGCGTCGGGGGCGGCGGGGTCCACGCCGCTGCGGTGGTAGCCGCAGTCGACCTCCAGCCACACGTGGATCGCGAGGCCGGCGGCCTTCGCGGCCGCCTCGAGGGCATCGGCCGCGCCGGCCGAATCCACCAGCACGCGGAGCGTGACGCGGCCGGCGAGCGCCACGACCTCCTCCAGCCGGCTCACCGGCAGGGGCACGGCCCAGGTGATGTCGTCGAATCCGCCGTCGGCGAAGTCGCGCGCCTCCACGATGGTCGCGACGGTGATGCCCTGGGCTCCGTGCCGCCGCTGGAGCCGGCCGACCTCCAGGCACTTGTGCGTCTTGACGTGCGGCCGCAGGCGCGCGCCCAGGCCGCGCATCCTGGCCGCCATGCGCGTGACGTTGCCTTCGAGCGCGGGACCGTCGAGGAGCAGGGCTGGCGTGCGGAGATCGTGGATGGAATGCGGCTGCGGCATGACCGGAAGCTATCGGCAGGGTCCGGCGTTGAGAAGCCGAAGGGTCGAAGGGCCGGCCTGCGCCCCTCGACCCTTCGACCGTTCGGCCCGATGCGGGCGACGCCCTACTGCCAGCCTCCCGACAGCGCGCTCGTCTGGTTCGGCCGCTCGACCCGGACCAGCGTCGAGTGTTCCTGACCGTTCAGCCGTACCACGAAGCGGTACACGCCGGGCTCCACCAGGGCGCCCTGGCCGCCGAAGCCGCCGAAGCCGCCGCCGCCACCACCGCCACCACCGCCGCCGCCGAGCTGGATGGGCGGATTGAACGTGCCGGGTTCCCGGGGCTCCGGGTCCCTGAACAGACCGCCGCCGGGGCCGCCGCCACCCGGACCGCCCGGACCGCCCTCCCGGGCACCGGGACCCGCGCCGGCCGGCGGACCGCCGGCGGCGCGCATGGCGCCCATGACGCTGTCGCGCAGGAACTGCTGGCGCTGGGCCGCGCGGGCGCTGTCGCGCAGGGCCGACGGGCCCAGCGGCGCGCGGGTGCGTCGCAGGTCCCAGGCGATCCACCGCAGCGGCGTGGGCGCGGCGCTGGTGCGCAGGGTGCGCACCGTGTCGCCGGCCACGTCGAGGATCGCGACGAGCACGGTGTCGCCGCGGCGCGGCTGCTGGCCGCCGAACCCGCCGAATCCGCCGGGCCCGAAGCCGCCTCCGCCGCCACCCCCGCCGCCCCCGCCGCCTTCTTCCTGCACTTCCTCGGCCGCCGCGCCCGTGGGCTGGCCGCCGCCCTGGCCGGCCGCGATGGCCGGCGCCGCCGCGCCCGCGATGCGGATGGCGACGCGCGCCCCCGTCGGCGGGTTGGTCGCGGCGAACAGCTTGCTGCCCACGGCACCGACGCCGCCGCCGCCGGCCCGGGGCGTGAAGAGGAGCGCCACGTCGGGGGCGAACAGGTGCACCGGCTTGGTGAGCACGCTGTCGGCCGCCTGCTCCAGGGGCCCGATCTCCGAGACCCAGATCGAGCGGCCGTGCGTGCCGGCCACCAGGACCGGGTCACGGGGATGGACCACCAGGTCGTGCACCGGCACCGGCGGCAGGCCGGTGTTGAACGGCGACCAGGTCGTGCCGCCGTCGGTGGACACGTAGGCGGTCTTCTCGGTGCCGAGGAACAGCAGGCCGCGGCGCCGCGGGTCCTCGGTGATGACGTGCACGTACTCGCCGGCCGGGATGCCGGCGGCGATGGACCGGAAGGTGCGGCCGAAGTCGGTCGAGACGAACGCCCAGGGCCGGAAGTCGTTGGTCCGGTGCCCGTCGAAGGTCACGTAGACCGTGGCGCTGTCGAACGGCGAGGCGGTCACCCGCGAGACCCAGGTGCGCGCCGGCACGCCGGGGAACCGGCCGGTGAGATTCTCCCAGGTCACGCCGTCGTTGCGCGTCAGCCAGACGTTGCCGTCGTCGGTGCCGGCCCACAGGATGCCGGGCCGCAGGCGCGACTCCGACACGCTGGTGATGGTCCCGTGCGTCTCGGCGCCGGTGGCGTCGAGCGTGATGCCGCCGGTGCGCGCCATGCTGAGGCGGATGGCCGCCGTGTCGCGGGTGGACAGGTCGTCGCTGATCGGCGTCCAGCTGTCGCCCCGGTTCACCGTCTTCCAGAGCCGGTGACCGCCCATGTACAGCGTGCTCGGGTTGTGCGCCGAGATGAAGAACGGCGAACTCCAGTTGAAGCGGTTGCGCTGGAGCACCGCCGTGTCGGCCGCGGTGAGCGCCCGGAGGGAGTCGATGCGCCGCTGGATGACGGGCGCGACGGGCATGGCGGTGTCGCCGCGCCAGATGAGGATCGAGTCCTCGCGCTGGCGGAGCGCGCCGCCGCCGCCGAAGCCGCCGCCGCCCCCGCCGCCGGGCCGGATGCCGCGCCGCTCCCAGGTCCGGGCGTTGAGCCGGCCGATCGCGCCGCCCTGCGACTCGGAGTAGATGACGTCCGGGTCGGTCGGGTCGATGGCCGCGTAGAAGCCGTCGCCGCCGCTGACGTTGGTCCAGTCCTGGTTGGTGATGCGGCCGCGCTGGGACATCGTGGGTCCGCACCAGGTGCCGTTGTCCTGGAGGCCGCCGCAGACCCAGAAGGGCCGCTGCATGTCCACGCCGACGGCGTAGAACTGGCCGACCGCCATCTGGAGGATCGCGTCGTAGGTGCGGCCGCGGTCGTACGTCTGGGCCAGGCCGCCGTCCTGCCCGAGGATGTAGTGGTCGGGGTCGTTCGGGTTGATCCACATGGCGTGGTAGTCCACGTGGATGCCGGCGCCCACGGTCCGCAGGGTGCGGCCGCCGTCATTGGAGAAGCGCGCCTGGGTGCTGAGCCAGTACACCCGGTCGGCATTGCGCGGATCCACGAACAGCCGGGAGTAGTAGAACGGCCGGTTGTTCTCGCGGTTCATCCGTTCCCAGGTGTCGCCGCCGTCGGTCGAGCGGAACAGGCCCGATTCCAGCCGCGCGCGGCGGCTGGAGTCGGGCACGAAGCCGCGGCGCAGGGAGGCCGGGTTGGGCGCGCTGTCGGCCTCGAAGATGGCGTACACGTACCGCGGGTTGCTCGGCGCGATGGCGATGCCGATGCGGCCCAGGGTGGTGGACGGGACGCCGTTGGTGACCCGCGTCCAGTTCTCGCCGCCGTCGGTGGAGCGCCACAGGGCCGAGCCGGGCCCGCCGGAGCGCAGGAAGTACGGCCCGCGCACCCGCTCCCACGATGCCGCGAACAGGTTGTTCGGGTTGACCGGATCGATGGCCACGTCGATGAAGCCGGCGTTGGGGCTGATGTACTTCACCAGGCGCCAGGTCCGGCCGCCGTCGGTGGTCTTGTAGAGCCCGCGCTCGGGGTTCGGGCCCCAGGCCCGGCCGAGCGCCGCGACGAACACGATGTTCGGGTCGGTCGGATGCACGACGATGCGGCCGATGTGCTGGCTCTCGCGCAGGCCCATGTTGGTCCAGGTGCGGCCGGCGTCGGTGCTCTTGAAGACGCCCTCGCCCGGCGAGATGCTGTTGCGCGAATCCTCCTCGCCGGTGCCGGCCCAGATGATGCTGGTGTCGCTGGGCGCGATGGTGACCTCGCTGACCGCGTGCACGCCGGTGCGGTCGAAGATCGGCGTCCAGGTGGTCCCGGCGTTCACCGACTTCCAGATGCCGCCGGTGGCGAAGGCCGCGTAGATGACCTTGGGGTTGAGCGGGTTCGCCTCGACGTCGCCCACCCGGCCGGACATGTTGGCCGGGCCGATCGAGCGCCAGGGGAACTGGGCCAGGAACGCCGAGTCGGGCCGTGACTGGGCCGCGGCCGCGGCGGGGGCGAGGAGGCAACCGAGCAGCAGCAGCGGACGGCGCATCGTGGGGACCTCGGGCTGGGTGCGGAAGCCGGATGTACGGGACTCGGGCGGCGGAAGTGACCGTCCGACAGTGGGTACGTCAAGCCGGCCCGGAACGTTGACGGGAGCCGGGCGGGGCGGCCATCATCCGGCATGGACCCTGCCGCCTCCTACGAGCTGCTGCGCTCGCTGACCTCCCCCGTCGTCGCCGTCACCGCGCGCCGGGGCGCCAAGCTGAACGGGATGATCTCCGACGGCGCCATCCGGGCCTCCATCGTGCCCGACGTGCCCCGCATCGGCGTCTTCATCCACAAGTTCAACTTCAGCCACGACATGATCTTCGAGACCGGGGCCTTCGCCGTACACGTGCTGCACACGGGCCAGCTCGACCTGGTCCACCGGCTCGGCTTCTTCTCCGGGCGCGACGGCGACAAGCTGGCGGGCATCCCCCACCGGCCGGGCGACGTGACCGGCGTGCCCCTGCTGGCGGACTGCTGGTGCTGGTTCGAGTGCGAGGTGTCGAACGTCATGGACACCGGCAGTTCGACGTTCTTCCTGGGCGAGGTGCGCGCGACGGGCCGGGGACCGGGCGCGCAGGTGCTGGAACCGGCCTGGCTGCGCGATCACATCGCCGAGGACCTGAAACAGGAGTACGTCGACAAGCTGGCCCAGGCCCAGGACGCCGCCCGCGAGGCCAGCGCCCGGATGGTCTCGGGCTACCGGCGGAAGTAGTAGACGGCCTTCGCGATCAGCGCGCCCCGCACCGGCCGCCGCCACGGCACGCCGCCGGGCAGGTCGGTGAGCCACGAGGAGTTCCATACCAGGTACACGTCACTGCCCGGCGCCGGGATCCAGTGCAGGCGCGCGTTGACGGCCAGCCGGTCGGACTCGTTGTCCCACTGCAGGAACAGCGTGGTGTTGAGGCGCGGGTTCGCCGCGTAGTCCACCCGGACCCGGTGGACCTGCGCGGTGAACCGGTCGGGACCGGCGCGCACCCGCTGGAAGCCGCCGTCCACGCCGACGATGACGTGGGGCTCGAGCCGCAGGCCCAGGTCGTACGCCACCTCGGTGGCCCGGCCGGTGTAGAAGCCGCCGGTGCCCGCCTGGAGTTCGACCACCAGCGGCCGCGCCGACGAACTCGAGAACTGCGCCTCCACCCGGTTCCACCAGTAGTGCCCCGGCCCGATCATGGTGCCGTCGAACAGCTCGAAGCTGTCGCGCGGCGCGTCGAGGAACCGCTCGATCTCGATCTCGAACTCGTCGCCCGACTCGAACTCCAGGCCGAACGGCTGGACGGCGTACCGGGCGTTGTCGAGCACGCCGGCGAGGTCGGTGGTGACGTCGGCGTTGAGCGGGGTCAGCAGCAGCCGGCGGATGCCCCACCGCCCCGGCCGGGGGTAGAACCGCGCCGCGGCGGTGTAGCGCCAGACCCCCGTCTGCCGCACGAAGCCGAGCGCCGGGTCGAAGCCGGGCTCGATGCGGCTCACCGCGATGAAGTCGTCCGACCAGTCGTTGGGGTAGTCGAGGAACAGGCGCCAGGCCGAGGCCCAGGGCCGGCCGTCGCCGTCGCGCGAGACGGCGATGAAGCCGGCCGGCACCAGGTTCTGGCCCCGCAGCACCAGCGGGAAGTCGAAGTCGAGTCCGCCCGCCAGCTGGTCGCCCGCGACGCCGGGGCCGCCCCGCAGGGTGCCCATGGCGCCCACGTAGCCGCGCGCGAACACGTCGCGCTGGACCCGGGCCACCAGGTCGGTGGCGTCCTCCGCCCCGCCGGTGCGCGCGGCCAGCAGGCCGAGACGCTGGGCCCCCGCGCGGCCGGTGAGCCGCGCGCCGGCCACGATGGGCACCACCCCGCCCGCGTCGTCGAGCCCGATGCGGCGGCTGTGGAACAGCTGGGTGCGGCCCGACTGCCCGAAGGAGAAGATCGACGCCTGCTCCAGGAAGAACTGCCGCTTCTCGCTGAAGAACACCGGGAACCGGCTGAGGTTCACCACCTGCTGGTCGGCCTCGACCTGGGCGAAGTCGGTGTTCACCGTGACGTCGAGCGTGAGGCGGGACGCGAGGGCCAGCTTGCCGTCGAAGCCCACCTTGGCCTCGGCGCGGCCGGCGCGGGTCACGCTGTCGGCGCCGCTGGTCCCGTCGAAGGTCCGCTCGGCCGCCGCGCCGCTGGCCGAGGCGTAGGGCCGGCCTTCGAACAGCCCGCGCGCGGGCGGCGGCACGGGCAGCAGCAGCAGGCCCTCGTCGTCCAGGTACTCGAGGCCCTGGTTGCGGCGCCAGGCGCGCCACAGCGACTCCTCGTTCCGGCGCCGGATGTACCGCGTGACGTTGAACCCGAACGCCCGGGCGTCGGCGGCGTACCGCAGGTTCTGCCACGGGATCCAGAACTCCGCCGTCCAGCCCTCGGCGCCGACGCGGGCCCGCACGTCCCACACGCCGTTCCAGTCCTCGCTGATGTCCTCGGGGCCGGTGATCTGGCCGTCCCACAGCATGCCGTTGGGGTTGGTGCCCAGCACGATGCCCGAGCGACGGTCGCGCTGGGCGTCGAACACGATGCCGACGTAATCGTCGGACTCGATGTCCGCGTCGCGCCGCAGCTGGGTGCGCCGGATGCCGCCCGGCTCGCGGTCGTAGGCCCAGAAGGCGACGTACAGCCCGCCGGGCGCGGCCAGCACCCGGACCACGGTGCGCTCGCTGACCGGGGCGCCCTCCTGCGGGTCGCGCTGGCGCAGTTCTGTGAGGGAGTCGGCCGCCAGCCACTCGGCCTCGTCGGGCACGCCGTCGAGGCGGATGACGCCGGCGGCCACCGGCGCGGCCCGCAGGCCGGGCGCCTCCTGGGCCGCCCCGCCCGCCGGCGCCAGGGCGAGCAGGGCGGCGAGG
>CAZJZC010000073.1:0-12096 GCA_964550365.1 uncultured Gemmatimonadales bacterium | reverse complement strand
GACGTGCCGCGCGGGCCGGCCGCGGCCGCGCTCGAGGCACGCCGCGCCCGCCTCGGCGCCGGCGCCTTCGCGGTCTACCGCGACTTCGACGACCCGGCGCGCGGCGTCGCCGCCTGGCTGCGCTCGTTCGCGGCCGCCCGCACCGGCGTCAGCGTGGACTCGATCGGCGCGTCCTACGAGGGGCGGCCCATCCTGGCCGTCAAGATCGGCCCGGCGGGCGACGCCCCGTCCCGGCCCAACGTGCTGTTCCTCGCGACCGCGCACGCGCGCGAGTGGGCCGCGACCGAGACGGCCCTGCGGCTGGTGGCGTGGCTCGCCGACTCGCTGCCGCTCGAACCGGGCGGCGCCGCCCTGCTCGCGGCGCGCGACGTCTGGGTGGTGCCCGTCGTCAATCCCGACGGCTACCAGTACACCTTCGCGGCCACCCGGCTGTGGCGGAAGAACCGCCGGCTCAACGCCAACGCCTCGTTCGGCGTGGACCTCAACCGCAATCACGCGGCGCAGTGGGGCCGCGACGACCTGGGCTCGAGCGGGACGCCGTCGTCCGAGGTCTATCGCGGTCCGGCGCCCGAGTCCGAGCCGGAGACGCAGGCCCTGGTCGCGTTCCATGCGCGGCATCCGCCGGTCGTGTCCGTCAGCTATCACACCTTCACCGGCGCGGTGCTGTACCCGTGGGGCCACGTCAGCGGCGCTCTCACCGGCGACGACCCCGTGTTCCGCGCGCTGGCCGGCTCCGACCTGGCGCCGCCGGTGCGCGACCTGCTGCCGGGATCGTCACTGCGCTCCTACCATCCGGGGCCCTCGTGGCGGCTGTACCCGACCAACGGCGAATACACGACCTGGGCGTACCAGGCGCACAACACCGCGGCCTTCACCGTGGAGCTCACGGCCGGGTGCTGCGTCGCCGGCGACTACTACGGGTTCGAGTTCCCCGACGACGAGGCCATGCTGGCCCGGCTCTTCGCCGACAACCTCCCGTTCGCGCTTGGCCTGCTGCGGGCCGCCGCCGATCCGGCCGCCGCGCCCGCGCCCGGTGCGCCGACCGCCGCGCCGCAGTTCGAGGCCGTCTGGCCGCAGGTGCGGGTGCTGCTGCCCTCGCCGGCCGGTGCGACGGCCCTGGCGTTCGCGACCGACCCGGGCGTGGTGCGATCGGCCGCGATGACGCCCGATCCGCTCGGCATCGGCCGCTGGTTCACGCGCCTCGTCTCCGAGGACCCCCGGCTGGCCGACGCGCGCGCCGTGCGGGTGCCGGCCGCGGGACTGAGCGCGGAGTTCCTGCTGCGCGACGGGGCCGAGTCGGCGGCCGGCGACAGCGCCTGGAGCGGATGGTCCCGGGTGACGGCGGGCGCCGAGGGACGGCTGGCATGGTCCACCGAGGGCCGGGCCGGGACCCTCACCTCGCCGCCCGTCGACGTGACGGGCCGGAGCGGCCTGACGCTGTACTTCTGGACCTCGCACGCCGGCTCGCTGTTCGCGCAGCACCTGCGGGGCCGGGTCGAGGTGCAGGCCGACGGCGGGCCGTGGCGCACGGTGCACGAGGTCGTCGGCGCGGCGGACGGGTGGTACCCGGTCGCCGTCCCCCTCGGCCTGCCGGCCGCATCGACGCTGCGGGTCCGCTTCGTGGCCGCCCCGGACTTCATCTGGCACGTCGACGCGGTGGCGCTCACCGCCGCCGACGCGCGGCTCTTCGCCTCGGGCGCGGGCGGCGCGCGAGTGGCGCCGGCCATCGAGGTCTCGGCCAATCCGGTGCGGCAGGCGCCCGTCACCATCCGCTGGCCCGCCGGCGGCGGCACGGCGCGCGTGGACGTGCTCAGCATGCTGGGAACCCGGGTCGCCGGCGTCAGCATGCCGAGCGACCCCGGCCGCTGGCAGTGGGACCTCACCACCCAGGCGGGCGAGCCGGTCGCGAACGCGCCGTACATCGTGGTCGTATCGCTCGGCGACGGGACCCGGATCCGGCGCCGGCTCATCGTGGCGCGCTAGGGGGCGGCATGGCGGTCATCGGCATCGGCATCGACGTGGTCCCGGTGGATCGGGTGCAGGGCATGCTCGATCGGCACGGGGAGCGGATGCTCACTCGCCTGTTCACGCCGCAGGAGATCGCCCGGGCGCAGGACATGACCAATCCCGCCCTGCACCTCGCGGGGCGCCTGGCGGCCAAGGAAGCGGCCTACAAGGCGCTGTCGGCCCAGGGCGCGGATCTCGGCATCAGCTGGCAGCACCTGGAGGTGCGCAAGCTGGACGACGGCCGACCGGAACTGGTGCTCCACGGGACCGCACTCGCCCGGCTCGAGGCGCTGGGCGCGACCGGCGTTTTCCTTTCGCTCAGTCACGACGGCGGCATCGCCGCGGCCGTGGTGGTGCTGGAGCGCTAGCGGCAGGGCGGCGGCATCGCCACGGCCGGGGTGGTGCTGGAGCGCCGGCGGCACGGCGGCGGTGCCTCGATGACGCCGCGCGAGCGCTCCGCGTCCCCAGCCCGGCGGCCCACCGGCTGGCGCCGGCGCGGCGCCCGGCGCCGCACTCGCGTCTTGGCGGGCGGTAGTGGGCCAACCTGTACCACTACCTGGCGGGCTGTGAGGTTGCGGGGTGAAGGGGGCGCAGGGTAGAATTCCGATGGCAAACTACTTGAGAATGAGTCTCAGTTGAATAGAACGCCCTACATCTCCTTGTTCCTCAGCCTGGCTGTCGCGGTCCCGGCCGTGGCCCAGACGCCGGTCGCGCTGGTGCGCCCGGTGGCGGACGCGGCGGCCCTGGCCGATCCCGTCCAGGTCGAGGCGGCCCGGCGGATCGTCGCCACGCTCCAGCTCGCGGCTCAGGAGTACCGCCTTGCCTGGCAGGGCGGCGCGCTGGTGAACACCGCCGAATGGGAGGAGGCCCGGCTGTTCATCGCCGAGGCCCGGCGCGCCGTCCCCCAGCTCGGCGCCGCGCTGAGCACCGAGCTCGAGGGGCGGCTGGCCGCCCTGGAACGGCGGGTGGCGGGCCGCATGCCCGCCGAGTCGCTGGCCATCGAGGCGCGGGCCATCGAGACGCGGCTCACCGCGGCCCTCGGCACCTCGCTCGACGAGCGGCCGGCCCGCGAGCCGTCGCTCGCCGAGGGCGCGCGGCTGTACGCATCGTCGTGCGCCTCCTGTCACGGTGCCGGCGGGCACGGCGACGGTGTCGCGGCCGCGGGCATGGACCCGCCGCCCGCCGACCTCACCGCCCCGGCGACCCTCGCGTCCACGACGCCGCTCGACTACTACCGGAAGATCACCCACGGCGTACCCGGCACCGCCATGCAGTCCTTCGGGTCGCTCACCAAGGAGGAGCGCTGGGACATCGTGGCCCACGTCTTCGCCCTGAGCGACACGGCGGCCCGCGGCGGCCGCGGCGGACAGCTCGCCGTGGTCTTCGGCACCGTGCGCGGCACCCTCGGCGCGGCCATGGCCCTGGCCGCCCAGGGCGACGCCCCCGCGGCCGGCCAGAAGGTCTTCGACGCCTACATGGCGTTCGAGGCCGTCGAGGCGTCGCTCGGCGCGACCGACCCGGCCATCGTGGCCCGCACCGAGGAGCGGTTCACCGCGCTCCGCACGGCGGCCGTGACCGGCCAGCCCGTGCCGGTGCTGGAAGCGCGGCGCGCCGAGCTGCTCGCCGCGCTGGCCGAGGCCGAGCACGCCCTCACCAGGGGCCGCTCGCCGATCGGCCTGTTCGTCGAAAGCCTGCTGCTGATGCTCCGCGAGGGCTTCGAGGCGATCCTGGTCGTCGGCGCGATCATGGCGGTCCTGCTCAAGGCAGGGGCCGAGCATCGGCGCGCCACGGTGCGCTGGGGCGTCGGCGCGGCGCTGCTCGCCAGCCTGCTCACGGCCGCCGCGCTCGAGTGGGTGTTCCGGGCCACGCCGGCCCAGCGCGAGGCGCTCGAGGGCGGCGTGATGCTCCTGGCCGCCGCCACGCTGTTCTACGTCTCCTACTGGCTGGTCTCCAAGATCGAGATCGCCGCCTGGACCAGGTTCGTGAAGGGGCACATCCAGAAGGCCGTCGAGAGCGGCAGTGCGGTGTCGCTCGCGGCCGTGGCGTTCCTCGCGGTGTATCGCGAGGGGTTCGAGACGGTGCTGTTCTACAAGGCGCTGTTCGTCACCGGCGGCGCCGGCGCCGGCGCCCCGATCACCGGCGGCATGGTCGTCGGCCTGGTGGTCCTCGCCGCGGTGTACGTCGGCATCGAGCGGTTCGGCATCAGGATCCCGATGCGGCCGTTCTTCGCCGTCACCGGCGCCACGCTCGCCTACATGGCGTTCGTCTTCGCGGGCCGCGGCGTGAAGGAGCTCCAGGAGGGCGGCTACGTGCCCAGCACCCTGGTGCCGGGCGGCCCGCGCAACGACTTCCTCGGCATCTTCCCGACGGTCGAATCGCTGGCGGTGCAGGGGCTCATCCTCGCCGCCATCCTCAGCGCCCTGGTCTGGACCTTCGTCGTGCAGCCGCGCCGGCTGGCGAGGCTGGGTCCCGTCCACGCGAGTGCTCCGCCGTCGATGGACCGGCCCGCCGGCCGGAAGCCGCGTCCCGACCGGGAAGCCGCTCAGGCCTGACCCCGCGCCCCCGGTCCCGGGCGGCGATAGATTCACCGCATGATCCGTCACCTTCTCCGGCCGAGTGCCGGCGCGGCGGTCCTCGTCGCGGCGCTGGCGGCCACCGCCGCCCCGCATCGGCTCGCCGCCCGGCAGGGGCCGGCCGCCCCGCTCACCCGGCCGGAACGCACCGGCTATCGCGAGACGTCGAGCTACCAGGATGTGCTGGCGTTCCTCGACGCCCTGCCGCGCTCGCGGCGCCTCCACCGCACCACCATGGGCTACAGCGCCGAGGGCCGCGCCCTGCCGCTGGTCGTGGTCGGCAACGTGAGCGACGCGAGCCCCGAGGCGGTCCGCCGCTCGGGCCTCACGCGGGTGTACATCCAGGCCAACATCCACGCCGGCGAGGTCGAAGGGAAGGAAGCGGCGCTCGAGCTGCTGCGCATGCTGGCCGTGGGCCGGCCCTCGCGCTGGCTGGACTCGCTGGTGCTGCTCGTGGCGCCCATCTACAACGCCGACGGCAACGAGCGCGTGGCGCTGACCAACCGGCCGCTGCAGCACGGCCCGGTCGGCGGCATGGGCCAGCGGCCCAACGCGCAGGGACTGGATCTCAACCGCGATCACATGAAGCTGGAATCGCCGGAGGCGCGGGCGCAGGCGCTGCTGTTCCGCCGCTACGATCCCCATGTCGCCCTCGACCTGCACACCACCAACGGCACCGTCCACGCCTACCACCTCACCTATGCCGAGCCCCTGCACCCGGCGACCGACCGCGGCATCGTGGACCTGCTGCGGGGCGAATGGCTGCCGTCGGTGACCCGGCGCGTGCGCGAGCGGGACGGCTGGGAGCTCTTCTTCTACGGCAACGTGCCGGGCGCGGCGGGCGGCGCCGAGCGCGGCTGGTACTCGTTCGACCACCGGCCGCGCTTCGGCAGCAACTATTGGGGCCTGCGCAACCGGGTGGGCGTCCTGAGCGAGGCGTATGCCTACGCCACGTTCGAGGAGCGCATCCGCGCCACGCGGCGGTTCGTGGAGGAGTGCCTGGACCAGGCCTGGGCACGCGCCGGCGCGATCCGCGCGCTCACGGCCGCCGCCGACGCCGGCGTCATCGTGGGCGAGTCGCTGGCCGTGCGCGCCCGGCCGCGCCGGGGGCCGGACATCGAGGTCCTGCTGGGCGAGGTGAGCGAGGAGACGCACCCCTACACCGGCCAGCGCATGCTGCTGCGGCGCGACGCGCGCCGGAGCGAGCGGATGGCCGACTACACCACCTTCGAGGGAACGGAGTTCGCGCGGGTGCCGGCCGCCTACTTCGTGCCGGCGGGCCTGCGGTCCGTCATCGAACGGCTCGAGGCCCACGGCGTCGCCCTGGCGCGCCTGGAGACCGACCGCATCGCCGCGGTCGAGCGCTTCCGCGTCGATTCAACCTGGACGGCGCCGCGCGAGTTCCAGGGCCACCGCGAGCGCACCGTGCGCGGTGCCTGGGAGAGCGCGACCGACACCCTGCCGGCGGGCACCGTGGTGGTGCGGGTGGATCAGCCGCTGGGCCGGCTGGTGTTCCTGCTGCTGGAGCCGCGCGCGGACGACGGACTGCTCAACTGGAACCTGTTCGACCCGGCGATCGAGACCGCCCGCTACTACCCGGTGCGGCGCGGCCCGCGGGTGCCGTAGCGCGCGCCGCGCGTCAGCCGGCCGGCGCGGCCGGCGCCGGCGCCGCCGCCGCCCGGCGCCGTGCGTAGAGCCACGCGCCGACGCCGACCATCGCGACGCGGATGGTCTGCGCCAGCGTGAACGGCCCGAAGAAGCGGTCGTCCTTGGCCCGGAAGATCTCCACGAACATCCGTTCCATCCCCGCCAGCGCGAGGAACACGCCGAACAGCCAGCCCGGCCGGTGCACGTGGCGGCGCATGCGCCACAGCAGGACGAAGATGGCGAAGGCGATGAACACCTCGTAGAGCTGCGTGGGGTGCACGGCCAGCACCTGCTCGGGCGGCGTGCCCGGCGGCAGGACCACGCCGAACTCCTGCTGCAGCACCCGCGCCGTGGTGGGCGGCGAGCCCTGCGGGAAGGCCACGGCCCAGGGGACGCTGGTCGGCAGGCCGTAGTCGTCGCCGACCAGGAAGCACCCGATGCGGCCGACCGCGTACCCGGCCGCGAGCGGCGGGGCCACCAGGTCGCTCATGTCGGCGATGCTGAGCTTGCGCCACCACAGCATGGCGCTCACGGCGGCCACGCCGCCCGCGAACCCGCCGTACCACACCAGGCCGCCGCGCGAGAGCAGGGTGTCCCAGTCGTTCATCAGCACCGCGTAGTAGATCTTCGCCCCCGCGATGCCGCCGATCACCGCGGCGACCACGGCGTCCCAGGCGATCCCCGGATCGCGGCCGGTGCGTTCCAGCTCGCGGGCATGGATCCAGCCCGCGAGCAGGAAGGCGCACATCATCATGATGCCGTAGCCGGTGATGGTGAACGAGCCGAGATGGATCAGGAACGGATAGACGGTCACGTGGGGCCTTTCAGGCGTTGCCTCGATGGGCGACGGCGCGCCGGCCTGCCGGCGCGGCGCCGGGACGCTCGAGGCCCGGGAACGGCAGGCGGGGGTCGGCGTCCAGGTCGCCGCCCGCCTCGGCCGCGCGGAACAGCCCGGCCCTGGCGATCATGGCGGCGTTGTCGGTGGACAGGCGGTTCGAGGGCGCGTGGAGCACGGCATCCTCGGCGGCCAGCGCTTCCGCCAGCGCCGCGCGCAGGGCCCGGTTGCAGGCGACGCCGCCGCCGAGCACGACCCGCGTGCGGCCGGTCTGCTGGACGGCGCGGACGACCTTGGCCGTGACCGCCTCGATGACGGCGTCCTGGAAGCCCCGCGCCAGGTGCGGCCGGTCCGCCTCGAGGTCGGCCGAGTCGCGCACCGCGTGGACCAGCGCCGTCTTGAGCCCGCTCATCGACAGGTCGAGGTAGTCCGCGTCGCCCGGCCGCTGACCCCCATGGAGCATGGGGCGCGGGAACCGGAAGCGCGCCGGATCGCCCTGCGCCGCCAGCCGCTCGATGGCCGGCCCCCCCGGGAAGCCGAGACCGAGCAGGGCGGCGACCTTGTCGAACGCCTCCCCGACGGCGTCGTCCCGCGTCTCGCCGAGCAGGCGATACGCGCCCCAGGCGCTCACGTCGAGCAGCAGGGTGTGCCCGCCCGAGACGATCAGGCCGACGAACGGCGGCACCGCCGCCGGGTCGTCGAGCACGGTGCCGAAGAGGTGGCCCTCGAGATGGTGGACGCCCACCAGCGGCGTGCCGGTGGCCGTCGCCAGCCCCTTGGCGTAGCTCACACCGACCAGCAGGGCGCCCGCCAGGCCGGGGCCGGCCGTGACCGCGACGAGGTCGATGTCGGCCAGGCGGGCGCCGGCGTCATCGAGCGCCTGCCGGACGACCGGCGCGATGGCGACCAGGTGCGCCCGCGACGCGAGCTCGGGGACGATGCCGCGATAGACCTTGTGGACGTCCTGGGACAGGATGACGCAGGAGGCCAGCCGGGCGTCCGGGCCATCGGCCAGCAGGACGGCCGCGGACGTCTCGTCGCAGCTCGTCTCGATGCCGAGCACCGCGGGCACCGTCAGTTCCTGCGGGCGCGGCCGGAGACGGTGACCTCGCGCGGCTGGTAGCGGAGCATCGGGTGCGCGGCGGTGTCGAGACGCACGGTGCGCTCGAACGGCCCGGTGACGCCCCGCACCTCCACGATCTCGGTGGGCACGAACTGGAGCGAACGGACCAGCGTCGCCGGGCCGCTGACCCGCACCCGGGCGGGCGCCAGCACCGGCTGGCCCGCGACGGCGAACCCCGACTCCGCCTCGACGGTGCCCTGGAGACTCACCGGGACCTCGCGCTCCTGGAGCCGGTCCAGCTCCAGCTGCAGCGACCGGGGTTCGACGTCCTGCACCGTGACCTTGACCTGACGCGGGACGATGATGTCCGGGGGCTCGAGTCCCAGGCGCCAGGTCGTCGGCGGCGTGCCGGCGGGCACCACGGCGCGCACCGCCGCCGGCGCGGTGTACAGCTTGATCAGTTCCCGCGCCGGACCGGTCACCAGCGCCCGGACGGTCGGGGACGGCCGGGCCAGCGCCAGCGTCGGCGGCAGGTCCAGTTCTACGCGCACGTCCACCAGCTGGGAGGTCGTCTCCTCCGATGCCACCAGCACCCAGAGGATGCTGGCCAGCACCAGGGCCGACAGTTTCAGCGGCCAGTTGCGGGTCAGGAACCCCGGCAGGGCCGCCATTCAGATCGGTTCGGCGAGCAGGCGCCGGATGAGGTCCCGGGCGATGGGCGCGTCCCAGTCGTAGGCGCCGATGACCTTCTTCACGATCCGGCCGTGCCGATCGAGCACGAACGTCTCGGGCACGCCGGTGGTCTGGTAGATCCGCTCGATGCCGCGGGTGCGGTCGTGCGAGATGCGGAACGTGAGGTTCAGCTCGCGCTGGAAGGCCCGGACCACGTCGGGGCCCGCCTCGTCGATGCTCACGGCGAGGATCCTCAGCCCGTCGCCGCCCATGGCCTCGTGCAGGCGCTGCATGGACGGCATCTCCTCGCGGCAGGGCGCGCACCAGGTGGCCCAGATGTTCAGCAGCACCACCTGCCCGCGGTACTCGGACGCGAAACGCACCGAGTCGCCGCTGGCCAGGTCCACCGATCCGAAATCGGGTGCCCGGGCCCCGACCTCGACCGGGAAGATGTCGGGCGCCATGCGCATGCCGAACCACGCCCCGCCGGACAGCAGGGCGATGATGCCGGCGACGAGAGCCCACTGCTTCTTCATGCCGACCGGAGCCCCTTCGCCGCGCCCTCGGCGAGCGCGCGCAGGGCGCGCACTTCGCCGGCCGGGTCGGCCGCCGAGAAGACCGCGTGGCCCGCCACGAAGGTGTCGGCGCCGGCGGCGGCGAGCGCGCCGATGGTCTCGCGGGCCACGCCGCCGTCGACCTGCAGCATGGCGCCGCTCTGGACGCGGCCCAGCAGGGCCCGGGCGCGTCGCACCTTGTCCACGCCCGGCTCCCAGAAGGGCTGCCCCCCGAAACCCGGGTTCACCGTCATCACCAGCAGCAGGTCCAGTTCCGCCGCCACCTCGTCGACGGCGCTCAGCGGCGTGGCGGGGTTGAGCGCCACGCCGGCCCGCATGCCGGCCGAACGGATGGCCGTCAGGTGCCGCTCGAGGTGCACGGTGGCCTCGGCGTGGATGGTCAGGATGTCGGCCCCGGCTGAGGCGAACGGCTCGATGTAGGTCTCGGGGCGCTCGACCATCAGGTGGCAGTCGAGCGTGGCGTCGGGGAACCGTCGGCGCAGCGCCCGTACCACCGGCGCCCCGAACGTCAGGTTGGGCACGAACCGCCCGTCCATGACGTCCACGTGGATCTGGTCCGCGCCGGCCTCGAGCACCCGCGCCACGTCGTCCGCGAGGCGCGCCAGGTCGGCGCTCAGGATGCTCGGGGCGATGCGGATCGCCATGGGCTCACCTCACCAGGTGCAGGGTCAGCCGCAGGCCCAGCGGCACGCTGTCGCCCGCGGCGGGGTTGGTGCCCGCCACCACGCCGGGGGGCAGGGCCTTGGCGCTCACCGAGTCCACCAGGTCGACGCCCAGTCCGGCGGCCGCCAGCACCTGGACGGCGAGCTCGCGGTCGTAGCCCCGGAGGTCGGGCACCGCGACCCGGGGCGTGCCGCCGCTCACGACCAGGGCCACGCGGGAGCCGCGCGCCGCGGCCAGCCCGGGTGGCGGGTCCTGCCACACCACCGTCCCGGCCGAGGCCGTCGGGTGCGGCTCGCGGCCGGTGACGTCCACGGCGAAGCCCTGCTGTTCGAGCTGGCGTCGGGCGTCGTCCTCGTCGATGCCCAGCACCCGCGCGACCTGCCGCTCGGTCGGCAGCAGCGGCGAGGGGAACAGCACCAGCGCGGCCACAAGATAGCCGGCGCCCGCCGTCACGGCGACGGCGACGAGCAGCCACGCGAGCCAGCGCAGGCCGCGGCCGCGGGGCCCGCGCGGCCGCGAGGCACCCGACGGGCGCGTCGGCTTCGGCGTCGGTGCCTTGGTCCTGCCATCGGTGCCGCCCTTGCCGAGGAAGCGCGCTATGCGAGCATCCCCCCCGTCGGACTCGACGGCACGGCGATCTCGCGCCGCGGCATCCGGCCGGCCAGGTACGCGGCCCGGCCGGCCTCGGTGGCCAGCCGCATGGCGTGCGCCATGGCGACCGGGTCGGCCGCTTCGGCGATCGCCGTGTTCATCAGGATGCCGTCCACGCCCTGCTCCATGGTCACGCAGGCGTCCGAGGCGGTGCCGACGCCGGCGTCCACGATGACCGGTACCGACAGCCGGGCCTTGATGGTCCGGATGTGGAACGGGTTCAGCAGGCCCAACCCCGAGCCGATGGGCGAGGCCAGCGGCATGACCGCCGCGGCGCCGGCGTCCTCCAGCCGCAGGGCCGTGATCAGGTCCTCGTTGGTGTAGGCCATGACGCGGAACCCCTCCGCCGCGAGCGCCTTCGTCGCTTCCAGCAGGCCGGCGGTGTCGGGCAGCAGCGTGGCCTTGTCGCCGATGACCTCGAGCTTCACGAACTCGTTGAAACCGGCCTCCCGGCCCAGCCGGGCGTAGCGCATCGCCTCGTCGGCGGTGTAACAGCCCGCGGTGTTGGCCAGCAGGAACACGCGCGAGGGATCGAGGTGGTGGAGGATGCCCTCCTCCTTCGACCGGTCGAGGTCCACCCGCCGCACCGCCACCGTCACCACGTCCGCGCCCGACGCCTCGATGGCCCGCACCATGGTCGCGTTGTCGCGGTACTTCCCGGTGCCGACCATGAGGCGCGAGCCGAAGGTGCGCCCGCCGATCACCAGCGGAGTGTCCCGGAACGCCGGGGCCGAGATGGTCGCCGTCATCCGCCTGCTCCCGGGCGGCTCATCCGCCGCCCACGAAGTGGACCAGTTCGAGCGCGTCGCCCGCGCCGAGGGGCGTGGAGGCGAGCGCCTCGCGCCGCACGATGCGGCGGTTGTGCTCCACCACGACGGTCCGCCCGTCGAGGCCGAGGTCGCCGAGCAGGTCGGCGAGGGTGATCCCCGGCCGGGCCCGGCGCGGCTCGCCGTTGATCGACACCGTGATGGTGGCCGGCGCCGCCGGCAGGGCCGCGAGGAAGGCCGCCGCCGCCGCCCCGGGATCGCGGGCGTCCCACAGGGCACGGATGGCCGCCACGCCCCAGGCGCCCGCCGCCGCCGCTTCGCCGGCGCGCTCGGGCGTGAGCCCGCCCACGGCCACCACCGGACGGCCCGTCGCGGCCGCCGCGCGGACCAGGCCGAGCCCCGCCGGCGCGGCCTCGGGGTGCGAGGCGCTGGGGAAGACCGCGCCCGCCACCACGAAGTCGGCGCCGTCTCGGCGCGCCGCGTCCGCCTCGCCGGCCGAGTGGGCCGACCGGCCGACCAGCGCGCCGGGCGCCACCCGCCGCAGGTCCGCCGTGCCGAGGGCTCCGCGCCCGGCGAGCACCATCGCCGCGCCGGCCGCGCGCGCCACGTCGGCGCGGTCGCTGACGCCGAGCCGGGCGCCCGA
>CAZJZC010000072.1:0-12184 GCA_964550365.1 uncultured Gemmatimonadales bacterium | reverse complement strand
GGCCGGGGTGGGCGCCGGCGCCGGCGTGGCGGCGACGGCGGGCAGCGGCGTCTGGGCCGGCGCGGGGGCCGCCTGGGCCCGCGCGGGATCCGCGGTCGGCGCCGCGGTAAGCGCGGCGACGGTCAGGGCGACGAGCGTCGTCTGCTTCACCGTCAATCCTCCTAGTACCAGATGACGGACCGCGACGGCGCGGCCGGTCCGGTGGTGCGGTTGCCCTGGTTGATGCCCCGCAGGACGGCGGCTGCGAGCGGATCGTCGGGCGCGACGTGGGCGATCTCCTCGGCGGCGGCGGCCAGGACCCGCACGGCGACCTGGCGCACGTTCTCCCGCTCGGCCACGTCGAGCGAGTCGCCGAGCCGGTTGAGCGAGGCGAGCGCCTCCACGTAGAGCCGGCCGGTGTGCTCGATGTGCGCCGCGGTGGCGCTCGCCGACGCGGCGCTCGACGTGGCCTCGGCCACCCGGAGCGCGGCGCGCGCGCCCACCAGCTGGCCCACGGCCATGCCGCTCAGGAACAGGGCCACGCTCGCGGCGGCGGCGACGGCCGGCAGCCAGGCCGGCCAGCGGCGCGCCGCGGCGCGGCGGCCCTCGCCGATCGGGATGGCCAGCAGGCCGCGCTCGCGCAGGGCCGCCACGGTGCGGTCCTCCAGGTGCGGCGGGGGCGCCGCCTCGCGCGGCAGCGCCGCGAAGGCGTGCCGCTCGGCGGGGCTCAGGTCGTCGTCGTGCAGGTCGTCAGTCATCGGCCGCCTCGCGTCGGTCGCCCAGCAGGACGCGCATGGCGCGCCGGGCGTGGAACAGCTGTGATTTCGATGTGCCCGCGGCGATCCCCAGCCGCTCGGCGATCTCCTCGTGCCGGTACCCCTCGACGTCGTGGAGCACCAGCACCGTCCGGTAGCCCGCCGGCAGGGCGCGCAGGGCCCGCTCCAGGTCCATCGCCTCCAGCCGCTCGAGCGGCCGGGCCGCGGGCGCGTCCATCTCCGGCAGCCACTCCTCCTCCTTCCGGCGCGAGCGACGGCGCAGCGCCTCGCGGGCGATGTTCAGCCCGATGGCCGTCAGCCAGCTGCCGAACGAGGCCTCCCACCGGAACCCGCCCAGCCGGTCGGTGGCGCGGACCCAGGTCTCCTGGACCGCGTCCTCGGCGTCGGCCTCCGAGCCCAGCAGGCGCAGGACCAGGCAATGGAGCCTGGGCGTGTGCCGCCGGTAGAGCAGGCGGAACGCCTGCTCATCCCCCGCCAGAACGCGTCCGGCGAGACTGCGGTCGTCCGAGTCACGCGCGACGGCCTCGGCGGACACGTTCATTCGGTCCTTAGTCGTCAGGAACGCCTCGATGGTTGCGTCCGACAATGGGAAACCCGACCTCGCGCCGTGCGTAGGACGAGCGCGGGGTATTCCGTTCACGAGCCACGGCACCCAGGAGCACTGCCTTTTCGGCAGTACTTTTTGGCACGCCAATTGCCGCGTATGTTTAGATCCAATCAGAACCTACGCGGTCCGAGAAGAGGAGTGTCAGTGGTCAGGAAACACCGTCCCGAACCCGATGTCCAGCCCGAGCCTGCCCCCGCCGCCGAACCGGCGGCCGCCGCCACGCCGGCGCCCGACGACCTCGCCCGGCTCGAGAGCGAGGACCTGGCGCGCGCCGAGGCGACGCGGCATGACGGCCCGCTGGTCGAGCCGGCGGCCGAAGCCGTCCGGCGGCTCGAGGCCGAGGCGGCCGAGTGGAAGGACCGGGCTCTGCGGGCCACGGCGGACCACGACAACTACCGCAAGCGCGCGGTACGCGAGCGCGAGGAGGCGCTCGCGCGCGGCCAGGCCGACGTCCTGGGCCGCGTGGTCGAGGTGGTGGACGACCTCTCCCGCGTCGCCCACCTGGACGCGGCGTCCACCACGCCCCAGGCCCTCCAGGACGGCATGCTCGCCATCGAGCGCAAGTTCGTCAAACTGCTCGAGACCCTGGGGGTCGAGCGGATCGACCCGGCGGGCCAGCCGTTCGATCCCACCGCCCACGAGGCCGTGACCGTCATGCCGGCCGGCGAGGCCGCGCAGGACCAGGCGGTGGCGGCGGTGTTCCAGCCGGGCTATCGCCTGCGCGGCACCCTGCTGAGGCCGGCGAAGGTGGCGGTGTACCAGTGGAACGGCGGCGCCGGCGCCGCCGCGTCGGACGCGCCCTAGGTCATGGCCCAGCAGAAGGACTACTACCGCGTCCTCGGCGTCGCCGAGGCGGCCACCGCCGACGAGATCAAGAAGGCCTATCGGAAGCTCGCGAAGAAGTACCACCCCGACGCGAACCCGAACAGCAAGACCGCCGGCGAGCGCTTCAAGGACATCTCCGAGGCCTACGCGGTCCTGTCCGACGCCGAGAAGCGCAAGCAGTACGACCTGATGCGCAAGTACGGCGCCTTCGCCGGCGCGCCGCGCACCGGCGCGGCCCGCACCGGCGGCGCGGGCCCCGGGTTCGACCCCGGCGCGAAGTTCAGCGAGTTCGACTTCGGCGGCATCGGCGACCTGTTCTCGACCATCTTCGGCGAGCGGAAGGGTGCCGACGGCGCCACGACCGAGAGCGTCGAGACCATCGTCACCATCCCGTTCCGGACCGCCGCCCTGGGCGGCAAGGTGCCGGTGTCGGTCCCGGTGACCGAGGCGTGCTCCACCTGCGCCGGCAGCGGCGCGGCGCCGGGCTCGCCGGTCAGCCAGTGCGCCGAGTGCAAGGGGTCGGGGCAGGTGTCCTTCGGCTACGGCGGCTTCGCGGTCAAGCGGCCGTGCCCCTCGTGCCGCGGCAAGGGCCGCATCCCCAGCCAGCGGTGCGGCACCTGCCAGGGCGCCGGCGACGTCCGGGTCGAGAAGCGGCTCATGATCGAGGTGCCGCCCGGCACCGACGACGGCACCCGCCTCCGGCTCAAGGGGCACGGGCCGCGCACCGCCTCCGGCGCGGCCGGCGACCTGCTGGTGAGCTTCCAGATCGAGCCGGACCGGTTCTTCACCCGCGACGGGCTCGACGTGCGCTGTGCCATCCCCATCAACGTCGCGATGGCGGCGCTCGGCACCAGGCTCAAGGTGCGCACCCTCGACGGCAAGCACGTGGTGCTGCGGGTGCCCGCCGGGACCCAGCCGGGCCGGACCTTCCGCATCAAGGGGCAGGGCATCGAGAAGAACGGACGCCGCGGCGACCAGCTGGTCGAGATCGGCGTCGAGGTGCCGTCGAAGCTCACGCCGCAGCAGGAAGCGAAGCTCAAGGCCTTCGCCGACGAAGCGGGGTTGCCCTACTAGGCTCGCGCCCCGCGCCGGACCGCGCGCTCACGCCGGAGCGCCGAACCGCCTCCGCAGGACCTCCACGAACGCCGCGTCGCCGCGCGCGCTCACCAGTCCCACCGGCGAACGCCCCCAGCGCCAGGCCGCCCACACGCAGGCCGCCAGCAGGCCCGCCGTGATCGCGGTGTTCTGCCAGGCGCCCAACTGCCACTGGCCGCTCCAGGTGAGTTCGAGGGCCCGCGAGAACGGTCGCAGCCAGGGGATCGGCCACTGCTCGCCGTCGGTGCCGCGCGAGCCGGCCAGGTCGCCGAGCAGGTGGAGCTGGAAGCTGGCGAAGATCAGCGAGGCGGTGAGCGCGCGATGCCGCGCCAGCGCCCAGCCCAGCGCCGTGCAGGCCAGGGCGAAGCCCAGGTTGTGGCCCAGCACGTGATGATAGAGGCTGTACCAGGGCAGGGGGCGGGACCAGTTCGCGGTCAGCTGTTCGGCGATGATGCCGAGCCCGTCGAGGTCGGGCGCGACGCCCGCCGCGGCGATGAGCCCGCGCTCGCGCATGGTGAGGTCCTTCGGCGCGGCGGCCAGGAGCCAGCCGGCGAAGAAATGGGTCCCGACGTGCACCGGGTGATGCTACGGCGCCGGGCGTGGCGCCGGAAGGGTGTGCCGTCGCGCGCCGCCCGCCGCCCGCCGCCCGTCCGCGCCGCCCGCGGGCTAGCTCGCGGCGCTGTGCAGCTGGCCCGGCGCGATCGCGCCGATCGACCCCGCCTCGCCCGTCACCATGCGCCGGTGGTAGTCCACCTGCCCCAGGTGGTAGGCGAGGTGCACCGCCAGGTGCATGAGGAAGTCGCCGGTGACCAGCCGGACGCCGCCGATGGGCAGGGGATACGGCTTCGCGAGGTCGGCGGCGCTCAGCCGCGCGAGGGCCGGGCCGATCTCGGCGATCGCCGCGTCGGCCAGGGCCGTCAGCTCGGCCCGCGGCACGTCGCGCCGCCCGAACTCGGCGTCGCGGTCGCGCACGTAGCCGGTGCCGCCGAACTGCGCGCCGATGAAGTGCCGCAGGTTGCCGGCCATGTGGAGCGCCAGGGTGCCGGCCGTGTTCGTCACGCCGGGCACGGCGCGCCACGGTCCGGCGTCGTCGGGGTAGGCGGCCAGCTCGCGCTTGAGCGTGGCGAGCTCGCGGCTCAGGAGGGCGGCGATCCAGGCGGTGTCCATGCGGCCTCGGCGAAGGGGCGATGCGTCAATGCTATCGCCGGACGTCGCCGGTCCGCCACCGGTCGGCACGCCGCTCCGGCCGCAGCCCGCGGGCCGTCAGCGCGCGCGCCGCACCGACCAGGTGCCGTGGACCGTGCCGGCCTCGTTGGCGTGCCGCATGCTGAACGTGCCGCGGATGATGTCGCCGCTGATCCGCCCTTCGAAGGTGGTCAGCGCGGTGCAGCGGCAGTCCGGATCGACGTAGGGCGCCATGGTCCCGAACACCGCGTCGCCGCTGACGCGGATGAACTCGATGGCGAGCGGCCGCGCCGTGCCGTCAGGCTCGGGGCCGCCCATCCGGTCGGCCGGCCGCAGGGACGCCGTCTGGCCGCGCGGCACCATGACGACGTCGCCATGGGCATGGTCCTCGCCCGCCGCCAGGGTGAGCAGGATGCTGCCCGCCCGGCCGGTCGCCGGGCTCTCGTAGGAGCCGCGCCACTCGCCGGCGAGGGGCGCGGAGGGGCCGACGAGCGGCACCGGGGCGGGCTGCACGGCGGCGCAGGCCGCCAGCAGCGGCGCCGCGACGGCGGTCGTCAGCAGGGTGAGGCGCATGTCGTCTCCGTGTCTGCGGTGTGGCCATCGGTGGCGGTCCGCTGCGACCGCCATCCTGAAGGGATACGCCGGTCGCCGGTCGCCTGTTGGCCGTTGCGGGGGTGCGGAATGAGACAGCCCCCGGTGCCGAGCGTCCGGCACCGGGGGCTGTGAGGATACTTCTTCCGACGGGTCACCTCGCGCAACGGCCGTGACTGACCGGGCGACGTTCGCTCGTCGAGGCCTCGCATTCTGTCACCGGGTTTCATGCTCGACCGGAGTTGGACCGGGAGCGTGCGGCCGGTGACCGCGAGCGAACCCGATGCGTCGGCGACGGACCGATTCCGCCGGCCCCTCCTCAGGGGGCACCTCCCGCACCGACCGCCCTTTGGGCGGTCACCGTCCAATCTAGGCGGCCGGCATGAAGGCCCCGTGAAGGCGGCCTGAGGAAAGATTCAGCGCGCGCGCAGGGCGTTGAGGATCACCGCGACGTCGAGCGCTTCCTGCGCCAGGGCCCCCGCCGCCGGCGGGACGTGGCCGAGGGCCGCGGCGACCATCAGGGCGGCGGAGACACCCAGGCCGACGCCGATGCTCTGGAGCGCGACGCGCCGGGTGCGGCGGCCGATCGCCAGGGTCTCGGCCACGCGTCCCACGTCGTCCACCAGCAGGACGATGTCGGCCGCCTGCGCGGCCGCGGCCGGCGCGTGGGCGCCCATGGCGATGCCGACGCTCGCGGCGGCCAGCGCCGGGGCGTCGTTGATGCCGTCGCCCACCATCACCACGCGGCCGTCGGTGCGCCGCAGTTCGCCGATGGCCGCCACCTTGTCGCCCGGCAGCAGCTCGGCCTGCACCTCGGCGATGCCGGCCTGCCGCGCGATGTGCCAGGCCGCCTCGCGCCGGTCGCCCGTGAGCATGACCGTGCGCTCCACGCCGAGCGCCCTCAGCCTGGCCAGCAGGTCCGGCACCTCGGCTCTCAGGCGGTCGGCGAACACGATGCGGCCCGCGTGCCGCCCGTCCACCCGCACGTGCGCGTCGGTCGTCGCGGCGCCGGCGCCCTGCGGGACGCCCCCGGCTCCCGTCAGCCAGCGCGCCGAGCCCACCTCGACGACGCGGCCGCCGACGCGGCCCGCCACGCCGGCGCCGGGGGCCTCGCGCACGTCGCTCGCCTCGCCGGCCGCGCCGAACCGCTCGAGCGCGGCGCGCGAGACGGCCTGCCCCAGGTGATGCGACGAGTACTGTTCCACGGCCGCGGCCAGCCGCAGGACCTCGGCCTCCTCGAACCCGGCGGCGGGCTCCACGGCCGCGACGGTCGGCCGGCCGAGGGTCAGGGTGCCGGTCTTGTCGAACACCACCGTCCGCGTCCGGCCGGCCTCTTCGATGGCCCCGCCGTGGCGCACGATGATGCCGCGCCGGGCGGCGCGTCCGATGCCCGCGATCACCGCCACCGGCGTGGCCAGGATGAGCGGGCAGGGCGTCGCGACCACGAGGACCGCCAGCACGCTGGTCGTGTCGCGGCTGACCACCCAGGCCACGACGCACATCGCCAGGGTGAGCGGCGTGAACCAGACGGCCCAGCGGTCGGCGAGGCGCTGGATCGGCGCCTTCTCGGCGCGGGCCGCTTCGACCAGGCGGACGATCTGCTGGTACTGGCTCTGGCTGGCGGGGCGGACGGCCCGCGCCAGCAGGACCCCGTCGAGATTGAGCGCGCCGGAGAGCAGTTCGGTGCCGGGCCCCGCCCGGACCGGCGCCGGCTCGCCGGTGAGGGCCGACGCGTCGACGCTCGAGCCCCCCTCGACCACGACGCAGTCCACCGGCACCAGGTCGCCGGGCCGGATCGACAGCAGGTCGCCGGGCGTCACCGCCGCGACCGGCACGTCGGTGATGGCGCCGTCGGCGCGCCGGCGCGCCATGGTCGGCGCCCGGGCCAGCAGGGCCTCCAGCGAATCCGAGGCGCGGGCCATGGCGTAGGCGTCGAGCGCCTCGCCGCCGGCCTGCATGAGCACGATGATGACGCCGGCGAAGTAGTGGCCCAGCAGCAGTGCCCCGACGATGGCCAGGGCGGCCACCACGTCGGCGGCGAACCGGCCGCGCACCAGGCCCAGGACGGTCGAGCCCACGAGCGGGGTGCCGCCCAGGACCAGCGTGACCAGCAGCACCTGGCGCGCCAGGGCCGGCTGATCGAGGAGGAGGTGGAGGAGGCCGGCGGCCGCCAGGCCGGCCGCGCCGCCCGCCGCGATCCAGGCGCGGCGGGGCGGGGCGGTCACCGGCCGGCGTCGGTCCCGGGCTGGGTCAACTTGAAGCCGACGCCGCGGACCGTGACGATGAGATTGACCCCGGCCGCCTTCTTGAGCTTGCGGCGCAGGTTCCCCACGTGCACGTCGACGACGTTGCTCTCCGGGTCGAAGTGCATGTCCCAGACCTTCTCGAGCAGTTCGGTCCGCCGCACGACCTCGTCGGGGTGCAGCAGGAAGTGCTCGAGCAGGTGGAACTCCTTGGGCGTCAGGTCGAGCGGCTTGCCGTTGACCCGCACCTTGTGGCGCAGGCGGTCGAGCTCCACGCCGCCCGAGGTCAGCAGTTCGGTGCGCTTGGCGCCGCCGCGCCGCGACAGGGCCCGGACCCGCGCCAGCAGCTCGTCGAACTTGAAGGGCTTGGTGAGGTAGTCGTCGGCGCCGACGTCGAGGCCCCGCACCACGTCCTCGGTGCTGTCGCGGGCCGTCAGCATGAGGATCGGCGTCGAGCGCCCCTCGCGCCGCAGTTCGGACGCCACCTGGAGTCCGGTCTTCTTCGGCATCATCACGTCGAGGACGATGACGTCGTAGTCGTACACGTGGGCCAGCATGGTGGCTTCCTCGCCGTCCGGCGCCACGTCCACGGCGTAGCCTTCCTCCCGCAGTCCCTGCTCGATGAACCCCGCGACCTTCCGGTCGTCCTCCACCACCAGGATCTTCACGACGCGCTGCCTCCTGCTGCCGGCCGATAGGGCAAGGCGAGCGTGAACGTCGCGCCGCGCCCCAGGTCGCTGTGCACGGTGAGCCGGCCGCCGAGCAGTTCGGCGAGCCGGCGGGAGACCGGGAGCCCGAGCCCCGACCCGAGACCGCTCTCCGGGTCCACGCGGATGAACGGCTCGAAGATCTTGGGCTGGTCCTCCAGGGCGATGCCGTGCCCGCGGTCGATCACGTGGATCAGCAGTTCCTCCCCGGTCGCCTCGGTCCGGATCACCACGTCGTCGCCCGGCCGGCTGTGGCGCACGGCATTGGCCACCAGGTTCACCACGATCTGCTCGAGCCGGAGGCCGTCGGTCTCGCAGGTCACCGGCTCGGCGGGTCCCTCTTCGATCAGCATGATCTGCTTCGCCGCGGCCGCGGGCTGGACCACGGCGCAGGCGCGCGCCACCACGGCGGCGATCCCGGTCGCGCGGTGCACGGTCTGCACCTTGCCGGCGTCGAGCCGCGAGAGGTCGAGCAGGTTGTTCATCAGCGTGATGGTGCGCTCGGCCGACTCGTGGACCTCGTGGATCGCGTGCTCGGCGACCGCGGCGGACCTGGCCCGCAGGGCCTGCTCGGCCCATCCGTAGACGCCCGTCAGCGCGTTGCGCAGTTCGTGGTTGATCATGGCGAAGAACTGGTCCCGCTGGCGCTGGAGCCGCTGGAGCCGCGCCAGCAGGCTGGTCGTCTCCTCGAACAGCCGGGCGTTCTCCACGGCGGCGGCGGCCTGGGAGGCCAGCAGGACCGCGACCCGTTCGTCGTCGGCCGAGAACTCGTCGGCGCCGAGCTTCTCGGTGAGGTACAGGTTGCCGTAGACGCGGGTGCGGGTCACGATGGGCACGCCGAGGAACGACTGCATCGGCGGGTGGTTGGGCGGGAAGCCGACCGATTCGGGATGGTCGCCGATGCGCGGCACCCGCAGGGGCTTGCCGCTGCGGATCACCGCGCCCAGCAGGCCGTGGCCCCGCGGCAGGGTGCCGATCCGCCCGCGCTCGTCGTCCGACAGGCCCGCGGTCTCGAAGGCCACCAGCGCGCCGCCGTCCTCGTCGAGCACGCCGAGGGCCGCGTAGCGCGCGCCCACCACCGACCGGGCCGATTCCACCACCCGGCGCAGGACGCCGTCCAGCGTGTGCTCCGAGGCGATCTCGACGCCCGCGGCCAGCAGCCGCTCGTAACGGACGCGGAGGACGTCGGGTTCGGCCGGCGCCTGCTCGCGCCCGGCGGCGCGGTCAGCGTGCATCGCTCCCCCGTGGGATGCCGCCGGCCGCTTCGGCCGGACCAGTGCGCTGGTAACCTAAGCCTCCCGCGCCGCGCCGGCCAACCGCGCCTCCCAGGGGTACGCCGCGTCCTCGAGCGCCCGCCGGCCGGTCGGCTTGGCCACCGGCACCACGAGGGTCGAGGCCGGCAGGACGTGGAGCAGGCGCTCCGAGGTGCTGCCGATCAGCAGGCGGTCGACCCAGCCGCGTCCGTGCGAACCGACCACGATGAGGTCGGCGTGCCAGTGCGTGGCCTCGTCCACGATCGCCGCCGCCGACCGGCCGCGACGGACGACCGTCTCGACGCCCGGCCGCGCGATCAGGGGCAGGACCGAGAGCTCGAACAGCCGCTCGGAGGCCGCGAAGGTCTCGTCGTCGTTGACCGCGACCGCCACGCCCGGGATCAGCGGCGTCGGCTCCACCACGTGCATCACCCGCAGCTGCGCCTGGAACAGCCCGGCCCAGCGCTCGGCGGCGTCGATCACCGGCTTCGCCGCGTACGACAGGTCCACGGCCGCGAGCACCCGCGCCACCGAGGGCCCGCCGCCGTCGGTCGCCAGCACCGGGAGGTCGTGGGCCCGGACCATGTGCGTGATGGTGCTGCCGCCGATGCGCTCCAGGCCCCGGCGGTGCTTGCCTCCCAGGACCACCAGCCCGGCCTGGTCGCGGCGGGCGGCGTCGGCGAGTATCATCGTCGGGCGGCCGACGCGCACCTCGAGCGTCTCCAGCACCGCGGGCGGCACGTCGCTCCGCAGCGAACCGGTCACCGTCGAGCGCGCGTAGCTCAGCGCCGCCTGGTCGAGCTGATCGTAATCCTGGATCGAATCGGGGATCGTCACCGCGCTCCAGTAGTCGCGGGCCGCGTGCACCAGGCGGCAGGTGGTGCCGGCAAGGTCGGCGATGTAGGCGCCCCACTGCGCGGCGCGCACCGATTCCAGCGTCCCGTCGACGCCGACGATGATGGGCTTCCAGGGCATGCGGCCTCCCCACGCCGGTGAGCGCGGTGGTACGCGCAGGGGTCGGCCCGGGCCGGGCCGTCACGACGTGTCGGCATAGTATCGGCGGCCGCTGGTGAATTACCGTCCAAGAACACGTGAAGAACGCTTCATGCGCGGCGAGCGCCGCGCCGCGCCGCCCTTTTCCGGAGGGACCATCATGAGGATTCGAACGGTCGTTCGAAACGCCACGCGCCTCGCGGCAGTGGCGCCGGCCGCGCGGCGGGCGCGGCGGGTCCTGGCCCTGCCGCTGCTGCTGGTCGCGGCGGCCTGCGGCCCACGCTACGACGTGGTCATCCGGGGCGGCACCGTCTACGACGGCTCCGGCGGCGCGCCGGTGACGGCCGACATCGCGGTGACGGGCGACAGCATCGCGGTGGTCGGCGATCTGGGCGGCGCGCGCGGCCGCATCGAGCTCGATGCCCGCGGCCTCGCCGTGGCGCCGGGGTTCATCAACATGCTGAGCTGGGCCACCGACGACCTGCTGGTGGACGGCCGGTCGCAGAGCGACATCCGCCAGGGCGTGACCCTCGAGGTCATGGGCGAAGGCTCGTCCATGGGCCCGCTCAACGACTCCATGCGCGCCGAGATGGTGCGGGGGCAGGGCGACCTGCGCTTCGACGTGACCTGGACGACGCTCGGCGGCTACCTCGAGCACCTGGAACAGCGCGGCATCGCGACCAACGTCGCGTCCTTCGTCGGCGCCACCACCGTGCGGGTCCACGAGCTCGGCTACGCCGACCGCCCCCCGACGGCCGAGGAGCTGGCGCGGATGCGCGCGCTGGTGCGCCAGGCCATGGAGGAGGGGGCGCTGGGGGTCGGCAGTTCGCTGATCTACGCGCCGGCGTTCTACGCCCGGACCGACGAGCTGGTGGCGCTGGCCGAGGAGGCCGGCCGCCGGGGCGGCATGTACATCTCCCACATGCGCAGCGAGGGCAACCGCCTGCTCGAGGCGGTGGACGAGCTCATCGGCATCGCGCGCGCCGCGCGGGTGCCGGCCGAGATCTACCACCTCAAGGCCGCCGGCCGCGCCAACTGGGGCAAGCTCGACGCCGTCATCGCCCGGGTCGAACGCGCGCGCGCCGAGGGCCTGCGCATCACCGCCGACATGTACACCTACACGGCCGGCGCCACCGGCCTCGACGCCGCCATGCCGCCCTGGGTGCAGGAAGGCGGGCTCCAGGCCTGGCGGCGCCGGCTCCAGGACCCGGCCATCCGCGCGCGCGTGGCCCGCGAGATGCGCACGCCCACCAACGCCTGGGAGAGCCTGTACCTCGCCGCCGGCTCGCCCGCGAACGTCATGCTGGTCGCCTTCCGGCAGGACTCGCTCAAGCGGTTCACCGGCCGGACGCTGGCCGACGTGGCGCGCGAACGGGGCCGCAGCCCGGAGGAGACCGCCATGGACCTGGTGGTCCAGGACGACAGCCGCGTCGGCACCGTCTACTTCCTCATGTCGGAGGACAACGTGCGCCGGCAGATCGCCCTGCCGTGGATGAGCTTCGGGTCGGACGGCGGCTCCCTGGCCCCCGAAGGCGCGTTCCTGCGGAGCAATCCGCATCCCCGGGCCTACGGCAACTTCGCGCGCCTGCTCGGGCGCTACGTGCGCGAGGAGCGCATCATCAGCCTCGAGGAAGCGGTCCGGCGGCTCACCAGCATGCCGGCCGCCACCCTGGGCCTGCGACGCCGCGGGTCCCTCCGCCCGGGCTTCCACGCCGACATCGTGGTCTTCGACCCCGACAGCATCCGCGACCACGCGACCTTCGACCGGCCCCACCAGTACAGCACCGGCGTGCGCGACGTGCTGGTCAACGGCGTCCCCGTCCTGCGCGGGGGCGAGCATACCGGAGCGACGCCGGGGCGGGTGGTGCGGGGACCGGGATGGGTGGGGTGGGCGGGCGAGGTTGATAGGGGTGGGGGTAGGTGAGAGGGG
>CAZJZC010000071.1:0-12197 GCA_964550365.1 uncultured Gemmatimonadales bacterium | reverse complement strand
GACCAGGCTCCGGCGCATGCCCAGCATGATGGCCAGCGTCCGGTCGCCCCGACGGCGGTCCTCGTCGAACTGGTAGAGCTGGGTGAGCGGATACAGCGCGGCGAACAGCGGACAGAAGCCGAACAGCACGACCCCGTGCGCGGTGTCGAGCGGCCGGCCCGTGGCGGCCCAGCCGGCATACGGCGTCAGCGTACCGAAACCCCACATGTTGATGAGCCAGTCCACGCCGCCGACCGCCTTGAGCCGGAGGGGCGGGACCGAGTAGGCCACGCTCATCGCGAAGCAGATCGCGTAGGCCCAGGCGAACCCGGGCGGCAAGGTGAGCGCGAGCCCCTGCCCCGCGGCCATCAGCAGGAATCCGGCCCACGCCAGGTGGCGCGGCGGCGGCGGCGGCGCATCGAGATAGCCGATGTCGCCCTCGTCGTTGTCGAAGGCGCTGTTGATCGCGAGCGTGCCGCCGTTGAGGAACACCACCCACAGGACCAGTGCCCATGCCAGCGCGGCCAGCCCCTGCCCCTCAAAGGCGGGACCCAGGCCGGTCGCGAGCAGGAAGCCGAGCGCCGTGTGCGCCGCCATGATGGGCCACTCGGCCGGCCGGAGGTGCAGCACATACGAGAAGGCGTCGCCCGGCAGCAGTCGGTAGCCGAGGCGACGCCAGACGTTGCGGGTGCGCGGGTCGGTCATCCCGTGCGCGCGCCCTGTCCCGTGATCCATTCGGCCGCGATCCGCAGGCCCTGGAGCGTGAGATCCGGATGCACTTCCTCGATCTCGCTCGAGTACTTGGCCATCAGGGGCGCCAGGCCCCCGGTGGCGATGACCTTGGGCACCTCCCGCGTCGGCCATTCGGCCTTGAGCCGGCGCACCAGCCCGTCCACGGCGTCCGCCGACCCGAAGACGAGACCCGCCCGGATGCAGTCGTCCGTCCGGCGGCCGAGGGCCTGGGGCGGCGGCGACAGGTCGGTGGCCGAGAGCTTGGCGGCGCGCCTGATGAGGTTCTCGCCGGCCGTGCGCACGCCCGGCGCGATGATCCCGCCGAGGAAGCGGCCGTCCCCGGTGATGCAGTCGAGCGTGGTGGCGGTGCCGAAGTCCACGACGATGGTGTCGCAGGCGAACAGCCGGCTGGCGGCCAGCGTATTGATCATGCGGTCGGCGCCGACCGTCTGCGGTTCCTCGACGTCGAGCCGGATGGGCAGGGCGGCGGCGCTGACCACGATGGGGACGGTGCCGGTGGCGTCCACCAGGCCGTCGCTGACCGCCTCCGTGCTCATCGGGACGACCGAGGCCACGATGCTCTGCCCCACGTCGGCGACGTCCATGCCTGATTGCGAGAACAGCGCCCGCAGCAGCACCGACCACTCGTCGGAGGAGCGGTCCGGATGCGTCATGATGCGCCAGCTCCGCTCCAGCTCGGCGCCGGCGAAGAGGCCGATCGTCACCTCGGTGTTCCCGATATCCACGGCGAGCAGCATGGGCGGGAACGCTACGGCCGTGCGCGGGCCGCGCGCAAGGCGGCGCTGCCGGCCTCAGGCCGCATCGGTGCGGCGCTCGAGCCGGCCGTCCGCGTTCCGCAGGCGCAGGGCGCCGTCCGGATCGAGTCCGACGGCCGATTCCCCGGGCGGCATCCACAGGTGCGACAGGTAGGCGGCGCGCTCGGCATCGGCGAGCGTCGCGGGCCGCTCCGCCAGGGCGATGAGGCGCGGGACCAGCGCTTCCAGCACGCCGAGCCGGGAAACGCCCGGCGCCAGGTCTGCGAGCACCGCCGCGACGTCCGCTACCGCCCGGTCGAGGGGTCCGTGGACGTTGAGCCCCGCGCCGACGGCGACCCACCCGAGCTGACCGCCGGACCAGCGGGCCTCGCAGAGCACCCCGCCGATCTTGCGGCCCTCGTGCACCAGGTCGTTGGGCCACTTGAGCGCGACGGCGGCGGGCGGCGCGGCGACGGCCAGCGCGTCGCGGAGCGCCGATCCGACCCGGATGGCGAGCGCGCCTCCCACCGGTGCCTGCCGGGGCCGCAGCACCAGGCTCAGCCAGATGCCGGCGCCGGGTGGCGACCACCAGCGCCGGCCGGCCCGGCCCCGCCCCGCCGTCTGCTCGTCGGCCAGGACCACCGTGCCCGAGGGCGCCCCCTCCGCGGCGAGCGCGTGCGCCAGGTCCTGGGTCGAGCCGAGGCTCGACTCGATCGCCGCGCGTGGCGCGCCCACACGGAGCGCCAGCTCACCGGCGTCGAGACCATCGTAGCGGATCACGCGCCGCCGGCGCTCAGAACAGGGCCGTGCCGAGGACCAGGATGCCCAGCACGATGCGATACCAGCCGAATCCCTCGAAGGTGTGCGACTGCACGTAGCGCAGCAGCCAGCGCACCGAGGCGAAGGCGGTCAGCGCCGCCACCAGCGTGCCCAGGGCCAGGAGGTCCAGCCGCAGGGGATCCGCGCCCGGCTGGCCGAGGGCCGAGCCGAGCTTGAGCGCGCCGGCGGCCAGCAGGGTCGGCACGCCGAGCAGGAAGGAGAACTCGATCGCCACCGGACGCGTCAGGCCCATTGCCAGGGCGATCAGGATGGTCGCGCCCGAACGCGAGGTGCCGGGGAAGACCGCGGCCACCAGCTGGGCCAGTCCCATCGCCACCGCGATGCGCCAGGTGACCCGCGCGGCGCCCGGCCGCCCGCGCAGCCAGCGTTCCACCACGATGAACAGCACGCCGCCCGCCAGGGTCGCCAGCGCGACCGGCGTGGCGGTCTCGGGCAGGCGGACGTCCAGGGCCTTGAGGACGAGTCCTCCCGCGGCGGTGAGACCGAACGCGCCGGCGAGCCGCAGCAGGTAGTCGCGCGAATCCGGCTGGCGCCAGGTGGCCAGCAGCCGGCTCAGCCGATCCTTGAAGACCAGGAGCACCGCCAGCGCGGCGCCGCCCTGGATGACGATCAGGAAGGTGTCGCTCTGGCGGATCGGGAGCCACTGCTCGACCAGCAGCAGATGCCCCGTGGAGGAGATCGGCAGGAACTCGGTGATCCCTTCGACGACCCCGAGGATGGTGACCACCAGCCACTCGCTCACAGGCGGTCCCAGAGCAGGGCCGCGAGGCCCCAGAGCATCGCGACCTTGAGCGCCGCCCGCGCGCCGGCCAGCCGCCGGGACAGCAGCCTTGCGATGAGCACCGCGATACCGACGGCCAGCACCGCGACCGCCACGCCGTAGCGCCGGCCGTACCAGTGGGCGAACCAGGGCGCCAGCGACGCCGGCACGAACAGCACCAGCGCCCCGGCCGCCAGGAGGAACGCCGCCTCGCGGCCGAGCACGATCGGGACGGTGCGCCGGCCCTGGGCCACGTCGCCGGGCACGTCCTCCAGGTCCTTCACGATCTCACGCGCCAGATGGAGCAGCGCGCCCATGACGAACGGCACGTACCCGGCCCGCGGCCAGCCGGCGGCCACCGCGCCGTAGACCGGGGGCAGGCTCGCCACGCCGGCGACGGCCAGATTGCCCGCCAGACCGCGCTGCTTGAGCACCGGCGAGTAGATCAGCATCACGACCAGCGCGACCAGGCCGATGAGGAACACGTCGCGGCCGACCCACCACGCGGCCGCCAGCCCGAGGCCGCCCGCCGTGCCGGCCAGGCCCAGCGCCAGTCCGGGCGGGAGCGTGCCGGCCACCAGCGGCCGGTCGGGCCGGTTCACCCGGTCCGCGTCCTGGTCGGCCAGGTCGTTGGCCGCGTTGCCGGCGGCACCCAGCAGGATGGCCGAGACCATGGCCCAGGTCACCGCGGCCGATGGCGCCACCACGCCAAGCGCGAGAACGCCGCCGATCCAGACCCCGGCGGCGCTCAGCAGCAGGTTGCGCGCGCGGACCAGCGTGAGGAGGTCAGTCGCCCATGACCCGCGCATAGACCTCCTCGTAGCGTGGCACCACCCGGTCGGTGGCGAACGCCGCGGCGCGCTCGCGCGCCGCCACCGATGCCGCCTCGTAGCGCGCGGTGTCGGTCAGCAGCGCGAGCGCGCCCGCGGCCATCTCCTCCACGTTCCCCGGCTCCGCCAGGTAGCCCGACACCTGGTGCTCGACGACCTCGGGAAGGCCGCCGACCCTGGCGCCGATGACCGGCACCCCGGTGGCCAGCGCTTCCAGCGCCGACAGGCCGAACGACTCCGACTGGCTCGGCAGCAGGAACAGGTGCGCCCAGCGCATGACCTGGGCGACATCCTCGATCTTGCCGATGAAGCGGACGCGGTCCTTGAGACCGAGCCGGTCCACCTCACGCTCGGCCACCTCCCGGTCGGGGCCGTCGCCGGCCAGCACCAGGCGTGCCGGCATGGCCTGGCGCACCCGGTCGAAGACGCCGATCACGTCCATCAGCCGCTTGACCGGCCGCATGTTCGAGATGTGCATCAGCACCTTGTCCGCCGCCGGGAACAACGGGCACCGCTCGCGCGGCGGCCGGAACTCGTCGAGGTCCACGAAGTTCGGGATCACGTCGATGTCGCACCCGGTACACCCGAAGGCCCGCAGGGTCTCGTCCTTCAGGTACTGCGACACCGCCGTGACGGCATCGGACTGCTCGATCGAGAACTTGGTGATGGCGAAGTACGAGGGATCCTGCCCCACCAGCGTGATGTCGGTGCCGTGGAGGGTCGTCACGACGGGCAGGTTGCGGACACCGGCCAGCAGCTGCTTCGCCATCCATCCGGCCGTGGCGTGGGGGATCGCATAGTGCGCGTGGATCAGGTCGAGCTTCTCGCGCACGGCCACCTCGTGCAGCATCACCGAGAGCGCCAGCGAGTACGGCGGGTGCTCGAACAGCGGATACGAGCCGATCTTCACCTCGTGGAAGGTGACCCGCTCGTTGAAGCGCAGCCGGAACGGCATGGCGTAGCTGATGAAGTGCACGTCGTGACCGCGGCCGGCCAGGGCCAGGCCCAGCTCGGTCGCGACCGCGCCGGAGCCGCCGTAGGTCGGATAACAGACGATGCCGATGCGCATCTAGCCCGCCGCCGTGTCGCGCGCGCTGTCACTCGTCATCCGCGCACGATAGCCGGAGAGCAGCGCCCGCGCCACTTCCCCGGCAGGTCGTGTCGCGTCGAGCGCCAGGACCGGCCCGGTCAGCTGGTGCCGGAACCAGGTCGCCTGCCGCTTGGCGTACCGGCGCGTGGCCCGGGCGATCGCGCCGGGAAGCGCGGCCGCCTCCAGCCGCCCCGCGAGCGCCTCGATCACCTCGCGGTAGCCCACGCTGCGCAGGCCCGGTGCGTCCGCCGGCGCGCCGCCGGCCAGCAGGCCGCGCACCTCGTCCACGAGTCCGTCGGTCAGCATGGCGTTCACCCGTGCCTCGATGCGCGCCGCCAGCACCTCGCGCGGCAGTGTCAGCACCGCGTACCACGGGGCCGGCCCCGGTGCGGGCGCCGCGGCGCGATGCCACGCGCTCAGCGGCCGGCCGGTGAGCAGGGCGACCTCGGCCGCGCGCGCCGCCCGCTGGCGTCCGCCGCCGCCCGCGAACGACGGATCGAGCCGTCCGGCCCACCGGGCCACTTCGGCCCGGTCGAGGGCGCCCAGGGCCCGCTGCAGCGCGGCGCGGCGCGCCGGATCGAGCGGCGGCTCCGCGAACAGGCCCTCGAACAGCGCCCGCACGTAGAAGCCGGTTCCTCCCACCACCAGCGGCAGTCGGCCCCGACCCCGGATGCCCGCGATCCAGTCGGTCGCGGCCCGCGCGAAGCGGCCCGCCGAGTAGCGCTCGCCGACCTCGATGAGGTCGAGGCCATGATACGGCGCCGCCCGGCGTTCGGCCGGGGTCGGCTTGGCGGTGCCGACGTCGAGCCGGCGGTAGATCTGGCGCGAGTCGGCGGAGATGATCTCGATGTCGGCCAGCGATGCCAGCGCCGTAGCCACGGCCGTCTTCCCGGAGGCCGTGGGGCCGAGGAGCACCGGCACCGGGGCGCCGGCGCCCGCCGCGCGGTCCGCCGCGCCCGACGCGCTCACCGCCGGCCGAAGCGGCGTTCGAGCTCGTGCCGCGGCAGCTGCACGATGGTCGGCCGGCCGTGGACGTCGTGCGCCGGCAGCTCGGCGGCGAACAGGCGCCCGACCAGCTCGTCCATCTCGGGCCGGCTGAGCGGCTGACCGGCCTTGATCGCCGCCCGGCACGCGAAGGTGGAGGCGAACCGCTCCAGCCGGTTCGCGAGGCCGCCGAACCGGCCGCCGGCCAGGTCGGCCACCACCTCACGCAGGCACCGCTCGGCATCGAACCGCGGGTGCGGCGCGGGGGCCGCGTGGGCCACCACCGCGTCGCCGCCGAACGGCTCGACCTCGTAGCCCAGCCTGGCGATGAGCTCGCGATGGGCGTCGAGCGCGTCCAGCTCGGCGGGCGCGAACCGCAGGGTGAGCGGGAACAGCAGCTTCTGCGACGCGCCGCCGCCGGAGCGCAGCGTCTGCATGGCGCGCTCGTACAGCACGCGCTCGTGCGCCGAATGCTGATCGATGATGAGCAGGCCGTCCCGCGCCTCGACGAGGATGTACGCATCGTGCACCTGCGCCACGACCCGCAGCGCGCCGTCGGCCGCCGGGCCGGGCGCGGCATCGTCGGCCCCGGCCACGGGCGCCTCGCCGGCGCCGAACAGGTCGCCCGGGACGTCGGCGTGCGGCGCCGAGGGGCCGATCGCGCGATGCTCCCACGCCATGCCCGGGCCGGTGCCGACCGGCGCCGCCGCCGCCAGGTCTCCCAGCGCCGCGTGCACCGCCGCCTCGACCGCCGCCTCGAGCGCGAAACGGTCACGGAAGCGCACTTCCAGCTTGGCCGGGTGCACGTTCACGTCCACGTCGGCCGCGGGCACCTCGATCGCCAGCACCAGGCTCGGCCGCGCGCCGGCGGGTACGGTGGCCCGGTACCCCCGCTCGGCGGCCCGCACCAGGAAGTGGTCGCGGAAGGGACGGCCGTTGACGAAGAGGAGGGCCCTGCGGGCCCCGGTCCCCGCGTCCGCCGGCCGCTGCGCCATCCCGGCCACGGCCACCGCGCCCTCGCGCCAGGCCACCGGCACCATGGTGGCGGCGATGTCGCGGCCCAGCACCTGGGCGACGCGCTCGGCCAGGCCCGGCGCCGGCATCGCGTCCACCACCCGACGCCCGTCGGCCAGCATGGTCACGCCCAGCGACGGGCGCGCGAGCGCCAGCGTCTCGACGACCTCGACGCTGGCGCGCGTCTCGCTGCGGGTGGACCGCAGGAACTTGCGCCGCGCCGGCGTGGCGTGGAACAGCGCCCGCACCGTCACCGTGGTGCCCGGTGTGCGGGCGACATCGGCCACCGCCTGGACCATGCCGCCCGACGCCGTGATGCGGGTCCCGACCGGCTCGCCGGCCGACGCCGTCTCCATCTCGAAGCGGCTCACGGCCGCGATGCTCGGCAGGGCCTCGCCGCGGAAGCCGAAGGTCGCCACGCCGACGAGGTCCTCCGCCGTGCGCACCTTGCTGGTGGCGTGGCGGTCGAGCGCCAGCAGAGCGTCCTCGCGGCCCATGCCGTCGCCGTCGTCGGCCACGCGGATCAGCGTCTTGCCGCCGCCCTCGATCTCCACGGCGATCGCGCGCGCGCCGGCGTCCACCGCGTTCTCGATCAGTTCCTTGACGACCGACGCCGGGCGCTCGACCACCTCGCCGGCCGCGATGCGGTTGGCGACCACGTCGGGCAGGATCGCGATCCGGCGGCTCACGGGGCACGCCCCGCCGCCCGCAGCACCTCGGCGGCCGCGGCGCGCACCTCGCCGCGCCAGCCGCCCTGATGCGACTCGACCGCGTGCAGGGCGTCCGCCGTGCCGATGGCACCGAGCGCGCGGACGGCCGCGGCGCAGACAGCCGGCGGCCGCCGCTGGAACACGCCCGCCACGCCGCGGGCCACGTCGGCGAGCAGGCCCACGGCACGGCCGTCGCGCAGTTCGCCGAGACTCCGCATCAGCGCGATGGCCGCGTCATCGTCCTCCTCGGCCGCGAGCCGCGCCAGCAGCAGCGGCACGTGCGCCGGGTCCCCGGTCCACGCGATGGCGCGGGCCGCCGCGACGCGGACCGACGGATGCGGGTCCCGCAGCGCCGCGAGCACCAGCCGCTGTGCCTCGGGATCGTCCACGTGCGTCAGGCCGTCCACCGCGGCCGCGCGCACCGGGGCCTCGGCGTGCTGTGCCAGCGCCCCCAGCATGAGCCCGGCCGCCGCCGACCGCGTGGCGCCGAGCAGCTGGGCGTTGAGCCGCGCGGTCTCGCCGCGCCCCTCGGCGTCCATCCGCGCGAGGATGGGCTCGGCGGCGTCCGGACCTGCCTGCCGCACCACGGCGAGCAGGATGTCGCGCCGCTCGCCGGGGCCGGCGGCGTGGAACCCGTCGTAGACCATGGGGATCGCGCGCGCGCCCAGGGCGCCCAGGGACTGCACCGCCGTGTCCCGGTCGTCGGGCGCGAGACCGGCATCGAACAGCCGGGCGAGCACGCCGCTCACCGCCGAGGGCGGCACCCGCGACGCCAGCGCCGCGGCGGCGGCCGCCGCCACCGCGGCGTCGCGGCCGCGCGCGGCGCGGCCAAGGGCGAGGATGCCGATGGCGACCGCGCCGAAGTTCCTCGCCGACGCCAGCTCTCCGATCAGGTCCCCGAGACGCTCGGCCGCGGTGGCGTCGCCGGCGGCCTCCACCCGCGCCGCCAGCCGGGTCAGTTCGATCTCGGGCGGCAGGGCGTCGGGCCGGAACACGCCGCTGCCCCGCACCGCGGGCAACGGGCCCTCCGACGCGCGGCCGTCCTGGGCCCGCGGCCTGGCGAGACCGCTCTTGCGGGCCGTGCGCTCGAGCCGGATGTGGGGCAGGTCCTCGAACGCCGCGCGGCCGCCGAGCGCCTGCATGGCGCGCTCGGTGCCGCTGGCGGCGGCCCGGATCAGCGTCGCGACCTCGTCGCCGGTGAGACCGGGCTCCAGCACCAGCATGCGGTGTCCCTGGGAATAGAGCAGGCCGGCGAGTTCCGCGACCTGCGGGTTGCGCGGGGCGACCGGGGCGCTGCCGAGCAGCATGCCGCCGGGCTGCAGCTTCAGTTCGATGGTGCCGAGCGCCGCGAGACCGGGAAGCGCCGCCGAGAGGGTCGCCAGCGCCTGCTGCACCGAGGGGTGACTTGCCGGATAGAATCGGCACAGCCGCCAGGCCTTGCCGATCTCCGCCAGGGCCGCCTCGATGGGCCTGGTGTCCATGGGCTCAGCGCTTGATGCGCTCCCCCTGGTCCTCGACGCGGAAGATCCACGTGGCCATGCGCCAGGGCGCGATCGGATCGGCCGGCTCGATGGCGAACCACTCCTCGTCGCTCCCGGACCCCCCGGTCCCGCGACGCGCGCCCGCATCGGCCACCATCTGGCGGGCCCGCGCGATCCACAGCGCGCAGTTGGCCTCCCGGAGGTCCACCCAGCCGCGCGGGGCCGCGGCCAGCGGGTCGCCCGGCGCCGGCGGCACCACCACATGCGGCCCGCGCGAGATCCCGGTGCCGTCGGCGCTGACGATCGGGATGCCCACCGACAGGATCTCGGCCCTGAGATCGGGCGAGGCGTCCAGCAGCCGCTGCGCGTCGGCGCCCAGCGCGGCCGCATCGGCGCCGGCCAGCGCGTCGACCGACCGGAACAGCCGGGCGCACAGGTGCGCCTCGTACAGCAGTTTCGTCAGCCGCGGCGGACCCAGCATCTCGAATGCGACCGAGCGCGCCTTGTGGCGGGTCCCGAGCGCGTCGAGCCGCGTGAGCGCCGCGTCGCGCAGCATGCCGGCCCGGTAGGTCGGGCCCGCCGTCGAGGCGTCGAGGGCCGCCACCACGTCCCGGCCCGTCGGCCGGCCTTCGATCTCCTGCACCACGTACTCGGCGATCTCCTCGGGCGTGATGAACTCCATCTGGCCGAGCGCCGTGATGGTGGCGAACTCCTCGTGGGCGAACAGCCCGTTCTCGCCCATGTTGATCCAGACCGACTCCAGCGGCCGCCCCAGCGCCGTCCAGCCGGCCCGCCCGGCGAAGGCCTCGCCCAGCGGCATCGGCGCGGGGCAGTCGTACAGCTCGATCTCGCGGCCGGCGCGCCGCACCGGGCCGAAGCCGATCTCCCGCCATCCGATGGCCGCCGTGGGCTTGATCTCCACCGTGGCCGGCGCGTCGGGCGTGCGGCCCAGCAGGTACAGCAGCAGCGTGTGGGCGCCCGCGACCGCCGACTTGGTCAGCAGGGTCCGCGAGGGCCGCTCTTCCGAGTGGGTGTAGGGGATGTTGAGGCCCATCCCGCCGGTGCCGCTGGTGCCGATCTTCACGTAGGCCCTGGTGCCTGCCCGCTTCAACCCCTCGCGCAGGATCTGGACGTGGCGCGTCAGCTGCGGGATCGGCATGGTCAGCACGTGCCGCTCGATGGCCGCCTGGTCGGCCCGCCCCTCCCTGGCCAGCGCGATGAGGTCACGGGCCGAGCGGTAGACGTCCTGGTAGGCGAAGGCGGTGGCGGTATTGACGCAGTCCACCACGGCGTCGGGCCGGTACTGCTCCAGCAGCCGGACCAGGTAGCTCCGGGCCAGCGTCTCCTCGGTCAGGTCGCCGAAGACGTCCTCGACCAGCAGGCCGCGGTTGCCCGCGTCGTCGAGCTGGAGGGCGCGTTCACCGCGCGCGAGCGCGACCGGCACGTAGACGTTGCCGTGCTCGACCGCGATGGCGGTCCCGCCGGCGAAGGGCTGCAGGGCCGCGGCCGTCTCCTCGGTCTCGCGCGCGTAGAGCGCCACCAGGACGATCTGGCGCGGGCGGCAGTCGAGCAGGCGGCGGGCCACGGCGTGGCCCACCAGGCCGCTGCCGCCGAGGATCATGATCGAAGCGCCGTTGAGGTCCATGGACTCCCGATCCGTTCAGTCGTGTGCCTGGGGCCGCGGGAGGTCCACGGCGCGGTAGAGGGCCGCCGTTTCCGCGGCCGTGAGCGGGCGGCTGCGGCCCGCCCCGAGCGCGCCGAGCCGTACGGGCCCGTACGCGGTGCGGGTGAGCGAGCGGACGGTCAGCCCGAGCGCGGCGCAGAGGCGCCGCACCACGCGGTTCCGTCCTTCCGCCAGTTCCAGCTCCAGCGAGCCGCCCGCACGGTCGGGGGCGAACCGCCACCACCCCGGCCGCACCGGGCGGCCGGCGTCGAGCCGGATGCCGGCGTCGAGCGCGGCGCGCTGGTCGGGCCCCAGCTGTCCCGTGACGGCGACCCGGTAGGTCCGGGGCACCGCCCAGCGGGGATGCATCAGCCGGGCCGCGAGGTCGCCGTCGGTCGTGAACAGCAGCAGGCCCTCGCTCATCACGTCCAGCCGGCCCACCGACACCAGCGCGGCCGACGCGCCGGGGACCAGCGTGAAGACCGAGCGGAAACGCCGGCCGTCGGCGCGGCTCGTCACGAACCCGGTCGGCTTGTGCAGTGCCAGCCACTCGGGGGCCGCCGCCGCGAGCGGCCGGCCGTCGAGCGTCACCCGGTCGGCGTCGGGGTCGACCGGATCGCCGGGCCCGCGGGGCAGTGCGCCGTTGATGCGCACCCGGCCGGTGGCGACCAGGTCCGCCGCCCCCCGCCGGCTGACGACGCCCGCCCGCGCCAGGAACCGCGCGAGCCGGACCGGCGTCACTCGGGGGCCGGCTCCTCGACCGGCGCGGCCGCCGTGCGCGCGTCGTCCGCGGGCGGCCGCAGCGCGACGGCCAGCTCGTCGGTGCGCGGCAGGTCCGACAGGTCGCCCATCCCGAGGTGCTCGAGGAACATCGGGGTGGTGGCGTACAGCAGCGGCCGGCCCAGGCCCTCCGACCGGCCGGCCACGTCGATCAGCCCGCGCTCCTGGAGCAGCCGCAGCACGCCGCCGGAACTGACGCCGCGGATCTCCTCGACCTCGGCGCGGCCCACCGGCTGACGATACGCGATGATCGCCAGCACCTCCAGCGCCGCGCTGGAGAGCTTCAGCGGCCGGGCCGTGAATGCGGCCCGCTCGATGGCCTCGGCGAAGATCGGCCGGGTGAGGATCTGCCAGCCCTCGGCGATCTCCACCAGTTCCACGCCATGAGCGCCGGTCTCGTAGTGATCGCGCAGTTCGGCGAGCGCGCGCGTCCAGTCGTCCTCGCCGGCCTCGGGATCGAGGATGGCGAGCTCGTCGAGCGCGAGGGGACGGGGCGCGGCGAAGAGCGCCGCTTCAAGCAGCCTGGTACGCTGTTCCACGTTCGACCATGAGCGGCGCGAAGGCCGCCGGTTGAGAGAC
>CAZJZC010000070.1:0-12214 GCA_964550365.1 uncultured Gemmatimonadales bacterium | reverse complement strand
CAGGTCGAAGTCGGTGCGGTTGTGGATGCCCTCGAACTCGTTCCAGCCGAAGGGGAACTCGTACTCGATGTCGTAGGCCGCCTTGGCATAGTGCGCCAGTTCGCCGGGGCCGTGCGGGTGCCAGCGCAGGTGCTCGGGCCGGATGCCCAGGCCGAGGTGCCATTGCCAGCGGATGTCGCGCCAGCGCTCGAACCACTCGTCGTCGGTCCCGGGGCGCACGAAGAACTGCATCTCCATCTGCTCGAACTCGCGGGTGCGGAAGATGAAGTTGCCCGGCGTGATCTCGTTGCGGAACGCCTTGCCGATCTGCGCGATGCCGAACGGCACCTTCTGGCGCGACCCCTGGAGCACGTTGAGATAGTTGACGTAGATGCCCTGCGCCGTCTCGGGCCGCAGGTACACCACGGCCGCCGTGTCCTCCACCGGGCCCATGAAGGTCTTGAACATCAGGTTGAACTGCCGCGGCGCGGTGAGCTCGCACGCGGCGTGTTCGCCGGGGTGCTTCGACGGCTTCTGCGGGCAGGCGGCGTCGGCCAGCTGGTCGGCCCGGAACCGGGCCTTGCAGGTCTTGCAGTCGACCATCGGGTCGGTGAACCCCGCGACATGCCCCGAGGCTTCCCAGACCCTGGGGTGCATCAGGATGCCGGCATCGAGTCCCTCGATGTCGTCGCGCGCCTGGACCATGGCGCGCCACCAGCGCTCCTTGATGTTGCGCTTGAGTTCGACGCCGAGCGGGCCGTAGTCCCAGACCGAGCCGACGCCGCCGTAGAGCTCGGAGGACTGGAATACGAAGCCGCGTCGCTTGCACAGCGACACCAGCTTGTCCATGCGATCGTCGGCCATTGATTCCCTGCGGGATCGGGTGGAGGTCCGGGGGGCCGCAAGTTAGCCGGACCGCCGCGCGCGGGGCAAGGCGAGCGGTGAGCGGCCCGCCGGGGCGCCCGGCGCCGCCACCACGCGCCTAACTGACGACGGAATCGGCACTTGCGCGGCCGGCGCCCGCTTTCCTATCTTCGAGGCCCATGGTCACCCACACCATGAGCGGACCGCCCACCGCCCGTGACGACGTGCTGCTCCGGCGTGTCGGCAGCGAGTGGGTCCTCTTCGATGCCCGGCAGGACCGGGCGCACGTCCTGAACCTCACGGCCGCCGTCGTCTGGACCTATTGCGACGGCTCCCATCGGACCGACGCCATCGCCGACGCCATCGCGCGCGAACTCGAGGGCACCGAGCCCGCGGCGATCCGCACCGATATCGAGACCGTCCTGCGCCGGTTCGCGGACGAGGGGCTGCTGCGGTAGCGGTGACGCGCCGCGTCGCCGTCGCCTCGAGCGTCCTGGAGTTCCGCTGCGACGACGCCGAGGGACGCGCGGCCCTGCGGGCGATGTACCACGCGGCGCCGCCGGCCGAACGGGCGGCAAGCCTGCATTACGCGCTGGAGCGGACGGCCGACGGATGGCTCGCGCTGGCGCCCGGGCGGCCGCCGTTCGCCGCCGGACAGCTGGCCGATGCCTTCTCGTTCCTGGAGTGGCGGGCGACCGAGGACGTGCTGGGGGCCGAGCGGCGGCTGGTGTGTCTGCATGCGGCCGGCGTGTGTGTTTCAGGACGCAACGTGCTGCTCGTTGGCGCCTCGGGATCGGGGAAGTCCACGCTGGCGGCCCACTTGCTGGCCTCGGGACACCGGTCCTGGGGAGATGATCTGTTGTGTTTTGCATCGGCGACCGGGCAGTTCTCGGCTTTTCCCCGGTCTTTCAAGCTTGACGCTAAGGTATTGAGAGACATACCTTTGCTCGGGAATATTGCCGCGGGTGGCCAGGAGGGCACGTTGTTTGCTCCTCCGGTCTGGTACGTGAGCCCTGCCGCATTTCGCCAAGACTGGCGGGCAGAGGACGGGCGAGCGGACGCGGTCGTGCTGTTGAGTGCGGCGCGCCACAGCGGCGCGACGGCCGTGGAACGGATGAGCGAGGGCGCGGCGGCGATCCTGACGACGCAGTCGCTCATCGCCGGCGGGAACGCCGACACGGAACGGACGGCCCTCATGGTCGCAGTGATCGAAGCACTCGGCGGCGCGAGCGCGTGGAGCGCCCGCGGCTCGGAGCCGGCACGGCTGGCGCAGCACCTGAGCGCGGCGGTCGGGGCATGAGCGCCGAGCGTCCCTCGGGCGGCCCGCTCAGCCGGCGTGCCGTGCTCGGCGCCATCGCGCGCTGGTCGGTGCCGACGGTCGTGACCTTCACGCTGGGCGCGCGGGTGCTCGAGGCCAAGGCGTCGTGCCCGCCGTGCCAGAAGAAGGTCGGCACCGTGTGCAAGGCGTGCTCGGTGAGCCAGATGCTGAACTGCTCGTGCGAACCGTGCCTGGGGCCGCCGTACTGCTCGGCCGTCGGCCCGTCGGCGCCGGCGGGCGCCCGGGCGCCCGGCAGTCAGAACCTCACCCAGCCCTCGGCCCCGGGCGGGGCGCCGTCGTACGATGCCGGCGCCAACCCGTATCTCGAGGCGCAGCGCCAGCGCGCGCTGCAGCAGATGCAGCAGCAGCAGAGCCCGTTCGGGCAGCCGCTCTATCGTGACCCCTTCGGGGTCGAGCGCGGCGCCTACGGGCGTCCCACGCAGCGGTCGCCGGGCCTGTACGACCGCCTGCGGCCCGACTCGCTCGCCCGGAGGCGACCCTGAGCCATCATGCGCCGCGCGCCAGCCGCGCGCTGCCCCTCGACCGCCGACTGCACCTGCGGGACCTGCTCCAGGTCCTCATCGCCCACTGGCGCGTGGTCGTCATCGTCGTCGCCGCGGCCGTCTCGGCCACCTGGTTCTTCGGCCGCCGCGCCGTGCCCCGCTACCAGTCGTCCGCCACCATCCGGGTTGACTCGAAGCGCAGCGTCTTCACCGGCCTCAACGACGTGGACATCTCCGACATGTCGCTCCGCTCCGATCCGGTGCTGTCGGAGGCGCTGGTGCTCTCGACCCAGGCGCTGGGCCTGGCCGTCAGCGACGCCATCGGCATGCAGATCCAGTTCCCCACGGGCGTCCCGCGCAACGACGTGGTGGCGGGCGTGCAGGTGGACTCGCTGGCCCGGCCGGACAGCTTCACCATCACCCGCAACGGGCCGGCGGGCTACGAGGTCCGCAGCAGCCAGCGCCAGCTGGTGGCATCGGGCACCTACGACACGCCGGCCGTCGGACCGGGGTTCAGCTTCATGGTGCGGCCGGTGGACCACGTCGAATCGGTGACGTTCGCGGTGGTGCCCCGGGTGACCGCGGCGGCCATCGTGCGCGGCGGCATGGGCTACCAGATCCAGCCGAGCACCAACATCGTGACGGTCACCTACACGGGCCTCGACCCGTCGATCGTGCCGCAGGCGCTCGACGCGGCGATCCGCGCCCTGCAGTACTTCGGCGTGCAGCGGGTCCAGGAGGTGGCCGACCAGCGTCTCCAGTACATCACCGAGCGGGTGGAGGACGCGCGGCTGCGCTACCTGGCGAGCCTGGGCCGCATGCAGTCGTACCAGGAGTCGCAGCACACGACCGACCTGACGGCCGAGGAGGTCGCGCTCATCAATTCCATCCAGCAGCAGGAGCGCGAGCGGGAGCGCCGCCAGCTGGACCTGGTGACGATGCGCGGCATCATGGGCGGCGGCACCGACGTGACCTACGAGACCGTGAACCGCCTGGCCGCCGTCGCGGCCATCGCCTCGAACCCGGCGATGCTGTTCCAGCTCGAGAACCTGCTCAAGCTCTACGAGGAACGGCGGACCCGGGTCGCCGGCAGCATGGGCCTGCGCGAGACCAATCCCGAGGTGCAGGCGATCGACCAGCGGATCACGCAGGCCTCGCGGGCCCTGGTCGACGCGACCAACGCCACGATCCGCTCGATGGAGTCCCAGCTCCAGTCCATCGAGGAGAACATCCGGGTCCAGCGGGCGCGGCTGTCGACCTTCCCGGGCAAGCAGTCGCAGTTCGCCCAGCTGGAACTCGAGACCAGTCTCCAGAACGACACCTACAAGTACCTGCTGAGCCAGCTCGAGGCCGCGCGCATCCAGCGCGCCACCATCGCGCCGTACATCAGCATCGTGGAGCCGGCCCGGCCGGCCGGGCGCATCGGCATGGGCCTGCGCCAGAAGATGATGCTCGGCCTCCTGGTGGGGCTCGGCCTGGCGATCCTGGCGGCCTTCTTCCTCGAGTACCTGGACCAGACCATCAAGACCACGGCCGACGTCGAGCGCGCGCTGGAGGTCCCGGTCCTCGGACTGATCCCCCTGGAGGCCAAGGCGCCGCTGACCGCGGTGCCGGGCCCCGGCAACGGCCACGGACGACGGCGCCAGAACCTGCCGCTCGTCTCCCTGATGAGTCCGGACCACCCGGCCACCGAGGCCTATCGCACCCTGCGCACCAACGTCACGTTCGTGAACGCCGAGCAGCAGCAGCTGCAGCTCATCGTGGTGACCAGCCCCGGGCCCGGCGAGGGCAAGAGCACCACGGCGGCCAACCTGGCGATCACCCTGGCCCAGCAGGGCTCGCGCACGCTGCTGGTCGACGCCGACCTGCGCCGGCCGCTGGTCCACCGGGCCTTCAGCCTGGTGCAGGAGCCCGGCCTGACCGACGTGCTGGTGGGCACCGCCCAGCTGCGCGAGGCCATCCGCCCCAACGTGGTGCCCAAGCTCGACGTCCTGCCGGCCGGCGCCCTGCCGCCGAACCCCTCCGAGCTGCTCGGTTCCGAGGCGATGCACCGGCTGCAGGAGCAGCTGCGGGCCCAGTACGAGATCATCATCTTCGACTCGCCGCCGACCCTCGCGGTCACCGACGCCACCGTCCTCGGCGCCGCGAGCGACGCCGTCATCCTGGTGGTGCGGGCCGGCGAGACCGAGGAGGTCGCGGCCCAGCGGGCCCTGCAGCAGCTCAGGCGGGTCCAGGCGCGGGTGGCCGGCACGGTCCTCAACGGCATCCGCAAGGAGCGGGACCGGTACTACAACTACTACTCGTACTACCGGGGCGACCGGGCCTCGTCGGCGAGCGGGCTCAAGGCGCGGCTGTCGAAGCTCAGCTGACTTGACCTGCAGTTTTTTGCACTGTGCCCCTGCAATGTACTGCACTTGCAGGGGCTCTCGCGTTCTGGCAGGTTGGGGCCGGACGCGATAAACTATTGACACATATGCCGTTACTACCCATGCCGCCGGCTGGCACCGGGATTGCCTCTAGGGAGAGCGCCATGATGACCACTCAGTTCCGCATGCCCGAGCGCCCGCGCGGCTTCACCATCATCGAGGTCCTGATGGTGGTGGTGCTCATCGGCCTCCTGGCCGGTATCGCGATCCCGCGCATCAACCCGGCCCAGTACCGGTCGAACGCCGGGGTGCGGTCCGTGGCCAGCCTGCTCTCGCGGGCCCAGCGCACCAGCGTGACCAAGCAGTACAACGTCAACGTGCTGTTCGTGGCGGCCGAGAACGCCATCCGCCTGCACGAGGACGTCAACAACAACAACGCGATCGACGGCGGCGAGCCGGTCCGGCAGTACCCGGTCGGCGAGAACGTGGTGTTCGGCCAGGGCGGCGCGCCCAACCGGCCCAACGGTCCCGGTCCCTTCACCATGATCCGCCAGCTGAACGGCCTCCCGGAGCTCATCTTCCGCCGCGACGGCAGCGCCTCGGAGAACGCGACGATCTACATCACGTCACAGAACGCGGCCGCCACCGGCCGCGTGCAGGACGCCCGGGCCGTCGAGGTCCTCCGCGCGACCGGCCGCATCTCCTGGTACCGCTACACGGGGAGCGCATGGGAACAGAAATTCTAGCCGGCCGTCGGGACCAGCGCGGCGTGACGCTCATCGAGGTCATCGTCGCGATGGTGATCCTGACCACCGTGCTCCTGGGCATGGCGACCTTCGCCGTGAACTTCACCCGCAGCGTGGCGCGCGCCGACGTGCGCACGGTGGCGGTGAACCTCGCCTCCCAGCGCATCTCGGAGGTCCGGTCGTCGCCGAACTACTCGGGCATGGAGACCAACTACAACGGCACCGAGGCGACCATCCCCGGTTTCACGGGCTATGCGCGCCGGACCATCATCGTCCGGACCGGCGGCCCGAAGCCGACGTTCACCAACGACTACAAGACCATCACCGTCGAAGTGACCGCGCCGGGCCTCGCCGCGCCGGTCGCCAAGACCGTGATCGTGGCGGCCCCATGACGACGCGGCGCGGTTTCACCCTGATCGAGATGCTCATCTCGCTGGTGCTGATCGGCATCGTGATGGCCGGCGCGCTCCGGATGTTCCGGACCGTCAGCACCGCCGTCAACGCCACGACGGACCGCCAGGACGCCATGCAGAACCTGCGCTTCGGCATGTCGCAGATCGACCTGCTGCTGCGCAACGCCGGGGCCGGCACCACCGACATCCAGCCGACGCTCATCTACGTCGGCTCCGACGTCGTGGCCTTCAACGCCGACTGGATCAGCCCGATCCCCGGCTCGCCCACGGCCGTGAACTTCAACCCCGACGTGGACCCCAACGCCACCAACGCGGTGACCACGGCCCAGAAGTTCACCATCCCGACCACCGGGATCCTGTACCCCGACTCGACCTACCGGACGCTCGGCGCGCTGTCGCCGGCCGAGACGATCGTGTACTTCTTCGAGCTCGACACGACCACCGCGCGGACCGACGACTACCGCCTGATGCGGAAGGTCAACAACAACGCGCCCGACGAGGTCGCCCGGAACATCCTGCCCTACCCCGGGCGGCCGTTCTTCGAGTGGCTGCGCACCGACCAGAACGGCAACCTCCAGCTGGTCGCGGCGGCATCGTTGCCCTGGCGGCACACGAACCCGGTGCACGGGAGCGTGTCCGACACGGGGGCCGTGGCGCGGATCGATTCGCTGCGGGCCGTCCGCATCAACATGTACGCCACCAACGGCCTGACGGGCTCGCGCGAGGTCACCCGGGCGCTGGTCACCACCACCAGGATCCCGAACGCCGGCCTGTCGAAGCAGCGCTCCTGCGGGGACGCGCCGATCTTCAATCGCGCCGTCACCGCGGTGTCCATCGGCATCCCCGGCACGCCCTCGGTCCGCATCTCCTGGGGGCCGGGCGTGGACGAGACCTCGGGCGAGATGGACATCGAGCGCTACCTCATCTACCGGCGCACGCTCGCCGGCGGGTTCGACGACGCCCTCCAGGCCCTGCCGGCCGGCCAGGCGGGCTACTTCTTCGACGACGGTTCGGTCCAGAGCGACAGCACGTACGTGTACGGTGTCACGGCGCTCGACTGCACGCCGCTCGAGTCCTCGATGCGGACCAGCGTGCCGGTGTTCGTGCCATGACGCCTTCACCCAGCGGAGCGACCACCATGCGTACCCAGCGACGACTCCCCTCGCAGCGCGGCATCGCCCTGATCGTGGTGATGCTGCTGACGGTGGCCGTGGCCGCCATCGCGGCGGGCGCCATCTTCCTCACCGGCAGCGCGACGCTCATCTCCAAGGGCCACGAGCGCGAAGAGGAGATGCGCAACGCCGCCGACGCCGGCATCGAGATGGGCCGCTCGGCGCTGAACGGCAACGCGTCCCTGTTCCCGGATTCCAACTACGCGTCCCTGGCGATCAACCAGACCATCACGGACGCCAACGGGACCCCCATCACCGGCGTGACCCGGAGCATCTACTACGGGCCGACCGGCTCCTCGACGGGCCAGTACGGCATCTTCGGCTCGATCGTGTCGGTCATCGAGGACGGCTCCGGCGCCGTGGTCGTGCGCCGCGGCGAGCTGGCCCAGGAATCGTTCGCCAAGTTCGCCTACTACACGGACAGCGAAGGCACCGGCATCTGCTTCGGCGGCGGCGACAACATCTTCGGGCCCCTGCACACCAATGACAACATGTGCATCTACAGCTCGGGCGCGCGGTTCCGCAGCACGGTGGAGGTCGCGGGCCTCATCTCCGGCAAGAACTACGGCACCTTCGACCAGGGTTACACCGAGCGGGGCGCCAACATCCCCCTGCCGACCACGGCCGACCTCAACAAGCTGAACACCTACGCGACCCAGGGCGGCATGTCGTTCACCGTCCCGTCGGGCGGCAGCTACGGCCGGGCCCAGGCGCGGATGCGCATCGAGTTCCTGTCCATCGACCTCGACGGCGACGGCCGGGTGACCGGTCCCGACGAGGGCTTCTTCCGCATCTACCAGGACACCGGGGCGGTCAACGCCGACTACGTCATGGCCAGCCGCTTCAACCCCGGCAACGGCACGCGCAACTGCGGCCACTACCACGGCACGGTCTTCTATACGGCCAACCGCCACCGCTACGGCGCCGGCCTGGCACCCGGCCACACCGGCACGGCGCCGCCGAGCACCGGCGCGGGCAACGAGTCCATGTCCAGCGGGACCTTCCGCTGCTTCCTGGGCGGCGACGAGCGCCTGAGCGTCACCAGCGCGGCGGGCGGCCCGATCCCCCGCAACACCTTCGTGGCGGCGGACTCGTTCGGCAACTGGGTCCGGTACACGGCCACGCCCGACCCCGTCATCATCGCGGGCCTCAAGAACGCCGCGTCCAACACGGTGGACACGTCGCTGGCCAGCCGGACCATCCTGGCACAGCACCTGTTCCCGCTGTCGCGGACGTTCAACCCGAACTCCAAGGGCGTCATCTACGTGACCGGCCGCGTGGCCATCAGCGGCGTGCTCAACGCCCGCCTCACGGTCGCGTCCAGCGGCGCCATCATCTTCGCCGACGACGTGCGCTACTCGATCCCGCCCGGCTCGGCGCCGTGCATCGGGTCGAACATCCTCGGGGTGCTGTCGCCCGACTCCATCTACATCTCGGACAACAGCCTGAACGCGCCCTGGGACTACACGGCCAACACCAGCGCCACGGGCTCGGGGGCGGTCCGCACCTACGACGACTCGGCGGACGAGTTCATCCAGGGCGTGCTGCTCTCGCTCTACTCGATCTACGTCGAGGCGCACAGCACCGGCTCGACCAACGGCCAGCCGTGCCAGGGCACCAACGCCGGCCGCGGCTGCCTGTTCCTCACCGGCGGGCTCATCCAGCTGACGCGCGGCGCCGTCGGCCAGACGTCGGGCGTCGGCTACGTCAAGCGCTACGCCTACGACACCTGCGCCTACGAGACGCCGCCGCCCTACTTCCCCACCACCGGGCGCTTCCTGCGCAACCGGTACTACGAGATCGACCCGGTGGGGTTCGACGTGGCGACCTTCTTCGCCAGCCTGGCGCCGCGCAACTAGCGCCGCCGGAGCGTGACCGAACGACGAGGCCGGCGCCCCCTGCGGGACGCCGGCCTCGCTGTTCCGCCGGACCGGTGCCGGCCGGCTCAGGGCCCCGCGGCCACCAGCCGCAGGACGGCGGCCGGCTCCGCCGGCCCGCCCAGCATCACCGTCAGCAGTTCGCCCCTCAGCCAGAGCCCGGCCTGGTCACGGTACCGGCGGCTCAGCGGGTGGCCCGACTGACCCGTGGTGACCACCAGGCGGACCGCCGTCGAGTCGGCCAGGTCGGCGACCTGCCGCATGCTGGCGGCGTGGGTGTTGGTGTACGGCGGCCGCGCGCCGGAGAAATCCGCCACGTTCACCGTGTACGGCGAGCCGGCCCGCGGGACCGGCCCGACGTTGAGCCGCAGCAGCGCCTCGAGCGGCCGCGCCGAGCCCAGGGTGTGGGGCGAAAGCGTCCGGTGCACCTCGCCCCAGGTCCGGCCCTCGACCAGCGGCAGGGCCTCGCGCATGGCCCGCGCGGCGAGCGCCGGCAGGTCCTCGCGTTCGGCCGTGCCGACGTCGTCGAACCAGGGGCTGGCGCCGGCCGCCAGCCACGCGTGCAACCGTGACGCGGGCCGGTAGACACCGCCCAGCTCATCGTCGAACGTGAGCCGGCTGAGCGCCCGGTACCAGGCATAGAACACGGCGGGCTCGGTCCGGTCGGCGCCCGCCGTGCCGTCCCAGGCGTCCAGCGCCGCCGCCACGTCGGGCCGGCCCGCCGCCTCGGCCGCCCGCGCCGCGATGCCCCTGGCCGCGCGGGCGAAGACGTCGACGGTGTCGAGCTGCATGCGCTGGACGTCGGCCGCGCCGAGGCGGCCGCCGGCCAGGATCATCGCGCGGATGCGCGCGGCGCGGTAGGGCTCCTCCCAGCTGGCGCTGATCAGCCACGGGTAGCGCGGGCCGATGACCCGGTTGTTGGCCGTCACGACGAACCCGTCGGGCGGATCGAGCGCCCGCGGCAGCTCGTCGAACGCCAGGTACCGGGTCCAGGCGCCCTCCCCGGTCCAGCCGGGCGTGGGCAGCAGGCCCGTCCCCCCGCGGCGCACCGGGATCGCACCGCTGGTCGCGTAGCCGATGTGGCCGTCCACGTCGGCGTACACCCAGTTCTGCTCGGGTGATCGCACCCGCCGGACGCCCTCCAGGAACGACGCCCAGTCGCCGGCGCGCATCACGCCGAGCCACCCGTCGAGTTCGTCACCGCCCGCGTCCTGGGCGTTCCAGCGCATCGCCAGGGCGCGGACCTCGCCCGCGCCCGCGTCGCCCGCGCCCGGCGGCGCCGCCTGGACGATCGGGCCGTGGGCCGTGCGGCGCAGGACGTAGGGCACCGCCGGCCGCCCCCGCACCCGGATCGAATCGCGTTCCACCTCGACCGGCCGCCACCCGAGCGTCGTGAGGACCTCCGACGAGTCGGCCCGCAGGCGCTCGATGACGTAGTCCACGTCGTCGGCCTGGACGTTGGTGAGGCCCCAGGCGATGCGCCGGTTGCGGCCGATGACCACCAGGGGCATCCCCGGGATGGTGCCGCCCGCCGCCGTGAGCGTGGGCGTCTCGATCGCCGCCAGGTACCAGAGCGCCGGCGCGCGCAGGCCCAGGTGCGGGTCGTTGGCCAGGATCGGACGGCCGGAGCGGGTGCGCGCGCCGCCGATGACCCAGGAGTTCGAGGCACGGCGCATGGCGGCGAACTCGAGGACCGCCTCGGCCAGCGGCGGGATGACCGGGATCTCGCCGGCCGCCAGCACGGCCGACGGACGCGGGGCCGCCGCCCGCGGCGCCGAGCCGGCCGGGGCCGGACGGACCGGCCGGCCGGCGGGCCCGGCCTGCCACCCGCCCGAGCCCGGCGGCAGGATGTCCGGGCCCGAGTCCGGGTAGACGGGGAGCAGTTCCGCGACGCGCTCGAGGCCCACACGCGCCGCCGCCCGCGCCACCCTGAGCTCGATGCCGGCGTTCACCAGGTCCCATGACATCAGGCGTCCGACCGCCATCGACTGCCGGAGCGTCCACGGCTCGGGTCGGAACCGCAGGACCTGGAACTCGGGCGGCAGGGGGCGGCCGGGCCGGGCGATGTAGAGGTTGATGCCCGTGACGTACGCCTCGGCCAGCGCCCGCGTCTCGGGCGTCGCCGCCTGGACGCTGCGCTCGGCGGCGCGCGGGATGTCCAGCGAACGCAGGAACCGGTCGGCGTCCAGCGCGCCCGGCCCGAGCACCTCGGCGAGGCGGCCCTCGGCCGCGCGCCGCATGACCTCCATGCCCCAGAGCCGGTCACGCGCGTGGAGCCACCCCAGGGCCATGAACGCGTCGGCCTCCGACCCGGCGGCGATGTGCGGCACGCCGTGGCCGTCGAACCGGACCGTGACGTCGGCGCCGAGTCCGGCCAGCTCGGCGCGCCCGCCGAGCGGCGGCACGGACCGCCAGAGCACCAGCGCGACCGCCGCGACCGTGACCAGCACGAGCGCGGCGGCGATGGCGGCGACGCGCCCGAGCCGCCTCACGGAACGTCGATGAGCTGCTCGCGCCGGGTGCCGACGCCCACGTAGCGGATCGGCGCGCCCGACAGCTCCTCGACGCGGTCGAGGTACCGGCGCGCCGCCGCCGGCAGGTCCGCGAGGGTGCGGGCCGCGCCGGTCGCGGCGCGCCAGCCGGGCAGGGTCTCGTAGACCGGCTCGACCCGCGCCAGGTCGGCGACGTTGTCGGGCAGGGCGTCGAGGCCGGCGCCGTCGAGCCGGTAGCCGACGCACACCGGCAGTTCGGCGATGGTGTCGAGCACGTCGAGCTTGGTCACCGCCAGGCCGGTGAGCCCGTTGACCCGCACCGCGTAGCGCACCACCATGGCATCGAACCAGCCGCAGCGGCGCGGCCGTCCGGTGGTGGCGCCGAACTCGCCGCCCAGCTCGCGCAGCCTGGCGCCGTGCGGGTCGGGCGCCTCGGTCGGCAGGGGCCCGTTCCCGACCCGCGTGGTGTAGGCCTTCACGATCC
>CAZJZC010000069.1:0-12345 GCA_964550365.1 uncultured Gemmatimonadales bacterium | reverse complement strand
CCACCGCCACGCCCAGTTCCTGCGTCAGCACGCCGAGCACCTCGGCGGCCCGGCGCAGGATCTCGGTGATGGCCGAGCCTTCGCCCTCGAAGGCATCCCGCACCCGCAGGCGCTGCTCGGCGCTCAGCTGGGGCGCCTGCATCAGGGCATCGACGTACAGGCGGTAGGCGCGGTCCGTCGGCACCCGCCCGGAGGACGTGTGCGGATGGAAGAGGAACCCCTTGGCCTCGAGGTCGCTCATGGCGTTGCGGATGGTCGCGGCGGACACGCCGAGACCGAACCGGCGCGCGATGGTCCGACTGCCCACCGGCTCGGCGCTCTCCACGTAGCTCTGGACGATGGCTTCCAGAACCTTGCGTTCGCGGTCGCTCAAGTTCACGGATGTCATGTTCAAGTCGAAGTCCTGCTTCAATTTAGAACGCTGCGACCAGTTCGTCTAGCCGCAGCCACCCCGCCGGCGTCAACCGCAGGCGGTCCCGCCCCGCCCCCGGGAGCGGCTCGCGGACCCATCCCTGCGCCCGCCAGGACGCCAGGCGCTCGGCCCCGGGCGTGCCCGCGGCGGGAAGCGGCACCCCGTCGGTCGTACGCAGGCCAAGGTACCACTGTTCCAGTTCCCGCTGGTGCGGGTTGAGGATCTCGCGGCCGGCGACGGGGCTTTCGCCCGCCGCGGCGCGGCGCTGCCACGCCGCCCAGGCCGGTTCGTTCCACCACCGCGCCGCGCCGTCGAAGCTGTGGGCCGAGGGACCGAGGCCGAGGTAGGGCGCCAGCCGCCAGTACGCCCGGTTGTGCCGCGACTCGAAGCCGGGGCGGGCCGCGTTGCTGACCTCGTAGAAGTCCAGGCCGGCCGCGGCGAGCGTCTCGTGCGCCAGCAGGTATTCCTCCTCGTACCGGGACTCGCGCGCCGGCCGCGACTCGCCCCGCGCGATCTGCCGGGCCAGCGCCGTGCCCGGCTCGACCGTGAGACCGTAGAGCGAGACATGCTCGGGGCCGAGCGCGAGGGTCCGGCGCAGGTCGTACGCCAGGTCGCGCCCGAGGTCCTCGGGCACGGCGAAGATGACGTCGAGCGAGACGTTGGCGATGCCGCCGGCGCGCGCCGCGGCGACGGCCGGCGCGATCGCCGTGGAGTCGTGGGTCCGGTGCATCCAGGCCAGCACGCGATCGCTGAAGCTCTGCGCCCCGAGCGACAGCCGGGTCACGCCGGCCCGCGCCCAGGCACGGGCCGCGGCGGGGGTCACGTCGTCCGGGTTGGCCTCGATCGTGACCTCCTCGGCCCGGGCGGCGCCGACCAGCGCCAGGACGGCGGCCACACCCTCCGCGCCGAGGCGCGAGGGCGTGCCGCCGCCGAGGTACACGGTCACCGGCGCCGGTGGCGCCCCCGCCAGCGCCGCCTCCCGCTCCAGCGCCACGAGGTACTGCCGCACCGGTACCACCCGGCGCACCGCGATGGCGAAGTCGCAATAGGTGCACCGCCTGGCGCAGAACGGTACGTGCACGTAGACGTGGCGCGGCGTGCTCACGTGGCCAGCGCGAAGTGCTGCCCCGGCAGCTGCGTGACCAGCCCCCGGCATTCGAGCGCCGAGAGGGCGGCCAGCAGCAGGGCCGGCTCCAGCGCGCAGCGACGCGCCAGCGCGTCGACGTGCGTCGGATGGCCGGTCAGGCAGTCGAAGACCGACGCCTCGGCCCCCGGGAGCGCCGGCGGCGTCGCCGGCCGCGCGACCGCCGCGGCCGCGGGGCCGTCCTCCGGACGCTCGGGCAGGCGCAGCAGGCGGCGCACGTCGTTGGGCCCGAGGTACATGTGGGCACCGTCGCGGATCAGCAGGTTCGGCCCGGCCGACATGGGGTCGTCGAGGCGCCCGGGGACGCCGAACACGTCGCGCCCCAGCGACTCGACCATCCAGCGCGCGGTATTGGCCGTGCCGCTGTCGGCGCCGCCCTCGACCACGAGCAGCGCCTCCGACAGCGCGGCGATCAGCCGGTTGCGCCGCGGGAAGCGCCACTTGTCGGGGCGGGTGCCCGGCGGGAACTCGGTGAGCACGAGGCCGCGCGCGCGCACCGCCTGGAGCAGGGCCAGGTTCGCCCGCGGGTAGTCCACGTCGATGCCGCAGCCCAGCACGGCGATGGTGCCGCCGCCCGCGTCGAGGGCGCCCTGGTGCGCGCGGGCGTCGAGCCCGCGGGCCATGCCGCTCACCACGACGAGGCCGTCGCGCGCCAGGGCGCGCGCCGCCTCGTAGGCCACCGTGATGCCGTAGTGCGTCGGCAGGCGGGTCCCGATGATGCCGACCGCGCGGGCCTCGAGCAGGCCGAGGTCGCCCAGGACCCAGACCGCGTCCGGCGGCTCGGGGGCGAGCCGCAGGCAGGCGGGGAACCGCGGATCGTCCTGCGCGAGGCGCAGCGGGTCCGCGGTCACTCGGCCGATCGCAGCTCCGCCAGCTTCTTCCACAGGACCTCGATCAGGTGGTCCAGACCCCGGCGGGCGACCGACGAGATGACCGCGCTGGCGAACGCCTCGCCCACCGGCGGGAGATCGAGGGCCGAGGCGTCGGGCACCAGGTCGCCCTTGGTCCAGGCGACCGCGTGCGGCCGCGCCGCGAGCGCCGGCGAGAACGCGGCGACCTCGCGACGCAGCAGCGCGTAGGCCCCGGCCAGATCGGGCGCGTCGAGGGGCACCAGGTAGAGCAGCAGACGGGTGCGCTCCACGTGGCGCAGGAACTTGAGGCCGAGCCCCTTGCCGGCGTGCGCGCCCTCGATGATGCCGGGGATGTCGGCGATGACGAAGCTGCGGTGGCCGGAGAGCTGGACCACGCCGAGGTTGGGCTCCAGGGTGGTGAACGGATAGGCCGCGATCCTGGGCCGCGCCGCCGTGACGCTGGCCAGCAGGGTGCTCTTGCCGGCGTTCGGCTCGCCCAGCAGGCCCACGTCGGCGATGAGCTTGAGCGTGAGGGCCAGGCGGCGCGACTCGCCGTCCTCGCCGGGCTGGTAGTGCGTCGGCGACTGCCGCGTGGGGGTGGCGAAGTGCTGGTTGCCGAGGCCGCCGCGCCCGCCCCGGGCCACCAGCACCCGCTGGTCGGGCTCGGTGATCTCCGCGAGGACCTCGCCGGTGTCGGCGTCCTTCACCTCGGTCCCCAGCGGGACGGGGAGCAGCAGGTCGTCGGCGGACTTCCCCGAGCGCTGCGAGGTGCCGCCGTGCTCGCCGGAGTCGGCCGTCCACTTCTTGCGGTAGGTGTAGTCGAGCAGGGTCCACAGGCTGGCCGCGCCCACGACGTACACGCTGCCCCCGCGGCCGCCGTCGCCGCCCGAGGGCCCGCCCTTGGGCACGAACTTCTCGCGCCGGAACGCGGCCATCCCGGAGCCGCCGTTGCCGGCCATCACGTCGACGGCCACCTCGTCGATGAACATGTCGCGAGCCTAGCGAGCCGGCGCCATGTCGCGCCACAGCGCCCACGCCGCCTCGGCGCGCGGCGCCGGCACCGTGCCGGCGCGCGTGGCGACGGTGAGCGCGCACTCGACCTCGGCGGGGCTCGCGCCCGCGTTCAGCGCGCCGCGCAGGTGCGAGTGCAGCTGGCGGGGCACGCCCTGCGGCACCAGCATGGCGATGGCGCACAGCTCGCGCCGCTTGAGGTCCAGACCCGGGCGGCTCAGGGTGCGGCCGTATCCGTCCATCACGACCCAGGCGTCGAGCGCCGGGTGGAGCCCTCGTACGTTGGCGCGCAGCGCGTCATAGTTGCCTCCGTAGATGGCGCGGCAGGCCGCCTCGCCCCGGCGCCGCCACTCGGGCCAGGCCGCGTAGTCGGCCGCGTCGAGCACCGGGCTCGGCTCCGGCGCGACGGCGCGCAGCGCTCCCGCCGCGACCAGCGCCCGCGGGAACCCCACGAACAGCACCGACGCGAGCACCAGTTCGTCGAGCCATTCGACGCTCACGCCGGCGGCCCGTGCCTCGCGGAACCGCGCCACCAGCGGGTGATGGGCGGCCTCCGGCAGCTCGGCGGCGGCCCGGACCAGGGCCGCGGTGGCGTCGTCGAGCGCGTTCACGATACCGGCTTCCCGGGCGACGGCGTCATCGTTGCGCCGCGTCGCGGCGCAGATCCACGCGCGCCTCGATGCGTCCGACCGTGTCGCCGAGCGTGTTGCGGATGGGCGGCGAGCGGTACGCCTCCAGCGGCGGCGCGACGCCGGGCGCCACGATGTCGAGCAGGCCCAGCAGGGCCGGTTCCAGCGCGCGCGAAGCGCCGTCCTCCACCTTGAGCGCCAGCGCGACGCGCAGTTCGGGCACCGCCGCGCAGTACACGCCCTCGGCGCCGACCTTCGAGATCACCCGGCCCCCGCTGCCGCCGATCAGGTCGGTGTCGAGCCGCGCCGTCCCCGCCACGAGGAACGGATGGGCGCGCATGGCGTGCACCAGCCGCCGCATGCCGGCCACCGACGACGCCGGGACGGCGTCGACGGCATCCCCGGCGCCGGCGGCGCCGAGCCGCGCCCAGGCGAGCGCCATGCGCCGCAGCGGCAGGGCGAAACTCGGCACGCCACAGCCGTCGGCCGCGAAGGGGATGCGGGCGGGGTCCAGGCCCGTCCACGCGGCCACCTCCGCCAGGGCGCGCCGCTGGAGCTGGTGCGCCGGCCGGGCATACCCTTCCGCGTCCCAGGCGGCATGCCGGGCGAACGCCAGCATGAGCCCGTGCTTGCCCGAGCAGTTGCTGTGGACCCGGCCGGGGCGCTCGCCGCGCCCCGCCATGGCCCTCGCCACCTCGTCGTTCAGCGAGGCGTGCGGCCCGCAGACCAGGGCGGACTCGTCGGCGCCGGCGTGCGCCAGCAGCCGGCGCGCCACGGCGACGTGGCGCGTCTCGCCGTTGTGCGAGGCGCAGGCCAGCGCCAGTTCCTCCTCGTCCACCCCGAGGGCGTCGGCCGCGCCCGCGGCGACGGCCGGCGCCGCCTGGAACGGCTTGGCGCAGGACCGCCAGAAGGCGACCCGGTCCGGGTCGCCACACCCGGCGACCAGCGTGCCGTCGGCATCGACGACCGCTGCCGAGATCTCATGGCGGGACTCCAGCAGGTCCCCCCGCACCACCGCGACGAACGACGTCATTGGAGCGGAAAGCTAACGGGGGCGGCGGCCTCACGCCCCGTGACCGAGAGCGCCAGCGCGATGCCGATGAGCACCAGCACGCCACCGGCGACGACGCCGGGACCGGGCGCCTCGGCGATGGCCGGCAGCAGCCAGGCGATGAGCGTGGAGATGACCGGTTCGCCGAGGGACACGATGCTCACCCGGTAGGCCGGCAGGTACCGCAGGGCGTAGTTGAGTCCGGTATGGCCGAGCAGCATGGGTCCGGCGGCCAGCGCCGCGAACGCGAGCCAGTCGGCCGGCGGATACGGACCGAAGGCTTCGCCGCGCGCCACGGCCCAGGCCATCAGCACCACCGCCGAGACGGCATAGACCGGCGTGACATAGGCGACCAGCGACAGGCGGCCCCTGAGACGCCGCCCGACCACCAGGTAGAACGCCGAGCACAGGGCGCCGGCCACGGCGAGCAGGTCGCCCAGCAGCGCGCGGGGCGAACCGCCGGCCCAGTCGCCGGCGGCGACCACCGCCATGCCGGCCACGGCGATGAGGCTGCCGGCGACCTCGCGCGCCGACGCGCGTTCGCCGAGCATGACCTGCGAGATGATCATGGCGAGGACCGGCGAGAGCGCCACCAGGGCGGAGGCCGCGGCGACCGACGTCATCGTGACGGCGGTGATCCAGGCGGCGAAGTGCAGGGCCAGCGCGAGACCGGCCGTCACGGCGCCGCGGCGGTCCGCGCGGGCGAGGCGTGCCCACTCGGCGCGCCAGGGTCCGGCCAGGAACAGCGGCACCAGGACCAGCGACGCCAGGGCGCAGCGCCAGGCCGAGATCGCGATGGGCGGGGCCGAGGCGAGCCGGATGACCGGGGCGGCCCAGGCCGTGACGGCCACGGCGCCGATGGCGACGAGCAGGGCGCGGCGGGCCGCGATCACGCGGGCAAGGTAGGATGAAGGGCCGGGCGGGCGCTATATTGGCGGCCGACATGGACCCGCGCGCCTACCGATCGCCGCCAGGCCGCTGGCTTCTGCCGTGCCTGGTCGCGGCCGCCCTGCACGGGCAGCCGCTGGCGGCGCAGGGCGACGGCGGACGGTACCTGCCGCCGGCATCGTGGTCGGCGCCGTGGGTCGAGTACCTGTTCCGCGCCGGCGTGCTCGTCGGCCTCGACCCGGTGAGCCGGCCCCTGCGCCGCGGCGACGTGGCACGCGCCCTGGCCGCGGCCGACACGTCCGGCCTGCCCGCATCGGTGCGCCGGATCGTCCGGCGACTGGGCGACGAGTTCGCCGAGGGCGGGCGGACCACGCGGTGGACGCTCGGTGCCGAAGCCGGTTTCACCGCGGCGTCGGACGCCGCGCGGGACCCGCTGCGGCCGGGGCGGGATTCGGCGGGTGTCTATCCTGCCGCGTCGTTCGAGCTGGCGGTCGAGACGCCGCACCTGGCCCTGGTCACCACCCCCATGGCCGACAATCGCCTCCGCTACGACCCGCGCTACGCCGGCAAGAAGGACCGCGCGCTCGCCGGCCGCAACGCCGGCGCCTACGCGCTGACCTCGTGGCCGTGGCTCGACGCGTTCTACGGCCAGGTGGACCGCAACTGGGGGCCGCCGGAGACCGACGGCCTGTTCCTGTCCTCGGTGCCGTACGCGACGGACCACCTGTTCCTCCGGCTCGGACCGTCGCGCCTGCGCATCGAGCTGCTGGCCGAACAGCTGGACCCTCTGCTCACCTGGGATTCGGCGGCGACCCTGCCCCGCTGGATGGTGACGCACCGGCTCGTGCTCCAGCCGTCGCCGCGGCTGGTCCTCGCGTTCAACGAGGCGACCGTGTACGGCAGCGCCGACGGCTTCGCCTGGCGGTTCCTCAATCCGCTCAACCTGCACCTGCTCGCGATGTACGACGCCGCGCCCGCGGCGAACGCCATGGTGGGCGCCGACGTGTCCTGGCTCGCGCGCGGTTCGCTGCGTGTCTTCGGCCAGCTGATGATCGACGACCTGCAGGTGGACCGCCGCCTGGCCAGCGATCGCGAGCCGGCCGGGTACGCGGTCACGGCCGGCGCGACCGGCGCGGCGTGGCGCGGCGCCGCGACGTGGACGGCGCTGTACACGCGCGTGACGAATCTCGCCTACCGGACCCCCGAGCGCGCCGAGCAGTATACGCTCCTCGGCGCCGGCCTGGCCCGCGAGCGATCGGACTACGACCAGGCCACCGTGCGCGCCGAAGGCGCGGCCGGACCGGGCCTGCTGATCGGCGGCGAGGTGAGCCTGCTGCGGCAGGGCGAGGGGGACTTCCGCCTCCGGTATCCCGACGTCAGCGCCTTCGCCGACTCGCTCGGGTTCCTGACCGGCACCGTCGAACGCACCCTGGCGCTGGGTGCGTCGGCCCGCTGGACGCCGGCGCAGGACGTCACCCTGGGCGTCCGGTTCGCGCACCATGCCCTGCGCAACGCGGGGCACGTCGCCGGCGCGACGGACGGCCGCTGGGTCTGGCGCGTGCAGGCCACCATCCACCGTCGCTTCACCGGGGCCATCGGCTGGTGAGGCGGCGCCCGGACGCGGAGGACCGATGATCCAGCGCGACCGCATCATCGCCCTGCTCGAGGCCATGCGGCCCCGCCGCATCGTCGTGATCGGCGACGCCATGCTCGACATCTACCTGCTGGGCGACGTGGAGCGGATCAGCCCCGAGGCGCCGGTCCCGGTGGTCACCGTGCACGACCGCCGGTACGCGCTCGGCGGCGCCGCCAACGTCGCCGCCAACGTCGCCGCGATCGGCGCCGACGTGACGCTGGTCGCGGCCGTGGGCGACGACCGCCGCGGCGAGCAGCTCCGGACCGAACTGGCGACCGCCGGCATCCGCGACGACGGCGTCGTGGTCGTGCCGGCGCGGCCGACGACCTCCAAGACGCGCGTCGTCGCGCGGAACCAGCAGCTGGTGCGCATCGACGAGGAAGAGGCGAGCCTGCTCGAGGGCGACGTGCTCGGCGACCTGCGGCACCGGATGAAGCAGGTGCTCAAGCGGGCCGATGCCGTCCTGCTCGAGGACTACAACAAGGGCGTGCTGACGCCCGCCATCATCCGCGAGACGCTCGCCGCGGCGCGCAAGCGGGGCATCCCCTCGGTCGTGGACCCCAAGTACAAGCACTTCTTCGAGTACGTCGGCGCCACGGTGTTCAAGCCCAACCGGCGCGAGCTGGAGGCGGCCCTCGGCGCGACGGTCGACCTGGAGCACGCCGACACCCTGCCGGCGGTGATGGCCAAGCTCGACGTGGACAACCTGCTGCTGACGCTGGGCGAGAAGGGCATGGCGCTGCTGGACCGCGGCGGCGCGATCACGCGGCTGCCGACCCAGGCGCGGGAGGTCTACGACGTCTCCGGCGCGGGTGACACGGTCACCGCCTGGGTGGGCACCGCGCTGGCGGCCGGCGCCAGCGTGCGGGAGGCCGCGGAGCTGGCGAACTACGCCGCCGGCATCGAGGTGGGCAAGGCCGGCGTCGCGGTGGTGACGCGCGAAGAGGTCCTCGAACTGTACGAGCGGACCTTCGATGCGGTCGGTCTCTTCCGGCGCGGAGGCGTGCTGTAGGCGCCTCGGCCAATCAGCGCACCCGGCGCTCAGCGCTGACCTTCGGCAGCGGCGTGGCCGTGACGGCCACGACCGTGCTCATCGCGTTCATCAGCACGCCGCTGCTGCTGCGGTGGCTGGGGCCGGAGCGCTTCGGCGCCGTGCGGGCCGCCGGCGACTGGTTCGGGCACCTCACGCTGCTGGAGCTCGGCCTCGGCGGCGCCCTGCCGCCCCTGCTGGCCATGGCGCTGGGCCGCGGCGAACGCGAGCACGCCCGGCGCCTCCTCGGCGCCGGGATCCGGCTGTTCGGCGTCGTCGCGCTGGCCGCCCTGGCGGCCGGCGTCGTCATCGCGCTGACGAGCGCCCGGCTGGTGCCGGTGGGCGCATCGCTGCGGCAGGACCTGATGCTGGCCTGCGCCATCGGGCTGGTGCCGCCCCTGCTCTACCCGCTGGTCCCCTACGCGGCGCTGGCGGAGGCCGAGCAGCGGGGCTACGTGGTCCAGGCGTTCACGCTGGCCCAGAGCCTGGTGACCACGGCACTGGCCTTGACGCTGGCGTGGGCGGGCTGGGGCATCACCGGGCAGTTCGTGGCGCTCGGCGCCGGCGTCGCCCTGTTCCGGATCGGCCTGGCCGGCGTCGGCGCGTCACGCCTGCCCGGCGCGCTGGCCGCCGCCGCGGCGAGTCCCGACGCCGAGGTGCGCGCCGCGATCCGCCGGCTCAACCTGCCGACCTTCCTGGTCAATCTCAGCGGCCGGCTCGGCCTCTACACCGACAACATCATCGTCGCGCTGCTCCTCGGGCCGACCCAGGTGGTGCCGCTGTTCCTGACCCAGCGCCTGGCGGGCCTCGCCGGCGGCCAGCTGCTCGGACTCGGCAACGCCAGCTGGGCCGCGCTCGCCGAACTGCATGCGATGGGCCGGCGGGACGTGTTCGTGGCGCGCCTGCTGGAGCTGACGCGGCTGGTGGCCGGCCTCGCCGTCGCGGTGCTGGTGCCGATCGCCGCCTACAACCATCACTTCGTCGTCCGCTGGGTCGGCCAGGCGAGTTTCGGCGGCGACGCGGTGACCCTGCTGGCCTGCGTCAACGCCTACCTGCTGGCGCTGATCTCCCTGTGGGGCTGGTGTTTCGGCGGCACCGGCCAGATGCCGCTGCTCGCGCCGCTGGCGGTGGCCGGCGCGGCCCTCAACATCGCGGCCTCGATCGCCGCGACCCGGATGCTGGGACTCGCCGGCCCGCTGGTCGGCACGCTGATCGGCATCGGCGCGACCAGCACCTGGTACCTGCCGATCCTCCTGCGACGGCACTTCGGCGTGCCGCTCGGCGAGCTGGTCCGCTCGGCCCTGGTGCCGCTGGTCTGGGGCCTGCCGGCCGGCGCCGCGCTCCACTGGCTGGCGCGCGGTCACACGCCGGCGGGCTGGACCGGCCTGCTGGGCGAGATGGCGCTGGCCGCGGCGATGCTGCTGGTCTTCTGGTGGTCGCTGGCCCTCAGCGCGGCCGAGCGCGAGTCGTTCGCGGCGCGGGTGCGCGCGGCGCTCCGCCGGGGCTGACGCGTGCGGCCTCAGCGGCCGCCGTCCACCACCCGCTGGTAGACGCCCGCCGTCGCTTCCGCGGCCTTCGCCCAGGTGAACCGCGGCGCGCGCCGCAGGGCGCGGGCCGCCAGGTCCGCGCGCAGATCCGGCTCCGCCTGGAGCCGGTGCATGGCGTCGGCGAATCCGGCCGCGTCGTCCGGCCAGCACACCAGCCCGGCGTCGCCCGCGATCTCGGGCAGGGAGCCGGCGCTCGAGACGATGGACGGCGTGCCGACATGCATCGCCTCGACGACCGGCAGGCCGAACCCCTCGAGACGTGACGGCAGGACGAGCGCCGTCGCCGCCGCGTACAGGCACGCCAGTTCGTCGTCCGGCACCGCGCCGAGGAAGCGCAGGGCGCCCTCGACGCCGAGCCGGCGCGCCTCGGCGCGCAGGCGATCGGCCTCGTCCGGCGTGCCGCCGACCAGCGCCAGCGTCGGCCGCGCCGGCCCGCTCGACCGCGCCAGCGCATGCAGCAGCACGGCGAGGTTCTTCCGCGCGTCGAACCCGCCCACGAACAGGAAGAACGGCCCGCTCAGCCCGACCCGGCCGGCCGCGTCGGCCGCGTCGGCCGGCGCGATGGGCCGGAAGGCGGGCGCGGCGCCCTCCACGGTCACCGTGATGCGCGGCATGGCGACACCCAGGTGACGCGCGATGCTGGCGGCCGAGTACACGGACACCGTCAGGATGGCCGCGGCGCGCCGGACCACCAGCCATTCCTCGAACCGGTGGCGCAGTTTCTCCCGCCGGCGCACGCCCGCGAACAGCGCCGGCAGTTCGCGGTCGGCGAGGTCGTGGATGGTCGCGACCACCGGCACGGCGCTGCGCCACGGCACGCCCCAGTGGGCCGGCGCGTGGAACACGTCGACCTTGGCCGCGACCAGGGCGCCGGGAAGCCAGCCGTGCTGCCACCGCCACTGCGGCCCGGCGCGATGGACCACGGCCTCGACGCCGCGCAGCCCCTCGAGCGCGTGCGCCGGGTGGATCGGCGCATCGGAGAACAGCACCACCTCGACGCCGCGCGCGCTGAGCGCGCGAACCAGCTCGGCGGTGTAGCGGTTGAACCCGCGTATGGCGTCGCCGGCCAGCAGGCGCGCGTTGAAGCCGACCCTCATGCGCGCCGCCCGTGAAGGACCAGGTGGCCCCCGAAACGCCGCGGCGGCGGCAGGCGGCCGGCGACGCCGGCGAGGCCCAGGCGCCGCCGGTGCACGAACGCCGACGTACCCGGGTGCCGACCGGTGAAGCCGTCGCGGCGCGCGGCGCGCGCCGCGCGCGCGAGCCGGCGTGGGCGGGCAGACCGCAGGCACGCGGCCAGCTCGGGCGCGGCGCGGTCGAGCCGCCGGATGGCGTGCGCGATGGCGGCCGAGCGGGGATCGAGCATCACCCAAGGTGGGACGACGAAGGTCCCCGTGCCAGTCCCGTCGCGCGCGGTGCGGCTTGACCCCCGCCGCCCGCGTCGCGAGCTTGCTCCCGCCGGCCCCTTAGCTCAGGTGGTTAGAGCGGCGGACTCATAATCCGTTGGTCCCAGGTTCGAGCCCTGGAGGGGCCATCACGATCCGTCCGCGGCGGCCCGGCGGAAGCCGCCCGCGCTTCCACGGCGGCGGACCGTCGGCTACATTTGCAGGGTTCCGGGTGGTTAGCTCAGCTGGTTAGAGCGCTGGTCTCACATACCAGAGGTCGGGGGTTCGAGTCCCTCACCGCCCACTGCAGGCACCCCCGGCAGGCGCTGGGGGTGCCTTTCTGTCGACATGTCACGCGCCCTGAACCCGGTCCAGATCCGGCGGCTGCTGGCCCGCACGCTGCGGGTCGCCCTCGACGGCGGCCCGGCCTCGGCACAGCTGGTCGAGCGGTGGGCCGACGCCGAGGCCGCTGAGCGCGCCTGGCTGGCCGCCATCACCTGGGACGGCGTCGGCGCGGCGATCGGCTGGGCGCTCCAGGCGCTCGATCTGCGCCATGTCGCCCCGCCCGCGCTCGAGATCCATGCCGGCGACGCCTTCGACGAAGCCCGCTCCCAGAGCCTGCGGCTGAGCGCCGACCTCATGCGGATCGGCGTCGAGCTGGACGCCATGCACATCCCCGCGATCGCCCTCAAGGGCTCGGCGCTGCTCGCCGCGAACTACGCGCCGGCCCTCGGCGTGCGGTGGATGAGCGACATCGACATCCT
>CAZJZC010000068.1:0-12943 GCA_964550365.1 uncultured Gemmatimonadales bacterium | reverse complement strand
ACCGGCAGATCGGCTTCATCTTCCAGGCGTTCAACCTGATCGGCGACCTGACGGTCTTCGAGAACGTCGAACTGCCGCTCACCTACCGCGGCATGGCCGCGGCCGAGCGCCGGAAGCGGGTCGGCGACGCGCTGGAGCGCGTGGGCATGGCGCACCGCATGCGCCACTATCCCTCCCAGCTCTCGGGCGGCCAGCAGCAGCGCGTCGCCGTGGCGCGCGCGGTCGCCGGCGACCCGGCCATCCTCCTGGCCGACGAGCCCACCGGCAACCTGGACTCCAAGAACGGCGAGGCCGTGATGGGCCTGCTCCAGGAGCTGCATCGCGCCGGGTCCACCATCTGCATGGTCACGCACGACGCGCGCTACGCGCAGCACGCCGACCGGGCGGTGCACCTGTTCGACGGCCGGGTGGTCGAGGAGAGCCTGGAGGCGCAGGCGCAGTGATGGACTCCCTGCGGCAGGACATCCGCTTCGCGCTCCGCTCGTTCGCGCGGCAGCCGGCCCTCACGGCGATCGCGGTCCTGTCGCTGGGGCTGGGCATCGGCGCGACGGCCACGGTCTTCACCTGGCTCCAGGGCATGGTGGTCAATCCCCTGCCGGCCATCCCCGACTGGGACCGGCTGGTCGTCGCCTACCATCGCGCGCCCGAGGGCGGCATCACCAAGGCCGTGTCGTGGCCCGATCTCCAGGACTGGCGTGCCGGCGCGCGCTCCGCCGACCTGGCCGCCTGGGACATGATGCCGGTCGGGCTCCGCGACGGGTCGGGGCCGACGGAACGCGCCTGGACCTTCCTGGTCTCGGGCAACTACTTCGAGGACCTCCGGGTGCGGGCCGCCTTCGGCCGGGTGCTCCGGATGCAGGACGAGCAGCAGCGGGCCAGCGTGGCCGTGCTGGGCCACGACTACTGGCGGCGCCGGTTCGCCGGCGACTCGGGCGTCATCGGACGCTCCATCACGCTCAACGGCTCGGCCTTCACGATCGTGGGGGTCGCGGCGCCCCGCTTCGGCGGCAGCTACATCGGCCTCAACCTGAACATGTACGTGCCGATGACGGCCTTCGCCGTGCTCACGGCCGACGGCGCCGAGCTGCTGCAGGATCGCCAGCGCCGCTCGCTCGAGGTGATCGGCCGGCTGAAGCCGGGTGCCACGGCCGAGCAGGCGAGCGCCGAGCTCGATCCGCTGGCCCGGCGCGCCGCGGCGGCGGCCGGCGTGGTTCAGCCCCTGGGCGCGCTGGTGCGCCTGCACAGCACGGTCGACGCGCCCGGCGCCATGCGGCCGATGCTCACCGCCCTGCTGGTGGTGGCGGGCCTGGTCCTGCTCATCGCCTGCGCCAACGTGGCCAACCTGCTGCTGGCGCGGGCCATGGCGCGCCGCCGCGAGGTCGCGGTACGGCTGGCCGTCGGCGCCTCGCGCGGCCGCCTGGTCCGGCAGCTGCTCACCGAGAGCCTCGCGCTGGCGGCGATGGCCGGCGTGGTCGGCATGGTGCTGACGTTCTGGGGCCGCGACGCCATGCTCGCCCTGCTGCCGGCGGTCCCGTTCCCGGTCGGCCTCAACTTCGAGATCGACGGCCGCGTGGTGACGTTCGCCACGCTGGTCACCGCCGCGACCGCCATGGCGTTCGGCCTGGTGCCCGCGCTCCAGGCGTCCCGGCCCGAGCTGGTGCCCACGCTGAAGGACGAGATCGGCGACGGGTCCGGGGGACGCGGCCGGCTCCAGGGCGCGCTGGTCGCCATGCAGGTGGCGCTGTCGGTGGTGACGCTGGTGGCGGCGGGCCTGTTCGTGCGGACGCTGGACCAGGTCAGGGACATCGATACCGGCATGACCGGCCTCGACCGGGTCCTGCTGGTCGGCACCGACCTGCGGCTCGCCGGCACCACGGGCGACAGCGTGCCCGTGGCGGTGGCGCGCGAGCTGCTGGAGCGGGTCCGGGCCCTGCCGGGCGTGGAGGCGGCGTCGGCCGCCCGGTCCATCCCGCTCAGCCCCAGCGCGCTGCCGACCATGACCGTTCGCGTCGAGGGGTACGTGCCCCGGCCCGACGAGGACATGAGCGTCGGCGACAACGTGGTGAGCGCCGGCTATCTCCGCACCCTCGGGATCCGGCTGCTGGAAGGCCGCGCCATCGGCGACGCCGATCTCGCCGACGACGCGCCGGTGGCCGTGGTCAACGAGGCGTTCGCGCGCCGCTTCCTGGCCGGCCGCAGCGCCGTCGGCGCACGGATCAGCATGGACGGCGGTGACTGGCTGTCGGTCGTCGGCGTCGTGGCGACCGGCAAGTACAACGACTACACCGAGGCGCCGACGCCGGTGGTGCTGCGCCCCTTCAGCGCCCGGTCGGCGCCCCCGGCGTTCACCCTCCACGTCCGGGCCGCCGGCGACGCGGCCGCGCTCACGGCCGCGGTCCGGGGCGTCTTCGCGGAGGTCGGCGGCGACCTGCCGTTCCTCGACCCGCGCGACATGGCGGCCTACACCACGATCCCGTACTGGCCCCAGCAGGTGGGGGCCATCCTGCTGGCGGCCGTGGGCCTGCTGGCGCTGCTGCTGGCGGCCGTCGGCATCTACGGCAGCATGGCCTACGCGGTCAGCCGGCGGGTGCGGGAGATCGGCGTGCGCGTCGCGCTCGGCGCCGCGCGCGGCCAGGTGGTGCGCCTGGTGCTGGGCCGCGGCCTGCGGCTGACGGCGCTCGGCCTGGCGATCGGCCTGGCGGGCGCGCTGGCCGTGGGCCAGGCCCTGCGCGCCCAGCTGTACGGCGTGAGCCCCCAGGACCCGGTCACGCTCGCGGGCGTCGGCCTGCTGCTGATGGCCGTGGCGCTGGCGGCCTGCGCGGTCCCCGCGCGCCGCGCCGCCCGCGTCGACCCGATGGTCGCGCTGAGGAGCGAGTAGTGCCCGCGCGCCGCGTCCGTACGTCCGCGCCGGCGGACAGGGAGGTCTGACGATGGAGTCGCTCATGCGGGACCTGCGGTTCGCGCTCCGGTCCCTCCGCAAGCATGCCGGCATCTCGGCGATCGCGATCCTGTCGCTGGGGCTGGGCATCGGCGGCGCGACCACGGTGTTCACCTGGCTCGACGCCTTCGTGGTCGAGCCCCTGCCGGCCGTGCCGCGGTTCGGCCGGCTCGTGGCCGTGAACACGGCCGGCCCCGGCGGCGCCGAGTGGTCGGTGTCGTATCCGTCCCTGCGGGACTGGCGCGCCGGCCTGACGTCGATGGACCTGGCGGCGTCGAACTTCGTCCAGCTGGGCCTGCGGGGCGAAGGCGGCGGCACCGAGCGCGCCTGGGGCATGCTGGCGTCGGGCAACTACTTCGACGTGCTGCGCGTGGGGCCGGCGCTGGGCCGTCTGCTGACCCTGGACGACGAGGAGCGGTACGCGCCGGTCGCCGTGCTGGGCTGGGCGTACTGGCAGCGGCGCTTCGCGGGCGACTCGGCCATCGTGGGCCGCCACCTGACGCTGAACGGCGTGGACGTCACCGTGGTCGGTGTGGCGCCGCCGCGCTTCGGCGGCACCATCATCGGCCTCCAGTTCGACGTGTTCCTGCCGGTCACGCTCCAGCCGCTGGTGACGGGCGTCAACTCGCTCGACCGGCGTCAGTCGCAGTGGCTCGACGGGCTGGGCCGGCTGCGCGACGGCTTCAGCATGGCGCAGGCGCGGGCCGAACTCGACGCGCTGGCGAAGCGCATCGGCGAGGCGACCGGCGACAGCGACGCCCGCTACGGCGCCCTGGTCCAGCCGCTCACCAGCCAGGGCGCGCCGGCGGTGATGAAGCCGGTCTTCCTGGCCCTGCTCGGGCTCACCGGCGTGGTCCTGCTGATCGCCTGCGCCAACGTGGCCAACCTGCTCCTGGCCCGGGCGGTCGCGCGCCGCCGCGAGATCGGCATCCGGCTGGCGCTCGGCGCCGACCGTCGCCGGCTGGTGCGCCAGCTGCTGACCGAGAGCCTGGCGCTCGGACTGCTGGCCGGCCTGGTCGGCATCCTGGCGGCGTTCTGGGGCCGCGACCTGCTGCTGCTGGTGATCCCGCCGGCGCCGTTCCCCATCGGGATCGACATCGCGCTCAGCACCCGCGTGCTGGTGTTCGCCGCCGCCGTGACGCTCGCCACCACGCTGGTCTTCGGCCTGGTGCCGGCCATCCACGCCTCCCGCCCGGACCTGGTGCCGGCCCTGAAGGACGAGATCGGCGAGGGTCCGGCGCACCGCTCGCGCCTGCAGTCCGGGCTGGTCGTGGCGCAGGTGGCGCTGTCGCTCGTGGCGCTGGTCTGCGCCGGGCTGTTCGGCCGCTCGCTGTCGGCCGCGCGCGCGGCCGACGTCGGGTTCTCGGATCCCGAGCGCGTCCTGCTGGCCTCCACCGATCTCAGGCTGGCCGGCCTGCCGGACTCGGGGTACGCGGCGCTGATCGGCGGCCTCATCGAGCGGGTGCGCGCGCTCCCGGGCGTCGAGGCGGCCAGCGTGGCGAGCCTCGTCCCTCTCGGTTTCGGGGGCAACAGCTCCCGCAGCATCGTGGTCGAGGGTTACGAGCCCCAGCCCGACGAGAACATGAGCATCAGCTATTCGATGGCCGGACCGGACTACTTCCGCGCCATGGGCATCCGGCTGGTGCGCGGCCGCGGCTTCGCCGACGCCGACGGCCCCGGGGCGCCGCGGGTGGCGGTGGTGAACGAGCGCATGGCGGAGCGGTTCTGGCCCGGCACGGACCCGGTCGGCCGGCGGATCCGGGCGGGCGGCGAGTGGCGGACGGTGGTCGGGGTGGCGGCCCAGGGGCGCTACCAGCAGATCACCGAGCCGCCGCGCACGCTGGTCTACTACCCGATCCTCCAGGAGCCCAGCCCCCGCTTCACGATCCACGTGCGGGCCGCGGGCGATGCGCCGGCGCTCACGGCCGCGGTCCGCCGGGCGGTCGCCGAGGCCGGCGCCGACATCCCGTTCCTCGACGTGCGCACCATGGCCCAGCACATGCAGGCCTCGATGTTCACCCAGAAGCTGGGGGCCGGCATGCTGGCGGCGTTCGGCGTCATGGCGCTGGCGATGGCGGCGGTGGGCATCTACGGCGTGATGGCGTATCGCGTGAGCCAGCGCACCCGGGAGATCGGCGTGCGCGTGGCGCTCGGTGCGGCGCGCGGCGACGTGGTGGGGATGGTCGTGGGCCGTGCCATGCGGCTGACGGGCATCGGCCTGCTGATCGGTCTTGCCGCGTCGCTGGGCGCGGCGCAGCTGCTGCGCACCCTGCTGGTCGGGGTCGGGCCGCGCGATCCGGTCACCTTCGGCGTCATCGCCGCGGTGCTCGCGGCGGTGGCGCTGGCCGCCAGCTGGATCCCGGCCAGGCGGGCGGCCCGGGTGGACCCGCTGGTGGCCCTGCGGTCGGAATAGCGCGCGGTCCGGCGCGTCGGCCGGACCGTGACCGGAGGAATGCCCCGCCGGCGCGGGGCCTGACAGGCGACGCGTCGCTCCCCGATGGAGGGCATCATGTTCGAACGCCTGCGCCAGGATGTCCGGCACGCCCTGCGAGCCCTGCGGCACAGTCCCGGTTTCGCCGCCGTGGCCGTGCTCACGCTGGGCCTCGGCATCGGGGCCAACACGGCCATCTTCTCGGTCATCAACGCCGTGATGGTCCGGCCGCTGCCCTACGAGGCGCCGTCCCGGCTGGTCACCGTCGAGCACTTCTATCCGTCGCTCAATGGCGGCATGGAAGCGCCGGTGTCGGTCCCGGGGTTCCATGACTACCAGGCGCAGACGCGGCTGTTCGAACGGGCCGCCGTCGAGAACGGCTGGGCACCGACGCTCACCGTCGCGGGCGAGGACGCCGAACGCCTTCGGGCGGCGCAGGCGTCGGGGGACTACTTCGCCACCTACGGCGTGGCGCCGATGCTCGGCCGCGTCTTCCGGGCCGACGAGGCCCAGGCGGGGCGCGATCGGGTGGCGGTGCTGAGCCACGCGTTCTGGTCGAGCCGCTTCGGCGCCGACAGCACGCTGGTGGGCCGCGCGATCCAGCTCAACGGCGAGGCCTACGAGGTGATCGGGGTGATGCCGCCGGGCTTCCGGGACTTCTGGGGCCGCAGCACGGCGGTGTGGGTCCCGCTGGTGTTCGAGCCGGGCCAGCTGGCCAGGAACAACGCCACCAACGAGTTCCTCCAGTTCACCGGGCGCCTGGCGGACGGCGTGACGGTCGGTCGCGCCCGGGACGAGATGCGGGCCCTGGCGACGCGCCTCAAGGCCGATTACCCGGACGAGTATGCGCCCGACTGGACCCTGCGCGTGACGCCCCTGTCCCTCGAAGGCCAGGAGGCGCTCCGCACGGCGCTGTTCGTGCTGCAGGCCGCGGTCGGCTTCGTGCTGCTCATCGCCTGCGCCAACGTGGCGAACCTCCAGCTGGCGCGGATGTCGGCGCGCTCCCGCGAGGTCGCGGTCCGCGTGGCCCTCGGCGCCTCGCCGCGCCGCCTGGTCCGTCAGCTGATGACCGAGAGCGTGGTCCTGGCCCTGCTCGGGGGCGCCCTCGGCCTGCTGCTCGCCGTCTGGGCGGTGCCGGCCCTGCTGGCGCTCAACCCCGGCGACCTGCCGCCCGGTTCGGCGGTGCGCCTCGACCCGCTGGTGCTGGCGTTCACGCTGGGCGTGTCGGTGCTGACCGGCCTGGTCTTCGGCGTCATGCCCGCGGCCCAGGTGGTGCGGACCGACGTGCACGACGACCTCAAGGACGGCGGGCGCGGCGCCGGCGGCGACCGCGGGCGGCTGGCGCTGCGGCGCGGCCTGGTGATCAGCACCGTGGCCCTGGCGCTGACCCTGTTGACGGGCGCGGGGCTGCTGATGCGCAGCTTCTCGCGGCTGGTCGTCGTGGACCCCGGGTTCCGTCCGGCGAACCTGCTGACGTTCAACCTCGTCCTGCCCGCGGCGCGCTACGCCAACGACACGCTCCGCACCCTGGCCGCGGAACGGCTGACACAGGCCATCGCGGCGGTGCCGGGGGTGCGATCGGTCGGCGCGACCAGCAACATGCCCTTCGGCGGCGGCTGGTCCACCGGCAGTTTCAACGTCGAGGGCCATACGCCGCCGCCGAACGGGCTGGGCCCGTGGGGCGACCAGCGCATCGTGACGCCCGGCTTCCTGCCGACGCTCGGCGTCGAGCTCAAGGCCGGACGGTTCTTCACCGAGGCGGACGGCCCGGACGCGCCGCGCGTCGCGGTGGTGGACGAGGGGATGGTCGCGCGTTTCTGGCCGGGCCAGGACCCGATCGGCAAGCGGGTGACCTTCAACAGCCTGACGGACACGAACATCACCTGGATCACCGTGGTGGGTGTCGTGGCGCACACCCTGCACGAGGGCCTCGACGGACAGCACCGGGTCCAGATGTACCGTCCGCTGCGCCAGCGGCCCCTGGGCTTCCTGTGGGTGGCGGTGCGCACCGACAGGGACCCGCGCGCCGTGCTCGGCGGCGTGCGGGAGGCGGTCCGCGGCGTGGACCGCGACCTGGCCATCGCGGGCATCGCCACCATGGACGAGCTCATCGAGGGATCCACGGGCCCGCGCCGGTTCACCATGCTGCTGCTCGGCGTGTTCGCCGCGCTGGCGGCGGGGCTGGCGTGCATCGGCCTGTACGGGGTGATGAGCTACACCGTCGCCCAGCGCGCGCGGGAACTCGGCGTGCGCGTGGCGCTCGGCGCCGAGGCGCGCGACGTGCTCAGGCTGGTGGTGGGGCAGGGCATGCGGCTGACGCTCGCCGGCGTGGCGATCGGCGCCGTGGCGGCGCTGGCGGCGACGCGGCTGATGCGCTCCATGCTGTTCGACGTCAGCGCCCGCGATCCGCTGACGTTCGCCGCCACGGCCACGCTGCTGGTCGCCGTGGCCCTGCTGGCCACCTGGCTGCCCGCCCGGCGCGCCGCGGCGGTCGACCCGATGAGCGCCCTGCGCAGCGAGTAGGCCGATGCAACGGTCGGAGGAGGCTCGGGTCACGAACCTGAAGGGAGGCGTCACGTGATCGTCGGCAGCATGCAGGAGCACGCCCGCCGGGCAGGCCTGGTCCTGGCCCTGGCGCTGATGGCCGTACCAGCGACGGACGCCGCGGCCCAGGGCCGCGACGACTCCCTCGGCATCCGTGCCGCGGCGCTCGACTACATCGAGGGCTGGTATGCGGCCGACGGCGAGCGCATGGCGCGCGCGCTCCATCCGGAACTCGCCAAGCGCATCATGAACACGGACAGCGCCGGGAACGTCTGGATCCGCGACATGACGGCCAGCGAACTGGTGCGGGGGACGCGCTCCGGCGGCGGCTCGCGCACGGCTCCGGCCCAGCAGCGGAAGGACGTCCGCATCCTCGACATCTTCCAGAACACCGCCAGCGTCCGGCTCGACGCCGCCACGTGGATCGACTACCTCCACCTGGTGAAGTGGCAGGGCCGGTGGGTCATCATCAACGTGCTGTGGGAGGTCCGCCGCCAGGGCTGAGGGGGGCGGCGGCCGGGCGGGCAACCTTTCCCCCGGGCCACCCGTCTCAGGACATGCGACCACTGTCCGGAGGCGGGAGATGATCGGGTTGGCGCGGCGCTGGATCACGACGGCGGCTCTTGGAGCGGCCGGGACGACGGTCCCTCTCTTCCACGGCGCCGGTACCGGCGGAGCCGCCGCGGGGTCGGAGCCGGCCGACGCCGCGACGGCGCGGGCGTTCCTCGCCGCCGTGCGGGGCGCGAGCGAACCGGCCTGTGCCCTCGTCATCCATTCCCTCCGTTCGACCTACACCACGAGTGCAGGGTCCAGGGCGCTGGGCTACGGCCGCGACGACCTGCCCGCCGAAGGCCCGGCGGCCTGGGCCATGGGCCGGGTCGACGACGCGGACGCCATCCCGGTGCTCGCGGCCGGCCTCAGGGAGGCCGACCCGTGTGTGCGGCGCGCCAGCGCCCGCCTGCTGGCCAAGTCGGACCTCGACGCCGCCCGTGGCGCCCTCACCCAGGCCCTGAGCGACGGCGACGCGGGCGTCCGCGTCCAGGCCGCCATGGCCCTGGGCCTGCGGCGCGACAGCGCATCCGTCGCGCCGCTGGTGGCCGCCCTGCGCGATGCCGCGCCCGAGGTGCGCGCCGCCGCGGCCGACGCCCTGGGCGGCGTCGGCGCCCGGTACGGACTGGCCGGCGGCCTGTCGTTGGGGGACCTGAACGTCACCATGGGCGACGTCGCGTGGACGTCTCAAGCGCCGCTCCCGCCGATCGCGCCGCCCGTCGTGTCGGCAATGGTCGCCCCCGCGCCCGCGCCCGCGCCTGCCCCGGCGCCGCCCGCGCCGCCCGCGCCGCCGGTGGCCGGCCGCGTCTACGCGCAGGCCCCGATAGCCGCATACGGCGACCAGCTCGAGGAGGTGCGGGCCCAGATGGACCGGGTGCGCGCCGAGGCGGGCACCGTCGCGGAGATGGCGCACGAGGCCGCGGACCGGGCGCGCGACGAGATGGCCGCGGTGGAATGGCGGTTCGGCGACCGGTCGTCGCCCGACGACTCGCTGGTCGCGCCGGCGCTCGTCGTCGCCCTGGGCGACCGGGAGGCCGTGGTGCGCGCGGCGGCGGCACGGGCGCTGGGCGCGGTCCGCGCGCCGGGCACGGCGCCGGCGCTCATCGCCGCCCTGCGCGACGCCGACCCCGTCGTGCGCGGCACGTCGGCGCGCTCGCTCGGCCACCTCGGCGATCGCGCCGCCGTGGCGCCGCTGGTGGGCGTCCTGGGCGACGCGTCCTGGCCGGTGCGCTGGGCCGCCGCCGGCGCGCTGGGCTCGCTGGGCGACCGGTCGGCCACGGCGTCGCTGGGCCGCCTGCTGCGCGACCGCGAGACCGACGTGCGGCGCGCGGGGGCGGCCGCCCTCGGCCGCCTGCGCGACTCGACGGCCGTGGGCACCCTGGCCGGCGCGGTGCGTGACGAGTCGCCGGAGGTGCGGCGCGCGGTGGTGCAGGCCCTGGGGCAGATCGGCGGCGCCGCCGGCGTGGCGCCGCTCATCACCGCGCTTCGTGACGACGACCGGCTCGTCCGCCGCGCCGCCGTCGGCGCGCTGGCCCGCTCGCGGGACGATCGCGTCGCCCCGGCCCTGCGCCCGCTGGCGCGCGATGCCGACGCCGGCATCCGCCGCGACGTGGTGCGCTCGCTGGGGCGGCTCCGCGACACGGCGTCGCTCGATGCCATGACGGCCGCCCTGCGCGATCCGAGCGTGGACGTGCGGCTGGCCGCCGTCAGCGCCCTGTCCACCCTGCGCGACGACCGCGCCGGCGCGCCGCTCACCTCCGCGCTGGCCGATCCCGACCGCCGGGTGCGCGGCGCTGCCGCGTCGGCCGTCGGCCGCCTGCGCCGCGTCGAGTCGGTGGGCGCGCTCGAGGGCCTGATCGGCGACGCGTCGCCCGCGGTCCGCCGGGCCGCCATCGGCGCCCTCGCGTCGATCCGCGACGCCCGCGCCGCGGGATCCGTGGCCGGCGCGCTGCGCGACGCCGATCGCGACGTGCGCATCGCCGCGGCGAACGCGCTGGCAACGTTCCGCGACGCCGCCACCGTGCCGGCGCTCGCGGCGGCCACCGGCGACGCCGACCCGGCGGTGCGCCGCGCGGTCGCCCGCGCCCTCGCCGCCATCCGGTCCGACCCGGCCCTCGAGGCCCTGCGCCGGATGGACCCGGGCGAGGACTCCACGCTCCGCTCGATCGTCGACCGGGCCCTCGGCAGGCGCAGCTTCCGCATGTAGCCCGCCGGTGTCCGCTATCGGGACGCCATATCCCGCATCCGCACGCCGGCCGCCGATGAGGCGGCCGGTGTGCTGGCAGTAAACGATTGTAGCGCAATCACTTGGCGACGTCCTCCCGGTGGCACGGCCCTTCCTGTAGAATCCGGCATGATCAGTCTCCGCAACGTCGAGAAATCGGTCCCGACCGGGCCGGGCCGCACCTGGCTGCTGCGCCAGATCACGCTGGACATCCAGGCGGGCGAGTTCGTCAGCATCATGGGCCCCAGCGGCGCGGGGAAGAGCACCCTGCTCGCGATCCTCGGCATGCTCGACCACGACTGGACCGGCGAGTTCACCTTCGTCGGCGAGGACGTGCACCGGCTCAAGCCGCGCGACCGCGTGGCGCTGAACAAGCAGTACATCGGCTTCGTGTTCCAGCAGTACCACCTGCTCGACGACCTCACGGTCTACGAGAACCTCGACATCCCGCTCAGCTACCGCGACGTGAAGAAGAGCGAGCGCGCCGGCATCGTGGCGGACGTGCTCGACCGGTTCAACATCGTGGGCAAGAAGGACCTGTATCCGCGTCAGCTCTCCGGCGGCCAGCAGCAGCTGGTCGCGGTGGCGCGCTCGGTGGTCGCCAGGCCGAAGCTCATCCTGGCGGACGAGCCCACCGGCAACCTGCACAGCTCGCAGGGCCGGGAGATCATGGAGCTGTTCAAGCGCCTCAACGCCGAGGGGACCACCATCGTGCAGGTGACCCACTCGGACGCGAACGCGGCCTACGGCCATCGCATCATCAGCCTGAAGGACGGATGGCTGGCGTCATGAGCGCCGTCGGCGGGCCCGGCCCGGTGGCGTTGCGCGGCCGGTGAGGTAGCTTCCGCCCCATGGCCGGATACTCGGGAACACCGCTCGCCCGGAAACTCGGTATCAAGGCCGGGATGCGCGTCCACCTCGCGGGGCCGCCGCCCGGCTACCGCGCCACGCTCGGCCCCCTGCCGCCCGGCGTGCTGCTGCGCCCCTCCCTGCGGGGCCGGCTCGACCTGGTGCAGTACTTCACGCGGCACCGCGCCGGTCTCGAGCGCCGCTTCGCGGCGCTGGCCCGCGCCGTGGGGCCCGACGGCGTGCTGTGGATCTCCTGGCCCAAGCTGGCGGCGAAGACCGGCACCGACCTGCGCGAGAGCGTGGTGCGCGAGATCGGGCTGGCCGGCGGCATGGTGGACGTCAAGGTCTGCGCCGTGGACGACGTCTGGTCGGGGCTCAAGTTCGTCCGGCGGCTCAGGGACCGCTGAGCGCGTGACCGGCGCGCCCCGCCTGCTCGTCGCCGACGACCAGAAGGACGTCCTCGAGGCGCTCACGCTCCTGCTCCGGAGCGAGGGCTACGAGGCCGATACCGCCAGCTCGCCGGGCCAGGTGCTGGCCGCCGTCGAGAAGGCCGACTACGACGCCGCGCTGGTGGACATGAACTACACCCGCGACACCACCGGCGGCGGCGAGGGGCTCGATCTCATCTCCCGGCTCCGGGCGCTGGACGCCGACCTGCCGGTGATGGTCATGACGGCCTGGGGCAGTGTCGAGGGCGCGGTCGAGGCGATGCGGCGCGGCGCCCGCGACTACATCGAGAAGCCGTGGGACAACGCCCGCCTGCTGGTCACGCTGCGCACGCAGATCGAGCTGGGTCGCGCCCTCCGGCGCGGCCGGCGGCTGGAGGACCAGGCGCGGCTCCATGCCCGCGAGGGTGTCCCGCACATCGTGGCCGAGGCGCCGGCCATGCAGCCCGTCCTGCGGCTGATGGAGAAGGTCGGGCCGTCGGACGCCAACGTGCTGATCACCGGCGAGCACGGCACCGGCAAGGAACTGGTGGCCGAGTGGCTGCACGCCGTCTCGCCGCGCACGGGGCGGCCGATGATCGCCGTGAACATGGGCGGCATCCCCGACGGGCTGTTCGAGAGCGAGATGTTCGGGCACGTGAAGGGCGCCTTCACCGACGCCCGGGCCGACCGGCTGGGCCGCTTCGAGCTGGCCGACGGCGGCACGCTGTTCCTCGACGAGATCGCCGCGGTGCCGCTGGGCCAGCAGGCCAAGATGCTCCGCGCGCTCCAGAGCGGCGTGGTGGAGCGGGTCGGCGGTTCCAAGGGCCGGCGGGTGGACGCGCGGGTCCTGTCGGCGACCAACGCCGATCTTCGGGCCGAGGTGGCCGCGGGCCGCTTCCGCGAGGACCTGCTGTTCCGGCTCAATACCATCGAGATCCACCTGCCGCCCCTGCGCGAGCGGCGGGAGGACATCGGCCCGC
>CAZJZC010000067.1:0-13005 GCA_964550365.1 uncultured Gemmatimonadales bacterium | reverse complement strand
CGCCTGGCGTCGGCCGGAGCCACGTGCAGGTGGCGCTGGGCGATGATCACGCCGCCCGACAGGGCCACCTTCCCCGCCGGCCCCTCGAGCGTCACCCCACCGGCGCTCGCGGACAGGTTGCCCGACACCACCACCGGCGCTTCGATGCCCAGCGCGCGGCAGTCGGACGGCGCCAGTTCGACCTGCGTCGCGCCGCGCGCCGGTCCCACGATGCGCACCGCGTCGAGGCGGCCTTTCGGCCCCACCAGGTTCACCGTCTCGCCGGCCGCGAACTGACCCGGCTGGGTGATGATCTTCTTCACGCTGAGCGAACGGCCCTTGCCGAACAAGGCCTCGAAGTCGCGCTGGGACACGTGCAGGTGCCGGGCCGAGACCCCGATGGGCACCTCGCGCCGCGTGGTCTTCGTGCTCTCGCGGTCGGCCCCGGCCGCGGAACCGGACGGCAGCGGCGAGGGACCGTGGGCCGCCGCGGCCTGCCGCGCCGCGACCACCAGCGCCGGATACTCGGTCCGGTGCCGCGGGGCGCCCGAGCCGCGCCGCGTCGGCGCCACGTCGCTCAGCCCCTGCGCCGAACCGGCCCAGGACGGCAGGGAGGCCGGCGTAGGGTCGCCCGGCGGCGCCGGTCGCGTAGGCACTGGCAGCCAGGTCTCTCCCTTGGCGAGCCGCTTGGCCACCAGCTCGACCAGCTGCCGCACCTCGTCCTTGTTCACGCGCCCACCTTCAGCGACTTGAGGAACTCGTCCACGATGCCCTGGACCTGGGCCGGCGTGAGTTCCGGCGGTCGCGCATCGGGTGACCGGTGACCGGTGACCGGTGACGGTGACGCCGGCGCCGTCGCCGACGCGCGCTCCCCTATTCCCTCTTCCCTCTTCCCCTGCGCACCTGCCTGCCGGAACTCGCGCGTCTCGTAGGCCAGCCGCTTGATGTTCACCAGGTGCAGCGGGCCGATGTTGTCGCTGGTGCTCGAGCCGGCCCAGGTGCCGGGCCCCAGCGTCATCGCCGGCACCAGCCCCGTGGTGTAGCCGACCGCGCCCAGGCACGAGGTGGTGTTCACCACGATCCGGAAGGCCGGCTTCTCCTCGAAGAACGCCTGGATCACGGCCTCGTCGCTCGAATGGATGGCCAGCGAGTGGCCCAGGCCGCCGAACTCCAGAAGCTCGATGCTGCGCTCGCAGCAGCGCTCCCAGCCGTCCTCGACGTAGTAGGCCAGCACCGGCGAGAGCTTCTCGCGCGAGAAGAACTCGGCCGGACCGACGCCGGCGCATTCGGCCACCAGGACCCGGGTCCCCGGCGGCACGGAGATGCCCGCCTTCCGCGCGATGACCTCGGCGCTCAGGCCGACGATCCCGGCCGAGATGCCGCCGCTGCGGCGGTCCTGCATCGCCGCCTGGAGCTTCTCGCGATCGTCCCCGGTGACGAACACGGCGCCGTTCTTCGGCAGCTCCGCGCGTACCTGCGCGTCCACCGGCCGGTCGCAGACGATGCTGTTCTCGGCCGAGCACAGCACGCCGTAGTCGAAGCACTTGCCGTTGACCACGTCGCGCACCGCCTTCACCACGTCGGCCGTGCGCTCGATGATGGCCGGGACGTTGCCCGGACCCACCCCGTAGGCCGGCTTGCCCGAGCTGTAGGCCGCGCGGACCATCGGGTAGCCGCCGGTGGCCAGGATGACGGCCGTGTGCTTCTGCCGCATCAGCTCGTTGGTGCCCTCGAGCGTCGGGCGGGTCATCGCCAGCATCAGGTCCGCCGGCGCGCCGGCGGCGACGGCGGCATCGTGCATCACCCGCACCGACTCGACCGTGCAGCGCACCGCGCGCGGATGGGGGCTCATCACGATCGCGTTGCGCCCCTTGACGCTGATCAGCGCCTTGTAGATCGCCGTGCTGGTGGGGTTGGTCGTCGGCACCAGGGCGACCACCACGCCCATCGGCACCGCCAGTTCCCTGACCCGCCGCTCGGGGATCTCGCGCACCACGCCCACGGTCCTCAGCGGCAGGATGTAGCGCAGCACGTCGTCGGCGCCGAAGCGGTTCTTGAGGATCTTGTCCTCGTAGCGGCCCATGCCGGTCTCGTCCACCGCCAGGCGCGCCAGCCGCTCGGCCGCCGCCGAGGCCGCCTCGGCCATGGCGGTCACCACCCGGTCCACCTCGGCCTGGGTGGCGCGGGCGAAGGCGCGTTGCGCCTCCCTCGCCCGCGCGACCATGTCACGCGCTTCCTGGACGGAGGCGAGGTCCTGGTCCATCGGGAGCTAGGTGGAGTAACCGAGCGTGCGGAAGTGGCCGAGCAGTTCGTCGCGGTTGGCCGCCGACAGCTCGCGGCCCTTGAGCGGGAAGCTGTCGATCTGCCGGGCCATGTGGCGCAGATCCACCACCTTCATCTCGGAGAGCGGCGTGCCGGGCGGCGCGCCGCTGCCCTCCTCCTCGTCGCTCATCAGCTCGAGGCCGGGGTACGGCCGCGGGATGACGTGGACGCTCACCAGCTGACCGACGCGCTCGGCCGCGGCCGCGCCGGCGTCGACCGCCGCCTTGACCGAGGCCACGTCGCCGCCGAAGAGGACGGTGACGAGCGCCGGGTCGGTGCGTTCGGTGCCGAGCAGCTGGACGGGGGCCGCCTTCACGCCCGCGTCCGCGGCCTCGATCGCGCCGACCAGGCCCCTGGTCTCGATCAGGCCCAGGGCCTGTTCGGTCCAGGATGCCATGCCCGGGCTCCTACGCGCCCTTGGGGAGGATCAGCTCGAGGTCCGCGTGGGGCCGCGGGATGACGTGGACGCTCACCAGCTCGCCGACACGCTCGGCGGCCGCGGCGCCGGCGTCGGTCGCGGCCTTCACCGCCCCGACGTCGCCCCGGACCATCACCGTCACGTACCCGCCGCCGACCTTCTCCTTGCCGACGAGCTTGACGTTGGCGGCCTTCACCATCGCGTCCGCCGCCTCGATCGAGCCCACCAGTCCCTTGGTCTCGATCAGGCCAAGCGCTTCCAGTGGCATGGATGCCTCCCTATGTGGCACGAACCGGAAATTCCGGTGCCACAGTACGTGCTCCCGAGTCAAAAGTCAATAGAAATGAAGCGCTTGCGCCACTTCCGCCCAGGCGGCATCTTGCCACTCGTGACCGCTCAGCCGCCCGGCGAGGAACGCGTGGTCGTGGTGGGCGACGCCCACCTCGGCTCGGCCGACCTGCGCGACGAAGAGGCCTTCCACGAACTGCTGGACGCGGTGCCGGGCATCGGCACGCGGCTGGTGATCATGGGCGACCTGTTCGACTTCTGGTTCGAGTACCAGGCCGTCATCCCGCGGCGCCCCTTCCGGACGCTGACCAAGCTGGCCGTGCTGGTCGAGAAGGGCATCCCGGTCGAGATCTTCGGCGGGAACCACGACCGCTGGGGCGGGAACTTCTGGGCCGAGGACCTCAAGATCCCGTTCTACCGCGACGGATCGGGCCTGATGCTGGCCGGGCGCCAGGCGTGGGTCCACCACGGCGACGGGCTGGCCGAGCAGAAGATGGGCGGCAAGCTCATCCACCGCATCACCCGCAGCCGGCTGACGATCGGCGTGTTCAAGGCCCTGCATCCCGATTTCGGGTTCAAGCTGGCCGACCGGCTCTCGGGCGGGCTGGCCGAGTCGAACAAGTCGCCCGAGGCGATCGAGGATTCGGCCGCGGCGCAGGAGCGCTACGCGCGGGCCCTGCTCATCGCCCGGCCGGAACTCGGGGTGGTGATGCTGGCGCACACCCACCGCCAGCGGGTGGTGGAGGTGGAGCCCGGGCGGTTCTACCTCAACGCCGGCCAGTGGATGGTGGACCGCAGTTACCTGGTGGTCGGCCCGGACCGCATCTGGGCGCTCAGTTGGCCGGCCCGCCCGTAGCGGCGGGCGCCGTCCGCCGGTTCCGGCGCGCGGGACCGGTGGGCGGCGTGCTGGTCCTCATCGCCCTGGCGGTCAATCCCGCGACCATCGGCGCGCTGTTCGCCGGCGACGGCGACGTCACCTCGCCCGTGCTGCTCGTGGCCATCTACGGCTTCGAGATCGTCGCCCTGGTCGCGGGCATCGTCCTGCTGCGGCGCGACGAGCGCCTGCGGTTCGGGCCGGTGGCGCTGTTCACGGCCTCTGGGGCCCTCGCCATCGCCGCCGCCGAGAGCCTCCTGCGCCTCAAGCCGGAGTACCGGCCCGTGCGGCGGTGGTACGCGGGCGAGCGCGACAGCCGCCCGAGCGGCAATTTCGTGGTCGACTCCCTCACCGGCTGGCGCATGCGGCCCGACCACACGTTCACCTGGGTGATCGACGGCCGGCCCCACGAATATGCCAGCGACGCGCGGGGCATGCGCGCCCCGGCGGCCGTGACCGGCGACTGCGGCCGCCCGCGCGTCATCCTGGCGGGCGACTCCTTCGTCTTCGGCTCCGGCGTCGCCGTCGAGGAGACGATCGCGGCCCAGCTGGCCGACAGCCTCGGCGGCCGGGCGGAGGTCTACAGCCTGGGCATGCCGGGGTTCGGGCTCGATCAGATCTGGCTGAGCATCCGGCACCAGGCGCTCGGACTGTGTCCGTCGCTGGTGGTCGCGGTCTTCATCGATGACGACTGGGACCGCAGTCTCACGGCCTTCCGGTCGACCGAGGGCATGGCGAAGCCCACGTTCGTCCTCGACGGCGACACCCTGCGCCCCGAGACGCCGGCCGACCGGCCCGGGCCGCTGAGGCGGCGGCTCGAGCGGCACTCCGCCATCTGGCGGGTGGCGGCCATCGCCGCCCGGACCCGGGCCCACACCACCGGGACCGGCGAGTGGTGGCGGCTCAACCACGCCATCCTCGCGGCGATGGCGCGCGACGCCCGCGCGGCCGGCGTGCCCATCCTGTTCGTCCGGCTGACCCACCGCGGCGGCTGGCACGCCTTCCCCGCCCTCCGCGAGGCGATGGCGCGGGCCGGCCACGCGTACCTCGACCTCGGCGACCCGGCGCACCGGTCCGACGACATCCACCTCGCGGCCGACGCGCACCTGAGCCCGCGGGGATGCGCCTGGGTCGCGGGCGCGATCAGCGGGTGGATCCGCCGGAGCGGCCCGGCATCGCTCGCGGCCGCGGGGACGGCCCCGCGGCTCACGCCCCGGACTCGAGGGTCACGGTCCGCACGTCGCGCACCCGCTCGCCGAGGAACCGCGCGCCGACCCGTTCGAACGTGTCGGGCGCGTCGCTGACCAGGAACTCCACCGTCCCCACGGCGCCGGCGGGCGCTTCGATGCCCGCCTCGGCCAGCTCCCGCGCCACGACGGCGGCCGTCTCCTCGGCGCTGTCGATCAGGCGGATGCCCGGGCCCAGTTCCTCGGCGAGCAGGGGCTTCAGCAGGGGGTAGTGGGTGCAGCCGAGCACCAGCGTGTCGATCGCCTCGCGGCGCAGGGGCTCGAGGTACTCGCGGGCGGCCAGCCGGGTGGCCGGGTGGTCGAGCCAGCCCTCCTCGACCAGCGGGACGAAGAGCGGGCAGGCCACACTGCGCACCTGCGCGTCGGGCGCCAGGGCCCGGATGGCCCGTTCGTAGGCGCCGCTCCGTACCGTCCCCGCCGTGCCGATGACGCCGATGCGCCCGCCGGCCGATCCGCGGACCGCGGCCCGCGCCCCCGGCCCCACCACGCCCTCGACCGGCACCGGCGCGGCGGCCTGCAGGTCCTCCAGGGCATGGGCCGAGGCCGTGTTGCACGCCACCACCACCATCTTCACGTCGCGCGCCACCAGCACGTCGAGGATCTCGCGGCTGTAGCGCCGCACCGTCTCGGGCGACTTGGTGCCCCAGGGCACCCGCGCCGTATCGCCGACGTACACCAGCGACTCGCGCGGCAGCTGGTGCAGCAGCTCGCGCACCACGGTCAGCCCGCCGATGCCCGAATCGAACACGCCGATCGGACGCGCGTTCACCGCAGCGGGATGCTGATGCCGTAGAAGACGTCGCCGCCCGGCAGGGCCCGCAGGCGCAGGCCGACCGGGAAGTCGTACAGGTTGGCGGCCACCCAGGCCTCGGCGGCGGCGAACAGGTGGTTGAATGCCAGCAGGACGACCCAGTCCTGCTGTTCCTGGGTGTGGCTGGCGACGTACTTGTTCCGGACGCGGGCGTACTGGAGCTGCCAGCCCGACTTCCAGACCATGGTCACGGCCACGCCCTCGAAGGTGAGGAACAGGCCGGCCGTCAGGTGCCGCCCCATGGTGGACTGGCCCCAGCCCGGCAGGACCAGCGAGCGCAGGAACGCGGTGCCCGGGGAGACCGGCGGCCGGGGGCGCACCGAGTCGCCGACCGGCGGCCGCGCGCGGACCAGCGTATCGGGGCGCGGCGCGGCGGAATCGGCCCGCGGGCGGACGGCCTCCTGCTGGGCCGCGAGCGGCACGGCGGCGGCCAGCAGGCCGAGGGCCGCCACCGGCCACGCCGTCCGCCACCTCGGCGCCGGCCGGCTCACCGGGCCACCAGCACCCGCAGGCGCCTCGGCACCACGGTCACCTCCACCTCGCTCATGCCGCTCTCCCGCAGTTCGCCATCGAGCTGGACCAGCAGCGGCCGGCCGTCGGTCGACCGGATGCGCACCGCGGCCGTCCGGAACAGCGCCACCTCGTCGAGGCTGGTGTGCGTCCCCTTCATCACCCGGGGGACGGCCCGCAGGAACGTCGGCAGGCCGACCTTGCGCACCAGGCACACGTCCAGCAGGCCGTCGCGCGGGTCGGCCTGCGGCGTCAGGTAGAAGCTGCCGCCGCCGCACACGCCGATGTTCGCGGCGAGCATCATCATGGGGCCGCGCTCGGCGTGTTCGGCCGCGGCCACCTCCAGCTCCGGCGCGCGGAACGTCACGAACGTGCGGTAGATCGACACCAGGTAGACCGCCACGCCCTTCAGCCGCCGGATGCGGTTGGCGTGCCGCACCGTCTCGGCGTCGAACCCGACGCCGAAGATGTTGTCGAAGTACTCCCCCAGGGCGCGGCCCACGTCGAACCGGTCCTCGGACGCGTGCAGCATGCGCGCCACCGCCACCCCCGGCGGCTGGCCGTGGACGCCGACCAGCTTGGCGAAGTCGTTGCCGGTGCCGAGGGGGATGCAGCCCAGCGCGGCCGGCGTGGCGCCGTCCTCCGCCGGGGGCAGGCCGCACAGCGCGTTGGCCACCTCGTGGATGGTGCCGTCGCCGCCGGCGCAGAGGATGCGCGTCACCCCGGCGGCGACCGCCTCCCGCGCCAGCCCCATGGCGTGCCCGGGCCCGGTGGTCTCGACCAGGTCGAACGCGGCCCCGGCGTCCTTCAGGCCCCGCAGCACCGCGCCGCGCCGACGCGCGCCGCGACCGCGTCCGGCCCACGGGTTGAGGATCACGAGCGTGTGCACGCGACTGCAAGCTATGTGGCGGCGGGGCGGAACGGTATCGGCGGCAGGGCGCCGGGGCGGGCGGCGGCGCTAGAGCGCTTCGAAGCGGCCGATCTGGGTCTCGCGCAGGGTCAGGCGCCCGTACTCCGCGTCCATCGCGGCGTACTCGGCGCGCCAGCGTGTCGAGAACGCGTCGAAGGCCTCGCGCGAGGTCCACCGGTCGATGGTGAGATAGCGGCCCGGCCGCTCCGCGTCGCGCAGCAGCTGACTGCCCAGGTAGCCCGAACTGCGCGCGAACAGGTGCGCCCAGGGGCCGTCGCCGGCATACGCGGCCTCGAAGTCGGCGAGGCGGTCCGGCTGGGCTTCGAACTCCCAGATGACGACGAGCGTGGCTCCCCCCTCCGCGTGTCCGGCTGGTCCGGCGTGCGCCACGCTACTGCATCCCGCCGCCGGACGCCAGCGCGGATCGCCGATCCGGACCTGGTGGAGCCGGCGCCGGCCGTGCCGTCATCCGAGCCCGGTCTTCTCCAGCAGGGCGCGGAACCGCGGCTCCCCGCGCACCGACGCGAAGCTGGGGCGGACCGCCAGCCAGGCGACGTCGGCCGCACGGATGCCGACCGACCGCTCCAGCCAGGCGAGTCCCTCCTCGGTGTCGCCCAGGCCCAGGTGCACCTGGGCCAGCAGGGCCGGCGAGACGAACTCGCCCCCCAGCGCGCGCCGCTCGAGGTCGGCGAGCCGGGCGCGCGCCTCGTCGGCCTGTCCCGCCAGGGCGCGGGTGCGCGCCAGGGCGGCCTCGACCTCGGCGCTGTGCTCCATCAGCGCCCCGGCCCGCTCGAGGGCCTGCCCCGCCTCGTCGAGCCGGCCGGCCGACTCGAGCACCTGCCCGAGGAAGAAATGGGCGACGCCGAAGTGATCGTCGATCGCGATGGTCTCGCGCAGGGTGGCCTCGGCCGCCGCGTGCTCCAGCGCGAAGTGCTGGACCAGGCCGATGCTGACGTGCACCGCGAGCGACAGCGGGTCGAGCGCGCGGGCCTGGGCCAGCTGGTTCTGCGCCTCCTCGAAGCGCCCCCGCGGGGCCAGGCAGTTCATGGCGTACCACTGGCGCGCGGTCGAGTACTTCGGGTTCAGCGCGATGGCCCGCCGGAACTCGGCATCGGCCGCGGCCCAGTCCCAGTCGTACATCGCGCGGGCGCAGGCCAGCGCCGTCACCGCCTCGGCCGACGTCGGCTCCAGCATCAGCGCCTGGCGCGCCGAGTGCGCCGCCTCGCGCATCACGGCGTCGGGCGCGCGCAGTCCGTAGATGCCCAGGATGAGATAGGCGTCGGCCAGGCCGGCGTGCCCGCGCGCGAAGGCGGGCGCCATCTCGATCGCCCGGTGGAAGCAGGCGATGCTCTTCTCGAGCTCGCTGCCGGTGCGCCGGTTCCAGTGGTAGCGTCCCTTGAGGTACTGCTCGTACGCCTCCGGTCCCGCGGTGGTCCGCACCGGCACCACGCCCGCCGTCCCCATGAGGCCGACGACCAGCCGCTGGACGATGGCCCGGGCGATCTCGTCCTGCACCGCGAACACGTCGTCGAGCCGGCGGTCGAAGCGCTCCGACCACAGCCGGAAGCCGTCGGCCACGGTGATGAGGTCCACCGTGATGCGGACCGTGTCGCCCGCGCGCCGCACGCTGCCCTCCAGCACGTGCGTCACCCGCAGCAGCCGGCCGATCTCGCGGACGCCCGTCCCGCTCCCCTTGAAGGCGAAGGCCGAGGCGCGCGCCACCACGTCGAGGCCGTCCACGGCGGCCAGCGCGTGCGTCAGCTCCTCGCTGATGCCGTCGCTGAAGAACTCGGCGTCGGCATCGCCGCTCATGTTGACGAACGGCAGGACGGCCACCGACGCCTTGCGCGCCGCGGCGCGCGCCGCGATCACGCTCGGCCGGCCCGACACCGCGACGGCCTCGAGCGCCTCGGCGAACGCCGCCGCGCTGGCGTAGCGCTCCGCCGGGTCCTGCGCCATGGCGCGCTCCATCACGTCGCGCAGGCCGTCGGGCAGATCGCCGACCACCGTGCGGATGTCGGGCAGGGGGTCCACCAGTTTCTGCGCCGTGATGGCCATGACCGTGTCGCCGGTGTACGGCGGTTCCCCGGTCAGCATCTCGAACATGACGACCCCGACGGCGTACACGTCGGTCCGGCCGTCCACCTCGGTCTCGGCCAGCGCCTGCTCCGGGCTCATGTAGGCCGGCGTGCCGAGGGCCAGGCCGCTCTCGGTGATGCGCACGCCGCCCTTGTCCTCCGAGGCCAGCGCGATCCCGAAGTCGGCCAGCACCGGCGTGCCCTCGAGCAGCAGGATGTTCTCGGGCTTGATGTCCCGGTGGATGACGCCCCGCCGGTGGGCGAAGTCGAGCGCGGTGGCGACGTCATGCGCCAGCCGCACCGCCACGGTCGGCAGGACCCGCCCCTCGCGGGTGATCAGTTCGCGCAGGGACTCGCCCGCCACGTACGGCATGACGTAGTACAGCAGGGGTCCGGCACTGCCCGAGTCGTGGAGCGGCAGGATGTGCGGGTGGGCCAGGGCCGCCAGCACCTGGATCTCGCGCAGGAACCGGTCGGGGCCCAGGGCCGTCGCGACTTCGGGGCGCAGGACCTTGATGGCCACCTGGCGATGGTGCCGGAGGTCCCGGGCGAGGTAGACCGTGGCCATGCCGCCCGAGCCCAGTTCCCGCTCGACGGCATACCGGCCACGGATCGCGGCTTCGAGTTCCTGCAAGCCGACCTCCCCTGGAACCTGCCGCCTGCCCTGATGAGGGGCGCCCGTCCGCGCGTCGCGGCCAACCGAGAGTGAGAATGTGACGGCGGTCACAAGTTACCCTGCCGACGTGACACCGCAACCGCGTTCAGGGCGCCTTCGGCAGGGCTTGTAGGGGGAGCCTTACCGGCTGCGCTGTTTTGCACCATGTTCCCGGGCCTTTCAATAACGATGGAGCCGGCCTGGCGCGCGGGTCCCGGCTCCCTGATTCTCACGCGCTCACCCGGGACGACGATGGCGCTTTCGCGGCAACTGTACGTGATCTCCGACCTGCACCTGGGCGGCGTCTACGACACCACCGGCACCCCCGGGGCCCGCGGCTTCCGGCTGTGCACCCAGGTGCCCGCGCTGGTGACGTTCATCGACGCCCTGACCGCGAAGCCGGCCGGTGCGCCGCCCATCGAGCTCATCATCAACGGCGACATGGTGGATTTCCTCGCCGAGCGCGAGGACGCGGCGCCGCACTTCGTGCCGTACACGCCCGACCAGGACGTCGCGGCGGACAAGCTCTCGGCCATCCTGAAACGCGACCAGGCCTTCACCGACGCCCTGCACCGGTTCCTGGAGGCCGGGCACCGGCTGGTGATCCTGCTCGGCAATCACGACCTCGAGCTGGTCCTGCCCGCGGTCCGCCGGCGGCTGGGCGAGCTGCTCGGCCTCAAGGGCAGTCACGACTTCACGTTCATCCTGGACGGCGAGGCCTACCTCGTCGGCGACGTGCTCATCGAGCACGGCAACCGCTACGACCAGTTCAACGTGGTCAACCAGGACGCCCTGCGGCACGTCCGGTCCCTGTTCTCGCGGCGTCAGGCCGTCCCGGAGAAGTACGCCTTCGACCCGCCGGCCGGCAGCAAGATGGTGGCCACGGTCATCAATCCCATCAAGGAGAAGTACCGCTTCATCGACCTGCTGAAGCCCGAGACCGGCGCCGTGATCCCCATGCTGCTGGCGCTCGAGCCGGGCTACAAGTCGCGCCTGGTGACGGCGGTGAAGCTGAAGATGCAGGCGAGCGAGCACCGGATGGCCGCGCCCGCGATGCCGGGCATCGGCAGCGACATCGCGGCCGCCGGCGGTGACATGGGCGGCGTGGCCGTCGGCGAGGACATCGCCGCGAGCGGCGACATGGGCGGCGTCCCGGCCGGGCACGATCACCTGCGGGAGGAACTGGTGCGGGTGATGGGTGAGGAGGCGCACCGGTTCCTCAAGGACATCGAGGGGATCGCGGCCCCGGCCATCGGTTCCGACATCTCGACCGCCGACACCATCGACGAGACGCTGGGACTCGTGCGCCTGCTGTTCGGCGGCAAGGGGCCCGACGTGGAGAAGCGGCTGGGCCCCCTGCTCCAGGCCCTGCGGGCCCTGCGGGACGACCAGTCCTTCGCGCGCGACAAGGAGTCGGACAAGGACACCTGGGAGGCGGCGCAGGAGCTGGCGAAGAACGGCATCCGCCACGTGGTGTTCGGCCACACCCACATGGCCAAGAAGGTGCCGCTGGCGGGCGGCGGGTTCTATCTCAACAGCGGCACCTGGGCCGACGTGATGGAGTTCCCCCGGGAGATCGTCACGGGCACCGACGCCGAGGCCATGCCGAAGGTGCGCGAGTTCGTCGAGCACATCCAGAAGAGCGACTTCACGCCGTGGACGCTGTTCCGGCCCACCTACGTGCGGCTGGACATCGGCCCGGACGGTTCGGCGGCCGCCGCCGAGCTGTGCGACTACAGCGTGGGCGGCGCCGTGTGAACGCCCGCGCCGGGGCCGCACTGGCGGCCGCGCTCGCGCTGCTGCCGGCCGGCGCCGGCGCGCAGTCGCCCTGCGACCCGTCCCTGCGGGCCCTGCCGGGCGACGTCGGCTACCGCGAACGCGGCGACCGCTGCGAGGGCCGCTACGCCCAGCCGGTCGCGGGCACCCCGCTCTACCTCGTCTCGGTCATCGAGGCGTTCGACTACGACACGGCCGCCGCCGGGCCGCTCCTGGTGCGCTGGACGGCCCCGGCCGCCGTGCCCGTGCACCTCAGGGCCCAGGGCATCCGCCGCCAGCTCTACTACCGCATGGACGCCGACCGTCCGGCCGGCACCGACAGCTACGAGTGGTCCACCGACGTGCTGACGTCCCAGCGCATCGCCGGCCGCGACCTCGGCGCCCTGGCCTCGGCGCGCACCGCCGTCGGCGGCGCCGAGCGCACGGTGTACCTGCCGCTCCGCATCGGCCGGGGCGACCAGCCCCTTCCCTGCGGCCCGGTGCGGCTGGTGCTGTGGCCCGGCGCGCGGCTCGACTCCCTCACCGTGAGCCTGGCGCCGCTCACCGGCGGCGGCGCGCGGGGCGCGAGCCTGCGCGAGAGCCGCGAGCTCGGCCTCGGATACTATCCCGAGCAGGCGCCCATCGAGGTGCGACTGCCCGAGCTCACCAGCCCGGGGTTCTACTGGGTGCGCGTGGTGGCGCACCGCCGCGACGGCCCTTCGCCGCTCGAGTTCTACCTCCATCGCCCGCCCCCGGGCGCGTGCCGCTAGGCCGATCCCATGGCCGACGTCTTCATCAGCTACGCCAGCGAGGACCACGCTTCGGCGGCCGCACTGGAGAAGGTGCTGACGGCGCAGGGCTGGTCGGTGTGGTGGGACCGGCAGCTGCTGGCGGGCCCCGAGTTCGACGCCGTCATCCAGCGCGAACTCCGGGATGCGCGCGCGGTGGTGGTGCTGTGGTCGGCCCATTCGGTCGCCTCGCGCTGGGTGAAGGCCGAGGCCGAGGACGCCGCCGGGCGCGACGTGCTGGTGCCGGCCTTCCTCGACGCCGACGTGGAGATCCCGCTCGGTTTCCGCATGCTCCAGGCCGCCAGCCTGGTGGAGTGGGAAGGCGGCACCGATCACGCCGGCCTGCGCACGCTCGTCGAATCGGTGCGGG
>CAZJZC010000066.1:0-13061 GCA_964550365.1 uncultured Gemmatimonadales bacterium | reverse complement strand
AAGTCGCGCTGCATCTCGCCGCGCACGGTATAGAGCTGGACCCCGACCGGGGAGAGGAAGGCCGGCGAGGCGCCGGCGCCGGGCGCCTCGCGTCCGCGAGACGCCAGGTCACCACGATGCGGGGCGTCGAGCGGGCCGGCATCGCCGGCCAGCCGCCTCGCGCCGATGCCGGAGACCCCGGCCGCCACCGCCGCCGCGATCACCTCACGCCGATTCACGCGCGGCCCCGGACGGAACCCGCACGAATGTCACCCCTATCACCCATCACCCATCACCCTCCCTGTCACCCATCACCCATCACCTATCACCAATCACCTATCACCCATCACCCATCACCCATCACCCTCCCTCTCACCCATCCCCATCACCTCTCCCTACCCCCACCCCCCTCACCTACCCCCACCCCTACCCCTTCAAATCTCTCTCCGCCTGATCAACGTCACCGCCCGGTCGGCCGCCCGTGCCGTCAGCGCCATGTAGGTGATGGACGGGTTCTGGTTGGCGTTCGACGTCATGCAGGCCCCGTCGGTCACGAACAGGTTGGGCACGTCCCACGCCTGGTTCCAGCCGTTGAGCACGCTGGTGGCCGGGTCGCGGCCCATGCGCGCCGTGCCCATCTCGTGGATCGTGAGGCCCGGCGGGTTGTCGTCCATGAAGGTGCGCACGTCGCGCACGCCGGCCGCCTCGAGCATCTCGCCCGCCTGCGCCGCCGCGTCGCGCATCGCGGCGCGCTCGTTGTCGCTCCAGGCGCAGGTGACCCGCAGGGCCGGGATGCCCCAGCGGTCCTTCACCACCGGGTCGAGGCTGACGGCGTTGGTCTCCCTCGGCAGGCATTCGCCGAAGCCGTAGAGCCGCATGCCCCAGGGGCCCGGCGTGCGCAGGGCTTCCTTCAGGTCCCGGCCGAAGAGCGGCAGGCTGTTGCCGCGCCCCCAGCCGCTGCGCCCCGCCCCGCCCTGGTAGGCGTAGCCGCGCAGGAAGCCGGCCTGCCGGTCGGTCACGTTCCGGAACCGCGGCAGGTAGATGCCCGTGGGCCGGCGGCCCGTGGTGCGCCGGTCCTCGAAGCCCGGCACGGTGCCCTGCGCGCCCGCGCCCATCCAGTGGTCCATGAGGTACTTGCCGAGGGTGCCGCTGGAGTTGGCCAGCCCGGCGGGCCAGCGCTCGCTGGTCGAGTTGAGCAGGAGGCGGGTGCTCTCCAGCGCCGAGGCGCAGAGGAACACCACCCGGGCGTCGAATTCCAGCGGCGCGCCGGTCCGGGCGTCGATCACCCGGACGCCCGAGGCGCGGCCGGTGCGCGGGTCGTACTTCACGCTGTGCACCACGCTCCAGGGCCGCAGGGTGAGCCGGCCGGTGGCCTGCGCGGCGGGCAGGGTGACGTGGACGCTGTTGAAGTACGAGAAGGTGGCGCAGCCCCGCTCGCAGGTGCCGCAGTAGTGGCAGGCGGCCCGGCCGCGGTGGTCCTCGGTGATGATGGCGCAGCGGCCGATGGTCAGCACCCGCTCGCGGCCGTAGCGGCGCTGGAGGTTGTCGCGCACGAACTGTTCGGCGCAGTTGAGCGGCATGCCCGGCAGGAACCGGCCGTCGGGCAGCTGCGGCAGGCCCTCGGCGCTGCCGCTGATGCCGATGAAGCGCTCCACGTGGTCGTACCAGGGCGCGATGTCGGCGTAGCGGATGGGCCAGTCCACGCCGTGGCCGTCACGCAGGTTGGCCTCGAAGTCCAGGTCGCTCCAGCGGTAGACCTGGCGGCCCCACATGAGCGAGCGGCCGCCCACCTGCCGGCCGCGGATCCAGTCGAAGCGGGTGCCCTCGGCGGTGGTGTACGGGTTCTCGCGGTCGTTGACGAACCACTTCGAGCTCCACTCGTCGCAGGCGTAGCACTTCTTCTGCACCGGCTGGTCGGCCTCGAGCCGGCGCCGGTCGCCCCAGCCGCGGAAGTGCATCTGCCACGGCTGGACGTGTTCGACGTAGTCGGTGGCCGGGTCCACCGGCCCGCCGGCCTCCAGCACCAGGGTCCGGAGGCCCTTCTCGCACAGTTCCTTGGCGGCCCAGCCGCCGGCGATGCCGGAGCCGACCACGATGGCGTCGTAGCGGGGCGGCATGGTCACTCCCCTCCGGCGGGCGCGAGCCTGAGCGGCGCGCAGCCGTCGTAGGCGCCGGGGATGAGCACGTCGCCCAGTTCCCGGGTGACGCCGATCTCGCTGGTGTAGTAGCCGTAGAGCGTGAGGTTCTTGAGGCGGGCGAAGATGTGCTGGGGCGCGCCGCGCGGCATGGCCCGCGACTCGGCGGCCATGCCGGTGAGGATGGCCGTGCGCTGGGCCTCGTCGCACTCGAGGAACCCGCGGCCGAACAGGGCCGTGGCGCGGGCGTCCACGTCGGCCAGGCCGCGGGTGAACGCCGCGCGCTCGGCCTCGGTGTACCACTCGCCCGCGATCACGTCGATGAACGGGCCGACGCCGGCCGCGCGCGCGCCCGGCGTGTCGGTGGCCGGCAGGATGAGTTCGGCGATCTCGGTGACCAGCGCGGCCTGGTGCGGGTCCAGGAAGCGGAACGCGGCGGCGCCCGGCGCCGGCGCGTGCGCCGCGCGCGCCAGGGCGAAGAGCCGCTCGGGCGGGGCGCCGGCCAGTGCCGGCACGGCGGCGGCGCCGAACAGCTGGAGGACATCGCGGCGATCCATGGACGGCTCCGGGCGGGGACCCGGTGAACTTGCAGACGGACGCGCCGGCCCGCCAGCGGCGTTCCGGCCGCCGCGGCGGCCCGGGGTCAGTCGCGCTCGGTGAGGACCTGGAGCGTGGCCACCAGGCGCACGGCATGGCCCGACGGGTCGCGCATGACCTGGCCGCGGTGGCGCACCACGCCGGGCGTGCCGTCGGCGCGCACGATGCGGTGCGTCATGTCGAGGCCCACGTGGTCGTTCAGGCAGGCGTGCAGGCGGGCCTGGACCGCGTCGGCGTCGTCGGGATGCACGAAGCGCAGGAAGTCCTGGTAGGTGGCGCCGAACCGGGCCGGCTCCGTGCCCAGGATGGCGCACAGCTCGTCGGAGCAGGTCAGGTGGCTGCTCCTGAGGTCGAGCGTGAAACTGCCGGTGCGGACGACGTGCTGGGCCTCGGCCAGTTGCGCCAGCCGCTCCCGCACCTCGGCCTCGCGCCGGTCGGCCTCGTCGAGCCGCGCGGCGCGCTCCTGCAGGTCGGCCAGGCGCCGTTCCAGCGCGGCCGCCTCCTGCTGCCGCGCCAGCGCTTCGGCCTGGAGACCTTCGGTCATGCGGTTGAAGTGCTCGCTCAGCCGGCCCATCTCGTCCCGGAACCCGGGCACGAGCCGCGTGTCCAGGTCGCCGGCCGCCACCCGCTCGACGGCCGCGTCGAGCCTGGCCATGGGGTCGATCAGCCGGCGGCGCAGCCACAGCCACAGCGTCGGCACCAGCAGGACGCCGAGCGCCAGCCACGCCGCCACGGCCCGCCAGGCGAGCTGGGCCGCGTCGGCGAACATCTGCTGGCGCTGCGCCACGTCGGCGTAGCCGGCCTGGAGCGCGCGGTCGAGCTGGCGCGCGAGCACGTCGCGCTGTTCCCGCACCAGGGCCAGCGTGCGACGGCCTTCCGCGAAGTCGCCCAGGTCGATGTCGGTGGCGAGGCGCTGGAGCAGATTGGTGACCTCCGACTCGGTCTCGGCCGCCGCCGCCAGGCCGATGCGCAGGGGCGGCGGCAGGTGACCAAGGCGCGCGGCCTCGAGGACGCCGGCCGGCGCGACGCGCTCCTGCGCGCTCGGGCGGATGCTCGCCGGCAGGGTGGCACCGAGGGTCACGATCTCGTCGAGGGCCGCGATGTTCCGGTCCAGCCGCTCGATCTCGCGCGACACCCGGTCGAAGGCGGTCAGGATCCCCCGGCTCTCGCTCACCGAGTCGCGGAACTCCGGGACCAGGCGCAGGGAGATGAGGAACGCCAGCACCACGAGATACACGGCCGCGGTCGCGAAGATGAGCGCCAGGACGCGCCGGACCGGCAGGGCGCGGCCTCGGCCGCGCTCGTCCGGGAGGCTCACCGCTGCTCCATGACGACCGAGTCGGTGCGGGCGCTGACGATGACCAGGGGCCCCGTCCGCCCGCCGAACATCACCTCGCCGGTGACGCCGTGATACGCCGGGCGGTCCCGTCCGAGCGACAACAGCCAGGCGCGGACCGCCGCGGGATCGGGGCCGACCTCGCTCACCGCGCGCGCCGCGACCATCAAGGCATCGTGCCGCATGGCGTGCGCGCCCCGGGGCGCCGAGCGGTTCAGCCGCTCGAAGCGCCGCACGAACGCGGTGGACACGCTGTCGGGCCGGCCGGGATGCCAGAACGCCACGCCGTAGATGTCGTCGAAGGCCGGACCCGCCAGGGCCCGGAGCTCGTCGCCGATCTCCACGCCGTCGGCGCAGACGATGGGCCGCGGCCCGAACGCGCGGCGGCTGGCCCGGGCGAGCGACGCGGCCTCGGGGGTCCGGCCCGCGATGATCACGATGTCCGGCTGCCCGCGGCGGGCCGCCAGGCGCACCACGGCGTCCATGTCGTTGCGGATCGAGTACGGCACGGCCGTGACCAGGGTCGCGCCGCGCGGCGCCAGCGCGGCCGCCAGCGCCTGGTGCAGCCCGCGGCCGTACTCGTCGCTCTCGTAGAACAGCGTGACCCGCGCCGGTCCGAACCGCTCCCGGATGAAGCGGGCCATGAACTCGGCCTCGACCGAGTCGTTGGGGGCCAGCGTCAGGGTCCAGTCGCCGGCGGACTGAAGCAGGCGGCTGGTGCCGGTCGGCACGATCTGGACGACGCCCGCTTCGTTGTAGATCGGCGCGGTCGCCAGCGACCCCCGACTGCCGCCGTGGCCGACCACCGCCACGAGGCCGGGCGTCGCGACCATGGCCAGCGCGCGCGCGACCTCCACGTCGGGCGCCTCGCTGGCGCCGGCGCTGTCGAACACGATGAGCGGCCCCGGCACGAGGCCCCAGACGGCGATCTCCTCCCGGGCCACGCGGACGTTCGACTCGCCCCAGTACGCCGCGCCGAACCCGATGGCCGTCTGCTCGTGCGCCGCGCAGGCCGCCAGCGCCGGCAGGACCACGAGGCCGGCGGCCCGGAGGCCCGGGGCGACACGGATCGGCCGTCTAGGCGAGCACGTCGGCGATGATGTCGGCGGCACGGCGCACCTCCGCATCGGAGACGTCCAGGTGGGTCACGGCGCGCAGGCGCCTGGGCCCGAACGACAGCACCAGCACACCGCGCGCGGCCAGGCGGGGGATGGCGGTCCAGGCCGTCTCGCCCTCCCGCACCAGGTCGAGCATGATGATGTTGGTTACGGGCGGCTCGACCCGTACGTTGGGGTGGCCGTCCAGGACAGCCGCGAACGCCCGGGCCCGGTCGTGGTCCTCGGCCAGCCGGCCGAGATTGTGCTCGAGGGCATGGAGGCCGGCCGCGGCCAGGATGCCGGACTGGCGCATGCCCCCGCCCAGCCGCTTGCGGATCTCCCACACGTCGCGCCGGGCCGCGGCCGGGAACGCCAGGCACGAACCCACCGGACAGCCCAGCCCCTTGGAGAACGATACCATCACCGTGGCGGCCGGCGCCGCGACCTCGGCCGGGCTGGCACCGAGGGCCGTCGCCGCGTTCCACAGGCGCGCGCCGTCGAGGTGCAGCGGCAGGCCGCGCTCGGCGGCCAGCCCGGCCAGCGCCCGGGCCACGGCCAGCGGCATGACCTTGCCGCCGGCCGCGTTGTGGGTGTTCTCGATGGCGATGGCGCCGGCCCGCGGCTCGTCGGGGGCGTCGGGCCGCAGGGCGGCGCGCGCCAGCTCGGCCGTGAGGATGCCGTCGGGCGTGGCCACCGGGCGGACCTGCACGCCGGCCAGCGCCGCCACGGCGGCGACCTCGGCGTGCACCAGGTGCGCGTCGGCCTCGAGCACCAGCTCGGTGCCGGGCCGCGTATGGAGCAGGATGGCGGTCTGGTTGGCCTGGGTGCCGCTGGGGAAGAACAGCGCCTCGTCCTTGCCGAGCAGGTCGGCCACCCGCCGCTCGAGGCGCCGGGTGGTCGGGTCGCCGTCCAGCACGTCGTCGCCCACCTCGGCCTCGGCCATGGCCCGCCGCATGGCGGCCGACGGCCGCGTCACGGTGTCGGAGCGGAGGTCGACGGCCGCGGTCACTTCAGCAGCAGGCGCTGCTGCGCCTGGCGCCGGCGCAGCTCGTAGACCTGGGCGATCTGGCCGCCGATGAGGAACACGAACGACATGTAGTAGGTCCACACCACGAACAGCAGCACCGCGGCGATGGTGGCGTCCCGGATCAGCCGGTCGGGCCGCACCAGGGTGTCGATGTACAGGCCGAGCAGGGTCTTGGCCACCTCGAAGCCGACGGCGCAGACCAGGGCCGCCACCAGCGCCGTGTCGCCGCGGACCGGATGGGCCGGCGCCGAGCGGAAGACGATCACGAACACCGCCACCACCAGGGCGAACGCCACCAGCTGGGCGGCGAAGAACGGCACGAACTCGAACCCCGCCCAGTCGAAGCGCGCCAGCCACTGCACCCCTTCGCTCAGCACCGCGTTGAGCAGGAACAGGGCGGTCACCGCCAGCACCAGGGCGACGTCGCGGACCTTGCCGAGCCACCAGCCGCGGGTGTCCTCGGTGTCGAACACCTCGTTGAGCGAGGCGCGCAAGGACCCGAACAGCCGGGTGGAGAACCAGACGAACAGCGGCACGCCCAGCAGGCCCAGGGTACCGCGCTCGTTCACCACCCGCTCGGCCAGGCGCAGGATGGGCGCGAACGGGTCGGTGCCGGCGTGCGGCGCCGGCAGGAACCGGCGCAGGTAGTCGTCGATGTCGACCTGGGCGCGGCCCGCCTCGGCGCTGAGCACGTAGCCGCCGACGGAGAGCAGCAGGAAGACGAAGGGGACGGCGGCCAGCAGGGCGTCGAAGGTGAGGCCGGAGGCGAGGAACGGGACATTGGCCTCGGCCGCGCCCTCGTAGACGCGGCCGATGAAGTTCCGCACGTCGTGGACGACGAAGCGCGCGCGGTCGAGCGGCGAGCGCCGGCGCACGGTCGGCTAGGCGACCGGCTCCTCGTCGCCCTGGCGCACGGCCCGGCGGGCCTCCCGCGCGTCGGCCAGCCGGCGCTCGAGCTCCTCGCGGGCCGTCGACGCGGCGCCGCGGCCGGCATCCACCACGTCGCGGGCGTACTGGCGGCCTTCGCGCACCTTCTCGCGGGCGCCTTCGACGCCCTCCTCGACGCGTTCGCGCGCCCGGTGGTAGCCGTCCGTCACCATCTCCTCGAGTTCCTCGGCCTTGTCGGACGCGAGGTCCCGGAGGCGGCGCCCCCGGTCGGAGATCTCGCCGCGCAGTTCGCGGCCGCTCATGGGAGCGAACAGCAGTCCGAGGACGGCGCCGGCGGCCAGCCCCCAGAAGAAGGGGCCGATGCCCGAGCCGCGCTCGACCACCACCACCTCGTCGTCCTCATCGTTGCTGCGTCGGGACATCGCTGCCTCCTGGACCGAACCGACGGCGCACGCGCGCGGCCGTCTCCGGTAATGTAGTCCCTCGCCTACAGGTCCACCACCAGCCCGTCGTGCGCCGGGCGGACCAGCGGCGGCAGGTCGCGCTCCAGGTCGGCGTGCGCGGTCTCGTGGGTGAGGTGCGTCAGGTAGGTGCGCGTCGCGCCCACGGCCCGCGCCGCGGCGACGGCCTCGGGGATCGACAGGTGGGTGGGGTGCGGCCGGTACCAGAGGGCGTTGAGCACCAGCACCTCGACGCCCCGGAGCGCCGAGACCGCCTCGGGCCCCACGGCCTTGACGTCGGTCACGTAGGCCAGCGGCCCGATGCGGTAGCCGAACACCTCGCTCGGTCCGTGGTCGAAGGCGATCGGCAGGACCTCGAGGCCGGCCACCCGGACCGGGCGGCCGGGCGCCAGGGCCGTGGCGGTCACCGCCGGCCGGGCACTGCCGGGGATGGCCCGGACGTCGGGGTCGAACACGTAGTCGAACTTGGAGCGCATGCGCGCCAGGGTGTCGGCCGGCCCGAAGATCGGCAGGGTGCCGCGTTCGCCGCCCGACAGGGCGCGCAGGTCGTCGATGCCGTGGGTGTGGTCGGCGTGATCGTGGGTATAGAGCACGGCGTCCACCGCGCCGATGCCCGCCGCCAGCAGGGCGAGACGCAGTTCGGGCGGCGTGTCCACCAGGATCCGGCGGCCGTCCTGCTCGACGACCACCGCGGTGCGGCCGCGGCGGTCGCGGGGATCAGCCGAGGCGCAGACCCGGCAGGGGCAGCCGATCTGCGGCACGCCGAACGACGTGCCGGTGCCGAGGAAGGTCAGCCGCACCGGTCAGACCTCTTCGACCTTCGCCATGTTGGTGGAGCCGGGCACGTCGAACGGCACCCCGGCGATCACCACCACCCGGTCGCCCTTCCTGGCGTGCGCCTGGCCCAGGATGTGCTCGCGGGCCGCGTCGAGCATGGCGTCGTAGCGCGGCGGCTCGTCCACGAACACCGGGATGACGCCCCACACCAGCGCCAGCTGGCGCTGGACCTTCTCCTCGTCGGTCACCGCCAGCACCGGCACCGAGGGCCGGGCGGCGGCCACCACCCGCACGGTGAAACCGCTCTTGGTGAAGCAGACGATCAGGGGCGCGTGCAGCATGCGCGCCGCGGCCACCGCCGCGGCCGCCACGGCGTGCTCGGTCCGGGCCGGCTCGTCGCTGTCGCGCAGCACCTGCTCGCGCCGGCGATGCGTCACGTCGTGCTTCTCGATCTCCCGGATGATGCGGTCCATCGCGGCCACGGCCTCCCGCGGGTACTCGCCCGCGGCCGTCTCGGCCGACAGCATGACCGCGTCGGTGCCGTCGAGGATGGCGTTCGCCACGTCGCTCGCCTCGGCCCGCGTCGGCCGGGGCGCGTGGATCATGGACTCCAGCATCTGGGTCGCGGTGATGACCGGGCGGCGGTGCTCCTGCGCCAGGCGGATCAGCCGCTTCTGCACCAGCGGCACCTCCTCGAACGGCAGCTCGACGCCCAGGTCGCCGCGCGCGACCATGATGGCGTCGGACGCCTCGATGATCCGGTCGATGTCCGTGAGCGCCGTGTCCTTCTCGATCTTGGCGATGATCCGGATGGTCTTCGGGATCAGCCCGCGCAGTTCGGCGATGTCCTCGGCCCGCCGCACGAACGAGAGCGCCAGGTAGTCCACGTCGTGGGCCACGGCGAAGGCCACGTCGACGCGGTCCTTCTCGGTGAGCGCCGGCGCCGAGACCTGGACGCCGGGCAGGTTCATGCCCTTGTGGCTCTTGAGCTCGCCGCCGTAGATGACCCGCGCCTCCACCAGCGGCGCCCGCACGGCCGTCACCTCGACGGCGAGCACGCCGTCGTCGAGCAGGATGCGGGCGCCGACGGTGACGTCGCGCGCCAGGTCGTAGGTCGCCGGGATCTGCCCGCTCGTCGCCGCCGCCTCGGGCGCGAAGGTCACGGTCCTGCCCGGCGTCAGCTGGATCGGCGCGGCGAGGTCGCCCACGCGGATCCGGGGGCCCTGGAGGTCCAGCAGCACCGCGACCGGCCGCCCCGCGGCGCGGGCCGCCTCGCGGACCGTGCGGATGAGCGACGCGCGCGCCTCGGCCGAGCCGTGGCTGGCGTTGATGCGCGCGACATCGATGCCCGCGGCGATCAGGGCGGCGATGATCTCGGGGCTGGAGCTGGCCGGCCCGAGCGTGGCGACGATCTTCGTGCGGCGTATGGGCACGGTCAGAAGATAATCTCGGCGCCGAGCCGGAGCAGGCGCGGGGGCCCGAAGGCGAACAGCGGCTGGTGGAAGTCGCGCGCCGCCGCCAGGTAGAGGGTCAGCAGTTCGGCCCCGGCCACCAGGCCGTCGCCGTCGGCGTCGGCCGCGGCGCGATAGCGCGGCGACTCGTAGGGGATCGGCTCGGGATGCGCGTTGTAGGCGCGCTGGGCCTCGGCCTGCACCCCCAGGTCGCCCAGGCCCGGCGTGCCCGAGTCGCGCCGGAGCGCCACGATGTTCCGCCGGTTGAACAGGTTCCGCACGTCGGCGTAGACCGTGCCGCGCACCCCGCCCAGCCGCACCGGCCGCCGGAGCAGGACGTCGAGCGTGTACTGCGACGGCAGGCGGTGACTGTTCGGCAGTCCGATCAGCGTGTCGCCGGCCGCGTTGGTGCGGCTGAACGGCAGGCCGGTGCTGTACCGCCCGATCGCCGAGGCCTCGAGCCCGGCGAGCGGCCGGACGCCGCCCAGCCGCGGGCCCACGCCGTCGTTCACCCGGCCCAGGACGATCAGCGTCAGGCCCAGCCGCCGGTCGTAGTCCAGCGGGAAGTCCACCGACGCCGGCAGCACCGTGTCGCCCACCGGGTCGATGCGGATGCGCCGGAACAGCTGGTAGGCGTTGGTGGCCGTGGCCCGGGCGCTCTGCACCGAGACCAGGGCCCGGGCGCCCCAGCCGCCGGCATACTCGCGCTCCACCAGCACCTCGGCGCCCAGCACGGTGCCGTGATCCACGTTGCCGAAGATGGTCGAGTCGGGGTCGAGGCCGAACGGCACCGACGCCACCAGGCCCTCGAGCCGCTTCACGTAGGCGTTGACCCGCAGGGCGACGCCCGGGCGCGGGCGCGCCCGCACGCTGAACTCGTACTGCGTGGCGTTCTCGTACCCCAGCGCCGGGTTGCCGGCGCGGAAGCGGCCGGTGCGCAGGGTGTCGTCGAAGGCCGCGTCCACCAGGTACTGGTAGTCGGGGGCCTGCGCGAAGCGGCCGTAGCTCGCCACCACCGTGGCCCCGCGCAGGACGGTCGAGACCGCGAGCCTGGGGCTGATGCCGGTGCGCGAGCGCGCCTGCACCCCGCCGATGCTGGTCCGCGGCTCGAACCGGTCCGCCCGGAGTCCCGCGGTGACGGCCAGGTCGTCCCAGCGGAACTGGCCCTCCACGTAGCCGGCCAGCATCAGCGGCTGGAAGTCGGCCGCCGTCGCCGCGGGGACGCTGTCGCCCGCCGGCAGGTACGCCAGCACCCGCTGGAAGGTCTGCACCCGCTGGCGCACCACCTCGAGCCCGGTGAACAGGTCGGCGTCGCGGCCGCCGACGTTGACGTCGAGCTGGGCGCGCAGTTCGCCGAAGCGGTTCCACGCCAGGTCGCCGCGGCCGCCGCCGGTGAGGAAGAAGGCCGGCACGCCCCAGGGCGTGCCCTCGCTGAAGGAGGGCGCCGCGTAGCCGGCGAGCGGCGCGGCCGCCAGCGCCGTGTCCTGCGCCCGCGCCACGTCCTCGCCGGCCACCCGCAGGCGGCTGAAGGTGAAGGCGCCGAAGCGCAGGTCCGGCTCCTCGGCCGGCGCGCCGCGCACGAACTCGCGCGAGAAGTACGCCAGCCTGAGGTCGCTGACGAACGAACGCTGGGCCCGGGCGCGGGAGGCGTACTGCCAGTGCGCGCTCACCAGCGACGCGCCCACGCGGCGCACGGGCGCGAAGCGCGCGTCGTACTTGAGCGCCGGGTCGTACAGCAGGCGCTGGTCGCCCGACCCGAGGCCGAACACCCGCAGGGTGTGATGGTCGCCGACGGGCACCATCAGCTTGGCCGCGACGTCCCAGGTCTCGCCGCTGTTGTGCGGCAGGAGGTTGGGGCGCTGGGTCCGGGGGTCGAGCGCGTCGGCCGGCGGCGGCGCGTTGACCGGCTCGGCGTCGAGCCGGCCCGACAGGTCGGCGGCGAACGAGAGCCGGACGCCGCGCCACAGCGGCCCGTCGCCCGAGGCCACGAACCGGTCGAGGCCGTAGTCCCACGAGGCCGGCGCCATCCGGTCGCTCTCCCAGGCCAGCCGGCCGTTCCACCGGTCGCCGCCGTCCCGCGTCACCACGTTGATCATGCCCGAGAGCGCCTGTCCGTAGCGGGCCGAGAAGCCGTTGGTGACCAGCGCCGCCTCGGTGAGCATGTCGGGCGGGAACCGCAGGCCCAGGCCGCCGGTCGAGGCGTCGAGCTGGTTCTTGACCTGCAGGCCGTCGAGGATGAACGACTCCTGCCCCAGCCGTCCGCCGCGGTAACTGGTCCCCACGGCGCCGGCCGAGAGCGTGATGGCCTCCTCGAGCGTGGTGACCGGCAGGCGGCGCAGGTCGTCGGCGGTGATGCGCTGGCTGGTCTGGGTCATCAGCGGGTCGAGGACGATGTCGGGCGTGGTGGTGACGTCGATCGCCTGCAAGGTGTCCACGCCGCGGACCATCTGGAGCCGCAGGTCGAGCACCGCCGTCTCGCCGGCCCGCACCAGCACGCTGTCGCGCAGGACCGGGCGGTAGCCGATGCGCATGGCCCGCACGCGCACCCAGCCCGGCGGCACCTCCCGGAGGCGGAAGTCGCCCGCCGTGTCGGTCACCGCCGTGCGGCCCAGCCCCTCGACCCGCACCAGTACCTCGGCCAGCGGCGCCCGCGAGGCGGCATCGCGCACCGTGCCGGTGATGGCGCCGCCGCTCTGGGCGGCGAGCGGGGCGGCAACGGCCAGCGCGGCCGCGGCGACCGCGGCCGCCCTCAGGGAACGTCGAACAGCCACAGGTCCGCCTCCTTGCCCACCACCATGGTCAGCGTGCCGCCGAGGTTCTTGAACTCGAAGCCGTACGCCTCGGCCACCACCGCCCGCCCCGAGGGCGCCAGCGCCGGCCGCCGGTACTGGAGCACGCCGGGGGAACTGGCCACGACGTCGGCCTGGCCGTTCGGGAGGGTGACCGCGTAGACCGGGCCGCCGCTGTCGGGTTGGAGCGGGATGCCGAAGATCGGATCGAACGGCACCCAGGCGACGCGCCCGCCCACCACCGCCACCATCCGGCCGCCGGCGATGTCCACGTCGCGGGCGATGCCGAGCCCGCCGAAATCGTAGAGCACCGAGCGCTGGCCGCTGGCCAGGTCCAGTTCGTGGACCACCGACGAACCGCCGGCCGTGAACGCCACGGTGCCCGGGCGCGTCCCGCGGGAGACCGACGAGGTCCCCACCGTCCCGGCGATGATGGTGCGCGAGGCCACCGAGTCGCCCGCGAGCACCAGCCGCACCAGCTCCACGCCCATGTGCACCGTGTCCGGCGGGATGCCCAGCGCCCC
>CAZJZC010000065.1:0-13117 GCA_964550365.1 uncultured Gemmatimonadales bacterium | reverse complement strand
ACGATCGACGCGGAGCGGATCGTCGCCCGCTATGACGCCGGCGTGCTCACGATCCAGCTGCCCAAGGTCGAAGCGGCGAAGCCGCGCCAGATCTCGGTGAAGATCGAGAAGTAGCCGCCGCAGGGCGGGAGGTCGGGGGACGGTCCGGACGCGCGGGCCGTCCCCCGCGCGCGCCCGGACGTCAGTAGATGGGGTAGTACTGACCGCTCTGCGACGCGCCGGCCAGCAGGATCACCAGCGCGCCGCCGGCGGCGATCCCCAGCGTGGCCAGCGCCGTGCGGCCCGCGTCGAAGTGGCTGCGCCGAACGGCCACGACGTCCGCCAGGGCCACGGCCGAGCGGCGGTTGGTGTTGCCGACCGGCTGATCGCCGATGAAGCTGTCGCGGAGGATCCGCGGATAGCGCAGTTCGACCACCTGGCTGTCGCTGGTCACGAGCCGGACCTTCTCCGGCCGCTGCTCGGCGACGTACCGGCCGGGCTCGACCGGCACCGTGCGCCAGCTGACGCAGCCGGGCAGCCAGGCGGCCAGCAGGAGGGCGCCGGCACTGCGGCGGACGGTCGTTCGGGTCATCGGGCTCCCCTCGTGGCGGCTCGCCGGACCGGGCGGAACGCCCGCGGCGCCCTCAACAGTCTACCATGTTCACGGCCAGCCCGCCCAGCGACGTCTCCTTGTAGATCGTCTGCATGTCGAGGCCCGTCTGGCGCATGGTGGCGATGACGCGGTCCAGCGGCACGAAATGCGAGCCGTCGCCGTGCAGGACGGCGAGCCGCGCGGCGTTGATGGCCTTGGCCGCGCCCATGGTGTTGCGCTCGATGCACGGCACCTGCACCAGGCCGGCCACCGGGTCGCAGGTGAGGCCGAGGTTGTGCTCCATGCCGATCTCGGCGGCGTTCTCGATCTGTTCGTTGGTCCCGCCCATGACCGCGGCGAGCCCGGCGGCGGCCATCGAGCAGGCGACGCCGACCTCGCCCTGGCAGCCCATCTCGGCGGCCGAGAGGGAGGCGTTGCGCTTGTAGAGCATGCCGATCGCCGCGGCCGTCAGCAGGAAGAGGCGCACGTCGGCCTGGTCGGCGCCGGGCGTGAACCGCCGGTAGTGCGCCAGGACGGCGGGGATGACGCCCGCCGCGCCGTTGGTGGGCGCGGTGACCACGCGGCCGCCGGCGGCGTTCTCCTCGTTGACCGCCAGGGCGAACAGGCTGACCCAGTCGAGCGCGGCCATGGCATCGGCGTGCCCGGCGCGCTCCCGGGCCAGCAGGTTGCGATGCACCACGGCGGCCCGGCGGCGCACGGCCAGGCCTCCGGGCAGGATGCCCTCGCCGCGGCAGCCGCGCTCGATGCACGCGTCCATGGCCTGCCAGATGCGGTCGAGGCCGGCCTCGGTCTCCTCGGCCGGCCGCCAGGCCGTCTCGTTCGCCCGCACGATGTCCCCGATGGACAGCCCGGCGTCCTGCCCGATGCGGAGCAGGTCGGCGGCCGACGCGAACGGATGCGGCAGGGGCCGCGGCGGCGGCTCGGCGCCGCCCATGCCGGCCGCGGCCTCGGCCTCGTTCACCACGAAGCCGCCGCCCAGCGAGTAGTAGGCGTCCTCCGCGATCAGCCCGCCGTCGGCGTCGAACGCGGCGAAGCGCATGCCGTTGGGGTGGCGGGGCAGGGACTCGCGCTGGTGGAAGAGCAGGTCGCCCGCCGGATCGAACGCCACGGTCCTCCGGCCGAGCAGGCTGAGTTCGCCGCGACGCGTCACGTCGGCGACGAGGACCCCGGCCTGCTCCGGATCGACCGTGTCGGGCCGTTCACCCGCGAGCCCGAGCATCACGGCCGTGTCGGTCGCGTGCCCCCGGCCCGTCAGGGCCAGTGAGCCGAACAGGTCGGCCCGCACCCGCGCGGTGCGGGCCAGCAGGTCGGGCGCGAGCGAGGCGGCGAAGCGGCACGCGGCGACCATGGGGCCGACGGTGTGCGAACTCGACGGACCGATGCCGATCTTGAACAGGTCGAAGACGCTGAGCATGGGGCAGGCAAGGTAACCGGAGCGCGGCGCCCCGGGCCATGCCGCCGCCGGTCCGGGCTTGCCCCGGCCACGCGGCGGTGCCGGACGCGGCGGCCCGGCGCGGCCGGCGTCAGGGCCGCGGGCGGCTGTCGGACGCGCGGATCACGGCCCGGATGGCCCGGGTCCACGCGTCGGCCGAATCGGGCGGCGTGAACGACCAGACCTCGGTGTTGCCGCCGCTCCCGGCGTTGATGCGCACACGGTCCTGCTCCCGGTGCACCTCGAAGAAGCGCCGGCTCGTCGGCAGGATCAGCAGGTCCACGTCGCCGTTCTCGTGGATCAGCACCGTCTGCCCGGTGACCACGATGGACGCCACGCGGTCGCGGTAGCGGGCATCGCGGCGGCCGAGGTCCTGGCTGTGACGGAACGTCAGGTTGTCGGCCCGGAAGACGATGCCCTCGGCCGCCAGCCGCGACTCCTGGTCGGCGTCGAGGCGTGAGGTGTCGGGGCGGCAGGCCGCCACGGCCAGCACGCCGAGGCAGGCGGTCACCACCACGAGCCGTGGACCCATGGCACCCTGCCTGCCGCTCCCGGCCCGGGGCACCGCCCGCACCGGCGTCGCGCCGCGCCTCATCCGGCCTCCATGAGCGGTCCGCCATCGCCGCGCAGGCGGGCGTAGACGACCTGGTCGAGCACCGTCCCGTCCTTCACGACCGACCGGCGCTGGACGCCCTCGCGCCGGTAGCCGGCCTTCTCGAGCACGCGCATGGACGCCGGGTTGGACGCGAACACGCCGGCGAAGAGCCGCTCCCAGTCGTGGGTGGCGAAGGCCCAGTCGGTGGCCGCGCGCACCGCGGCGGTCGCGATGCCGCGGCCCCAGAACGCCGCGCCGAGCCAGTAGCCGATCTCGGCGCTCACCCGGTGGACGTCCTCGCCGGGGATGAACCCCACGGAACCCACGGCCTGGCCCCCCACGTCGATGGCGAAGTTGAACGGGTCCGCCGCGGCGCGCACCAGCCAGTCGCGGCCGTCGGCCTCGGTATAGGGATGCGGGAAGCGGTCGCGCAGTCCCAGCCAGACACGGCGGTCGTCGGCGTGGCGCGTCAGGGAGCGCAGGTCGCCCTGGCGCCAGGGGCGCAGGACGCACGGGCCGGCGGGGATCGTTCCGCTCATGCCGGCCCGGCCGGTCTCAGGTCCCGCCGGTGTCGCCGAGCGGCCGCAGGACGAGGTGCAGCGGCTCGCCCACGCCCGGCGGGACGACGGGCGCGACGGTCTGGAGGCAGAATTCGGGCGTCGGGCCGAGCACCATGCGCCGGCACCAGAGCGCCCCGCGGCCGTCGGCCACGATCGGCGCCAGCGCGTCGAAGACGTCCTGGTACGCGCGGCCCGCGGGCTTGGCGAACCAGTAGGCGTGGCGGGCCTGGGGCAGGGCGGCGCCGACCCTGAGGGCGTAGAGGCCGGCCGTGCCGCCGCCGGCGGCCGCCGCGACCTGATCGTGCGGCTGTTTGCGGGCCGCGGTGATGGCGGCCGTGTCGAGCCGGTCGAGGGCGGCGCTGTCGTCGAGCAGGTACCAGTCCTCGTAGGCGTCGCCGCCGTCGGCGGCCCACGGGGCGCCGCGGAGCGCGAACGAGCGGCATTCGGCGAACCCGGCGGGCGGCTCGGCTCGCAATGCCCGCTGGAAGGCGGCGAGCATCTCCTCGTACAGCACCGGCGCCGCGTCGGAGCGGCGCCAATGCCAGAAGACGTAGGCCAGCATCAGGTCCGATGGCCCTGGGTCGGCAGTTCCTCGGCGAAGGTGATCTGGTTGCCGTCGGCGTCGAGCACCGCGAACTCGCGGAAGCCCCAGGCCTTGGACGCCAGCGACCCGTCGGGCGGCACCACCCCCGCGTCCCGCATCTCGGTGTAGAGGGCCTCGATGCCGCTCACGTTGACGCGGCAGGTGCTCCGCGGAGTGCGCTCGTCGTCGCGGGTCCACAGGTGCAGTTCGACGTCGCCCCGGCGGACGCCGGCATACCCGTCCATGGTGAAGAGGTGCTGGAAGCCCAGCCGCTGTTCGTAGAACGCGACGGCCGCGTCCACGTCGCGGGCGGGCATGGCCGGGATGGCTTCGCGCAGGCGAGGCTGTGGTGTCCTCATGCGGGCAAATGTGGCGGCGTCGGCGGAGGGCGCAAGGGCCGCGTCACAGAGTGGCGGCGGCGAGGCGGGCTGACGCCGGCGCCGGGCGCTGTTAGCATGGGGGGTGCGGACCGTGGCGGTCGTGGGCGCGGGGGCCGCCGGCTCGATGGCGGCGATCTTCGCCGCCGAGGCCGGGGCCGACACCGTGCTGCTCGAGAGCACCGCGGACGGCGGCCGCAAGATCCTCATCAGCGGGGGCGGCCGCTGCAACATCCTGCCCGCCCGGCTCGACGAGTCGCGGTTCGTCACCGACTCGTCCAGCCGCTCCCTGCGCAACATGCTCCGCGCCTGGCCGCTCGCCGAGCAGATCGCGTTCTTCCAGGACCAGCTCGGCCTCACGCTGGTGGAGGAGCCCGGGACCGGCAAGCTGTTCCCGTCCACGAACCGCGCCCGCGACGTGCGCGACGGCCTGCTGGCGCTGGCGGCGCGGCGCGGGGCGCGCCTGGCCGCCGACGCGCGGGTGACCGGCCTGGCCCGGGTGGACGGACGCTGGCGGCTGTCCCGCGTGCGCGGGCCGGCGATCGAGGCCGACGCGGTCGTCATCGCCACCGGCGGCCTGTCGGTGCCGGCCACCGGGAGCGACGGCTTCGGGCTGACGGCCCTGGCCGCGCTCGGGCACACGATCCATCCGACCTACCCGGCGCTCACGCCGCTCATGGCCCAGCCGGCCCCGTTCGCGTCGCTGGCCGGGGTATCGCTGAGCGTCGCGATCAGCGCGGCCGGCGGAACGCACCACGCCAGCGCCCTCGGCGGCTTCCTGTTCACCCATCGCGGCTACAGCGGCCCCGCGGTGCTCGACGTGTCCCACGTGGCCGTGCGGTCGGGCCACGGCGACACGGCCGCGCGCATCCGGGTGCGGTGGTCCGACCGCGACGAGGCGGCGTGGGCCGAGGCGCTGGGTGCCGAGGGGGGGCGCGGCGTGCTGGCCGTGGTCCGCGAGGCGCTGCCGGACCGGCTGGCCGGTGCCCTCCTGGAGCGCGCCGGCGTGGACCCCTCACGCCGACTGGCGCACCTGCGGCGCGAGGAGCGCCTGCGGCTCATCGACGAACTGGTGCGGTGCGAACTGCCGTGGACCGGTCACGCCGGCTACCACAAGGCGGAGGTGACCGGCGGCGGGGTCAGCCTGGCGGAGGTGGACCCGCGCACGATGGAGAGCCGCAGGGCGCCCGGCGTGTTCGTGTGCGGCGAGGTGCTGGACGCGTTCGGCCCGATCGGGGGCTACAACTTCGCCTGGGCCTGGGCCACGGGGCGGGCGGCGGGCCTGGGAGCCGCCCGGCCTCGCTGACGGCTCAGCCGGACGGCGGGAACGTCAGCTCGAGCGTCCCACCGTCGGCCGTCGCGTGCCATCGGACGAGCAGTTCGCGGTGGAGCGCGCGGACGGATTCCAGCTCGTGGTCGCTCACGGCCCGGCAGCACGGCCGCCCGTCGCGGTCGCACGTGAGCCGCAGGCCCTCGTTGAAATCGGATGCCGTCCATCGCTCGCCGCCGGCCCGCTCGCGGTCGAGCTGGCCCACCATGCACTCGGCCCACGCCGCCTCGTCGCCCATGCGCCCGGCCGCGCCCGCGGCCGCGAAGTCCTGGATGGACCACCCCTGCGCCAGGAGCCCGAAGAACCCGCCACGCAGGCCCAGCGTGGACTCGAGGGCGAAGTGGAGCAGATCGTGCACCGGGTGGAACGGGTGCAGGCGGCTCCAGGTGCGGGAGCCGTCGGCGCGGACGCAGGTGAGGACCGAGGGCCCGTCGCGGCCCTTCCTGAGCTGGATGATGAGTGGGCGCATGCGGTGTGGGACCCCGGTATACGCGCGAGCCGGTCCCGGCGTTGACATGTGATCCGGGTGCTTAACGGCACGCCTTCAACGCCGTAACTAGGCCGAGCGTAATGTGTTGGAACGATACCCCGAACCGAGAGCCGATGCAGCCATGACCCGCCCCGCGATCCTGACCCGCCTTGCCCCCGGCCTGCTGCGGCTCGTGGCCGCCGGCTGCCTGCTGGCCGTTCTCGCCGGCGCCGCCCGCGCCCAGTCGGTCAGCGGGACGGACATCATCACCGGGCAGGTGACCGACCGCGAGGGCGAGCCGGTCGAGGGCGCCAACATCGAGGCCATGTCGCTCGAGACGCAGATCACGCGCCGGACCCGGACCGACGCCCGGGGGCGCTTCACCATCCTGTTCCCGGACGGCGGCGGCCAGTACCGCATGACGGTGCGGGCGGTGGGCATGGCGCCCCGGATCGAGGTGGTCCAGCGGCACGCCGACGAGGACCGCATCATCTGGAACGTGCGGGTCAACCCGGGCACCATCACGCTGGCGACCATCAACGTCAACGCCGGCCCGCAGATGGTGCGGGTCCCCGAGGGCCCCACGCCGGGCTCGGCCGAGCGGGCCTTCGGCATCGACCAGACCTCGCGCCTGCCGACCGACGCCAGCGACCTCGCCCTGCTGGCCGCGCTGGTGCCGGGGGTGCTGAGCATCGCGGGGACCGATTCGTCGGCCACGTCGTTCTCGGTGGCCGGTCTGGGCCCCGAGGCCAACGCCATGACGCTCGACGGCCTGCTGTTCGGCAATTCGAGCATCCCGCAGGAGGGCCTGCGCCAGACGCGCGTGGTGACCAGCACCTACGACGTCTCGCGCGGCCAGTTCTCCGGCGGGCTCATCGCCTCGACGACGCGCAGCGGCAGCAACGTGGTGCAGGGTTCCTCGCAGTACCAGCTGCGCGACGACGACCTGTCGGTCACGTCGGAGGACTCGCCCTACGCCCAGGGGTACACCCAGAACGTCATCAGCGGCGGCCTCGGCGGCCCGCTCGTGCGGGACCGGCTGTTCATCTACGGATCGGCCCAGGCGCGGATGCGCTCCGATCCGCAGCAGACCCTGCTGTCGGGCGGCACGCCGGACCTGACGCGGCTGGGCGTCAGCCCCGACTCGGTCCAGCGCTTCCTCGGCATCGTCAGCGGGCTGGGTGTGCCGTACAACAGCGTGCCCGGCTCGGCGACCCGCTCCAACAACAACCTCTCGGCGCTGGCGCGGCTGGACTACGTGCTGTCGGACGCCCACACCCTGACCCTGCGCGGCGACTGGCGCGGCACCAGCCAGGATCCCACCCGTCTCGGTTCGCTGGCCCTGCCGCAGACCGGCGGCCTGCTGGAGTCCGGCGGCGGCGGCGTGATGGGCACCATCACGTCGCGCTTCGGCGCCACGGTGCTCAACGAGTTCCGCGGGTACCTGCAGTGGTCGAGCCGCGACGGGAACCCGTTCAGCCTGCTGCCGTCGGGGCGGGTACAGGTGACGTCGGACCTGCCGGACAGCACCCGCAGCGTCGCCACGCTGGTCTTCGGCGGCAACACCGGACTGCCCAACAGCAACCGCACCTCGAGCATCGAGATCTCGAACGAGGCCTCGTGGCTGCCGGGCAGCGGCGCGCACCGGGTCAAGATCGGCGGCTTCGCGCTGTCGGAGAACACCCGCGACGTGCTGGGCAGCAACCAGCTGGGCACCTTCACCTACAACTCGCTGGCGGCGCTGGAGAACGGCCTGCCCGCCTCGTTCCGCCGCAGCATCAACGTCGTCGAGCGCGACTCCCGCAACTACCGCTGGGGCCTGTTCGCCGGCGACGTGTGGATGGTCTCGCGGCCGCTCCAGCTGACCTACGGCCTGCGCCTCGAGGGGTCGGCGTTCGGCAACCCGCCGGCCTACAACCCGGCGGTCGACAGTGCCTTCGGCCGGCGGACCGACCGCCTGCCCAGCGAGTGGCAGCTGAGTCCGCGGGTGGGCTTCACTCTCTCGCTCGGCGGCGTGCAGATCCCCAATGCGGGCGGCGGACCGGGCCGGGGCTTCGGCGGCGGCGGCGGCTTCGCCGGCCGGACGGCGCCGACGCTGGTGATCCGCGGCGGCATCGGCGAGTTCCGCAGCCAGCCCCCGACCAGCCTGGTGGCGCAGGCCCGCGGCGCGACGGGATTCGCGGCATCGTCGGGCGAGATCGTGTGCACCGGCGCCGGCGTGCCCCTGCCGGCGTGGGACCAGTACTGGCTCGACCCGGCGAACATCCCGACCCAGTGCGCCGGCGGCGGACCGTCGAGCATCCAGTCGGCGCGGTCGGTGACGGTGCTGGCCGACGGGTTCGAGGCGCCCCGCGCCTGGCGCGGCTCGCTCGGCCTCGAGAAGCGGCTGACGCAGATCATGCGCTTCACGGTGGACGGCAGCTTCTCGCGGGGCGTGGCGCAGGCCGGCTCGCGCGACCTGAACCTGAACGCCATTCAGCGGTTCTCGCTCGCGTCCGAGGGCGGCCGGCCGGTCTACGTCACGCCGGCCGACATCACGCCCGCGACGGGCACGGCGCGCTTCACCGCCTCGCGGGTGGACTCGGCGTTCGCCCAGGTATTCGAGGCCTCGTCGAACCTGCGCTCGCGGTCGGAGCAGGTGACGGTCGGACTCGGCGGCGTCTTCGGACGGGGCATCGTGCTCAACGCGTCGTACACCTGGCAGCGCGCGCAGGACCAGGCCACCGGCGGGCGCGGCGGCAACACGGCGGGCGACCCCACCGTGGCCGAGTGGGCGACGAGCGATTTCCAGCGCACCCACAGCCTGCTGACGACCATCACGTACCCGGTGTCGCGGTCCATCGAGCTGACCTCCATCGCCCGGGCGACATCGGGCACGCCGTACACCCCCATGGCCGGCGGCGACGTGAACGGCGACGGCTCCCGCAACGACCGGGCCTTCGTCTTCGCGCCGGGCGCCGGCGGGACCGAGGCGCAGGCCATGCAGCGCCTGATCGGCGGATCCTCGGGCGGCGCCCGCGACTGCCTGCTGAGCCAGGTCGGCACCGTGGCCCGGCGGAACTCCTGCGCCGGTCCCTGGCAGTACGCCCTCGATTTCCAGATGAACTGGCGACCCACCCTGCTCGGCCTGAACCGCCGCCTGACCGTCTCGGTCGTGACGCAGAACTTCCTGCGTGGCGTGGACGAGCTGCTGCACGGCGTGGACGGCGCCAAGGGCTGGGGCCTCGCCGCCCGGCCCGACAACACCCTGCTGTACGTGACCGGCTTCGACCAGGCGAACCAGCGGTACGCCTACACGGTGAACGAGCGGTTCGGGTCGACGGCCGGGACGGCGACGGCATTCCGGCCGCCGTTCCAGATCGGCATCAACATGCGGCTGACCATCGGGCCGGACCGCGGCCGCGCGGCGCTCGACGCCATGCGTGGCGGCGGCGGGCGCGGGGGGCCCGGGGGCGGATTCGGCGGCGACGGCGGCTTCGGCCGGCCCAACATCGGCGGCATCGCGGGCGCCATGATCGCGCGGCTCGACTCGGCCCTGCCGAACCCGGCGGCGGCGGCGCTCGACCTGCGGGACTCGCTCCGGCTGACGCCGCAGCAGATCCTCCTGCTCGAGCCGCTGCGCGACTCGCTGCTGGCGCGCAACCGGACGAGCCGCGACTCGATGCGCGCGCTGATCGCCGCGGGGGGCAACAACCCCGACCCGCAGCGGCTGCTGCCGGCGCTCCGGCCGCTGTTCGACGCCCTGCGCACCTCGGTGAGCGAGGCCTCGGTCACGGTCCGGGCCATCCTGACCGACGAGCAGTGGGCCATGATGCCCGAGGCGGTCCGCAACTTCCAGGCGGGCCAGCCGTTCGGTCCCGGTCGCCTGGGCATGCCGGGCCAGCAGCGCGAGGGCCCGAGGCCGCGCCCCTAGGCGCCTGTGGCCTGGAGACACTGACGCCCCCGGCGCCTGCGCGCCGGGGGCGTCGCGTTGCGGGCACTGTGGCCGGGCGTCCGCGGTCGCTCAGGCTCCGATGTCGTCCGGTGCGCGCGCCGGCGGGTCGAACCAGCGCTCCTTCGGAACGAAGACCTTCTGGTGCTGGTCGTGGCCCTCGTAGTGGGGCGACATGATCTGGACCCCGTATTCGTTGAAGAGGTCCTGGATGTTCGCGTGCAATGCCGACAGCAGCTCAATGCGCCGCTCCGGATCGAGGGTGTGGGCGTTGAGCTGATACTCCACGTAGAAATCGGACAGCGCGCGTTGGCGGACGAACGGCGCCGGCTCGGCCCGGAGGCCAGGCGTGCGCTCGGCAGCCCGGGTCAGCAGTTCATGCACCTGCCGCCACGGCGCATCGTAGCCGATCGTCACGGTGGTCTGGAGGATGGTGCCATGTTCGCCGCGCAGGCGCGAGTAGTTGACGATGCTGCCGGACAGGATCACCGCGCTGGGCACCGTGACTTCGAGCGACGCCGGCGTACGGACCTTCGTCGCCAGCAGGCCGACCTGAGTGACCGTGCCCTCCACGCTCCCGACCGTGACGTAGTCTCCGGGCCGCAGAGCCCGCGTGTACATGACGACGAGGCCGCTCATGGCCTGGCCGATGACGCCGCTCGAGCCGAGCGTGATGAGCAGTCCCGCGAAGACCGAGATGGCCCGGAACGACGCCGTGCCGCTGCCCGGGATGAGCGGGTAGATGGCGGCCAGCGTGAACAGCCAGACCAGCGCGACGGCGATGCGGCGGCTCGGTCCCGCGGTGTCGGCGTGCAGGCCGGGAATGCGGATGGACTCCGCTTCGACGGCGCGGAAGAAGGCCGACACGAGTCGGGCCGTGAACCGGGCGACGAGCAGGATGGCCGCGATGCCCACCACGTTGGGGATCGCCGCGCCGAACGCGCCGGCCGCCGAGGCGAGGGTGCTCACCAGGTACTGGCCGAGCACCTCGCCCCATTGCCTGGTCTGCGGGAACCGCGTGAGGACGTAGGCGACGTAGGTGTAGCCGGCGACGAGGCCGAGCGCCAGGGCGGCCATCGTGGCCGAGGCGCGGGCGGTGGCCAGCAGGCGCTCGCGGCTCAGCACCGTGAAGCCCCGGACGGACAGATCGGCGCCGGGCCGCGCCGCGTGGCGGTCGAGGAACGCGTGGGCCCGCCCGCGCAGGGTGGCCAGCAGCCGCAGCGCGAGGACGGCGAGGGCCGTGGCGGCCAGCGACAGCGCCAGCGCGATCAGCAGGCGGGTCAGGCTCCGCGCCTCGCGCTCCTCGGCGATGCCGACCCGCAGCTGGCCCAGCACGGCCCGGGCGTGCTCGTCGAGCGTGGTGCCGCGCGCGGTGTCCACGTCCGCGGTGGTGATGGTGAACAGGGGGCTCGGCCCGAGCGACACGAGGATGCCCTCGGGCAGGGCGCGCAGGCCGAGTGATTCGGCCGGCGCCTCCATGGCCCGCTCGATCCTGGCGCGGGCGGCGGCCGCCCGCTCGAGCGGGGTGAGCGCGCCGAGGGGCGCCTTGAAGATCATCACGGGCCGGTTGCTGAGCCGCAGGACGACGCTGTCGGGCGGTGACTGGAACGCGACGATGGCGAGCAGGAGGAGCACGGGCACGGCTGGGACTCCGATCCGGAAGCTGCCGACGACCGGCCCCGGCGGGGTGATGGGCGCCAGGCGGGGAGAACGTAGCGCCCGCGCGCGGCGCCGGCCAGTCTCCGGCTGTCAGCGACCGGTCAGGGCCGTGTCGCGGTACACCTCGCGGCCGGCGGTCAGCGTCAGCAGGACCCGCGCCTGGTGCAGGCGGTGCGGCGGAAGCGCGAACAGGTTGGCGCTCAGCACGATGAGGTCGGCCGCGCGGCCCGGGGCGAGGACGCCGGTGACGGAGTCCTGATCGGAGGCCTGCGCGCCACCGATCGTGTAGGCCCGCAGGATCGCCGCGAGGTCCACCCGTTCCTCCGGGATGAAGGGAGCGCCGGTGGAGTCTTTCGGCGCACGGCGGGTCACGGCCACCTGGATCGCGTCGAGCGGGTCCATGCTGGTCACCGACCAGTCGCTGCCGGCCGCCACCATCGCACCGGTCGCCATCACGCTGCGGATGGGGTACAGCCAGCGCGCGCGCGCCGGCCCCAGCCGGGGGACCGTGAGATCGCGCATGTAGCTGTCGTTCCAGGCCCACAGGGGCTGGAAGCTCGCGACCACGCCGAGCGCGGCGAAGCGCGGGAGGTCGGCCGGGTCGAACACCTGGAGGTGGGCCATGACGTGGCGCGGCCCGGCGCCGCCGTCCCGCGCGCGCTGGGCCGCCAGTGCGTCGAACGCCGCGCGGATGGCCCGGTCGCCGATGACATGCAGGTGCACCTTGAAGCCGGCCGAATCGAGCGCCTGGACCAGGGAATCGAGCCTGGCCGGCGGGAGGTTGAGTTCGCCGCGCCAGCGCGGCCGGTCGGCATAGGGCGCGAGGAGGGCGGCGGTCTGACCTTCGATGACGCCGTCCAGGTAGATCTTGGCCGCGGCGACGCGCATCAGCGCGGTGCCCGCGTAGCGCCGCCGCAGGCTGTCGAGCCGTCGCAGCTGGCCGGTGCCCGCGCCGGGGTCCACGTGGAGGGCCACGACGACGCGGGCGGTGAGCTGACCGAGCGAGTCGGCGGCGTGCCAGGCACGCAGGATGCGCTCGTCGGCGTCGGCCTCGTGGAGCGTGGTGATGCCGAACCGGGCCGCCATGGCCAGGCCGCGCCGGAGCCCGGCGAGGTACTCGGCGTCGCTCCGCGCGGGGAGGTGGCGCGCGACCAGGCCCATGGCGCTCTCGCGCAGGGTGCCGAGGGGCGCGCCCGAGGCGTCGCGCTCGATGCGCCCGTTCGGCGGGTCGGGACTGGCGCGGGTGACGCCGGCGATCGCCAGCGCGCGCGAATTGACCCAGGCCGAATGGCCGTCGGCCGACGTGAGATAGGCGGGCCGGCCGGGCACGAGCGAGTCGAGCAGGGCGGCGCCGGCACGTCCGCCGGGCAGCAGCGGCAGCTGCCAGCCGCCGCCGCGGATCCACGCCGAGGCGGTGTCGCGGGCGTTGCACGCCGCGATGGCCGCCAGAAGCTCCTCGCGCGTCTCTACCTCGTTGAGGTCGCATTCACCGAGCTCGATACCGCCGCTCACCGGATGCACGTGCGTGTCCACGAAGCCCGGCATCACCATGCGCCCCGGGAGGTCGAGCACCCGCGTGCGGCGGCCGA
>CAZJZC010000064.1:0-13160 GCA_964550365.1 uncultured Gemmatimonadales bacterium | reverse complement strand
TCCGCAAGCAGGACGTGCAGGTCTGGGGCTTCAACGTGGACCGGTGGATCCCCTCGAGGAACGAGGACATCTTCTGGGCGCCGGTGCCCCGCAACGTCACCGCGTGGTCCTCGCGGATGGGCCGGCTGGTGGGCATCGAGGGCGTGCGCCCGTCGCGGCGCGTGGAGCTGCTGCCCTACGCGGCGTCGAACGCGGTCCTGCGCTCCAATGCCAACCCGTCGAGCCCGTTCGACCCGGACGGCCGCAGCGCGTCGGTGCGCGTGGGCGGCGACCTCAAGATGGGGCTCGGACCCAACCTCACGGCCGAGGCGACGGTGAACCCCGACTTCGGGCAGGTGGACGCCGACCCTGCGTTCGTCAACCTGTCGGCGTTCGAGACGTTCTTCGACGAGCGCCGGCCGTTCTTCGTGGAGGGCAGCCAGCTGCTGCGCGGCAACGGGCCGTCCTACTTCTACTCGCGGCGCATCGGCGCGCCGCCCCCCGGAGGCGCCGGCGGCGACTTCGTGGACCGTCCGTCCAGCACCACCATCCTCTCGGCGGGCAAGCTGACCGGGCGTCTGGGCAGCGGCCTGTCGCTCGGCGCCATGGCGGCGGTCACGGCCCGGGAGGAGGCGCGCACCTACGATTCGCTCGGCATCAACGGCGGCATGGTGCGGCGGATCGAGGTGGCGCCGGCCACGGCCTTCGGCGTGGCCCGGCTCCAGCAGGAGGTCGGGAGCAGCCAGTCGGTGGTGGGGCTGACCGTGACAGGTGTCCGCCGCGACCTGGCCGGCTCCCCGCTCGAGACGGTGTTGAACCGGCAGGCGGTCAGCGGCGGCCTCGACTGGAACCTGCGCTTCGGCCGCGGCTTCTACCAGTTGAGCGGGTACGTCGGCGGCAGCTACGTCGAGGGCGACCCGGCCGCCATCACCCTCCAGCAGCTCTCCAGCCGGCGCTACTTCCAGCGACCGGACCAGTCGTACGTGCGTTTCGATCCGACGCGCACGTCGCTCGCGGGGTACGCCGCGGGTCTCACCATGGAGAAGATCAGCGGCCGCCACTGGCTCTGGGCCCTGTCGGTGGGTTCCGAGTCGCCGGGGCTCGAACTGAATGACGCGGGCCGGATCTCCACGGCCGACGGTCTGACGGCGTTCGCCAGCCTCACCTACCGGGAGACACGGCCGGGCCGGCTGTTCCGCGCCTACAGCCTCTCGACCAACACGGTCGGCGAATGGAACTACGGCCGCGTGCGGCAGTTCAGCACCAACCGCTTCGACGCCAACGCCACCCTCGCCAACCAGTGGCAGCTCACCGGGACCTTCTGGGTGGACCACCGGGCGCAGGACGAACGGCTGACCCGCGGCGGCCCCTCGATGGGGACGCCGCGCACCACCGTGGGCATCATCCGGCTGGCCAGCAACTTCGCGGCCGCGACGCAGTGGAACGGCCGCGTCTACTACGAGTCGAGCGAGATCGGCAACGAGGTCTACCGGCTGAGCGGCAGTCTGCTGGTGCGGCCCGGGCCGCGCTGGTCGCTCCAGGCGACGCCCAACTACCTCTACTCGCGCAACCCGCGCCAGTACGTCACGGCGTTCGGCGACACCCTGGCGGCCGCGACGTTCGGCACGCGCTACATCTTCGCCAGCATCGATCAGAGCCAGTGGGCCGTGCAGTTCCGCTTCAACTATGCCTTCACGCCGGACCTGACGCTCGAGGTGTACGCCGAGCCGTTCATCGCCAGCGGCACCTGGTTCGACCACGGCGAGCTGCCGGCGCCGCGCCGCCGCGACCTCCGGGTCTACGGGGCGTCGCCCGGGACCACGGCGAGCCGCGACAGTACCGGCGCCGTGAACGTGACCGACGGCGCGGCCGCGTTCAGCCTGCCGAACCTCGACTTCAACGTGACCTCGTTCCGCAGCAACATGGTGCTGCGCTGGGAGTGGCGGCCGGGGTCCACGCTGTTCCTGGTCTGGCAGCAGAACCGCGGCGACCGGACGGGCCTCGGGCGCCGGGCCCGGGTGGACGGCCTGTTCCGCGGGCTCGGCGCCGACGGGGACAATTTCCTGGCGGTCAAGCTGACCTACTGGCTCTCGGCCTCGTGAAGGGAGGACCGGCGACGATGCGCGCGCGCGCCTTCGCACTGCTCGGCTGTCTGTTTCTGTCCGCGTCCTGCGCCACCGAGCCGGGCCAGCGGTTCTTCGCCCAGCTCGACGGGGTCAACGAGGTGCCGCCCAACACGGTCACCGGGGCGAGCGGCCGGGCCAACTTCACGGCGCGGCCGGGCGAACTGGACTACGATCTCAGCGTCCAGAACATCGTCGACGTGGTCGCCGCGCACATCCACGCCGGCGCGGGGGGCGTGAACGGACCGGTGGTCGCGACGCTCTACTCCAGCGCCGCGCCGAGCGGCCCCATCACGGCCCAGACCCTGTCGACGGGCACCCTGCGCCCGTCCGACCTCACGGGCATGTCGCTCGATTCCCTGCTGGTCCTGATGCGCACCGGCGCGGCCTACGTCAACGTGCATACCGTGACCAATTCCGCCGGCGAGATCCGCGGCCAGATCGGGCCGAGCTGACGGCGGGCGCCGACGTGCGCGGCGGCTACGTCCGCCGCCTGGGCCTGTTCTCGGGCACCATGGCGGTGGTGGGCGGCGTCATCGGTTCGGGCATCTTCCTCAATCCCAGCATCGTGGCCCAGCGCGCCCCGACGGCCGCCCTCACCATCGGGACCTGGGCGCTCGGCGGCCTCATCGCGCTGCTGGGCGCCTTCTGCTACGCCGAGCTCGGCGGCCGGCGGCCGCGGGCCGGGGGCGGCTACGTGTACCTCGCCGAGTCGTTCGGTCCGCTGGCCGGGTTCCTGTACGGCTGGGCCCTGCTCCTGGTGGTGGCGACCGGCGCCATCGCGGCGGTGGCCGTGACGTTCGCGCGCTACGCCGGGGCGCTGGCCGGCCTGCCGCCCTCCGCCGTGGTCCCCCTCGCGGTCGGGGCCATCGCCCTGCTCACGGCCATCAACATCCGCGGCGTGGCGCCCGGCGCGGTGACGCAGAACGTCTTCACGGTGCTCAAGCTGGCGGCCCTGGCCCTGCTCATCGTCGCCGGCCTGACGGCCCCGGTGGGGCCCGACGCCCTGGCGCCGGCCGCGGCGCCGCCCGAGCCGGCCCGCCTGCCGCTGGTCGTCGGCGTGGCGCTGGTGCCCATCCTCTTCGCCTACGGCGGATGGCAGCAGGCCAACTTCATCGCCGAGGAGATCCGCGACGTGGAGCGGACCCTGCCGCGCGCCCTGGTGCTGGGGACGGCCATCGTGGTGCTGGTCTACGTGCTGGCGAACATCGCCTACGTCCGGATGCTCGGGGTGGGCGGGCTGGCGGCGAGCGCGGCGCCGGCCGGGGACGTGATGGCCGCGGCGCACGGCCCCTGGGGGCGCCGGGTCATCAACGCCGGCATCGCCTGCTCGACCTTCGGGTTCCTCAACCTGGTGATCCTGGTCTCGCCCCGGGTCTACCAGGCCATGGCCGCCGACGGGTCGTTCCTGCCGGCGCTGGCGCGCCTGCACCCGCGGTTCCGGACGCCGGTCCTGGCCCTGGTGCTCCAGGGCGTCTGGGCCGTGGTGCTGGCGCTCTCGGGCAGCTATGGCCAGCTGCTCGACTACGTGGTGTTCGGCGACTGGATCTTCTTCGGGCTGACGGCGGCGACGGTGGTCGTCTATCGGCGGCGGGCGGCGGACGACGGGTACGCGGGGTTCCGGCTGCCGTTCTATCCGCTGACGCCGATCGTCTTCGTCGCCGCGGCCGCGGCCGTCGTGGCCAGTTCGGTGATCTCGAATCCGCGCAACGCGCTGATCGGCACGGCGCTCATCGCCGCCGGCATCCCGGTGTTCCTGGCCCGGCGGGCCGGGCGGCCCTCCACGGGGCCCTGATCCGCCGCCGCGCCGCCGGCCGGCGCGGACGTCTCAGGCCCGGATCCTCTTCAGCTTCGCCGCCGCGTCTTCCAGCAGGCCCACCGTCTTGCAGAAGGCGAATCGCACCTGCCTGCGGCCGAGCTCCGGCCGGCTGTAGAAGCTCGAGCCGGGGACCGGCGCCACGCCGATCTCGCGCGTCAGCCACTCGGCGAACGCCACGTCGTCCAGGTCGCTCAGGGCCGAGAAGTCGGTCAGCACGTAGTAGGCGCCTTCCGGCGGCGTACAGCGGAAGCCGGCCGCCGTGAGCCCGCCGATCAGCACGTCACGCCGCGCCCGGTACTCCCGCGTCAGCCCGTCGTAGTAGTCGCGGCCGAGCGTCTCGAGCGCCGCCGCGACGCCTTCCTGGAGCGGCGCGGGCGCGCCGACCGTGAGGAAGTCGTGGACCTTGCGGATGGCCGAGGACACGCCGGGCGGCGCCACGATGGTCCCGACGCGCCAGCCGGTGACGCTGAAGGTCTTGGACGCGCCGCTGATGGTGATGGTCCGTTCGCGCATGCCCGGAAGCGTGGCGAGCGGCACGTGGGTCCCCTGGTAGAGGATGTGCTCGTAGATCTCGTCGGTGACCGCCCAGGCCTCGTGCCGCCGGCACAGCGCGGCGATGGCCTCGAGCTCGGCGGCCGTGAGCACGCGCCCGGCCGGGTTGTTGGGGGTGTTGACGATGATGGCGCGGGTGCGGGCCGAGAACGCCGCGGCCACCCGGTCCAGGTCCAGCGGCGCGTCGGGACGGATGGGCACGAAGACCGGTGTCGCGCCGCACAGGATGGCGTCCGGCCCGTAGTTCTCGTAGAACGGCTCGAAGATCACCACCTCGTCGCCCGGATCGACGATGGCCAGCAGGGTGGCGGCCATGGCCTCGGTGGCGCCGCAGGTCACGGTGATCTCGGTCTCCGGATCGACCGCCATGCCGTACCAGTCCTGGTACTTGGCGGCGAGCGCCCGGCGCAGGCGGCGGCTGCCCCAGGTGATGGCGTACTGGTTGACGTCGTCGCGCAGGGCCTTCGCGGCGGCGTCCTTGAGCACCTCGGGGCAGGGGAAGTCGGGGAATCCCTGGGCGAGGTTGACCGCGCCGTGCTCGGTGGCCAGGCGGGTCATGGCGCGGATGACGGACTCGGTGAACCCGTGGGTGCGGATGGCGGTGCGCATCCTCCAATGCTAACGCCCCCCGTTCCGTCCCGCCGCTTCCGCGCGCATCTTACGGTCCATGCACGACCTGCCCCTGCTGCGCGACCTCGTCATCATCGTGGCGGTGGCCATCCCCGTGGTCATCATCGCCCAGCGGTTCCGGGTGCCGTCGGTGGTCGGCTTCCTGCTCACCGGCCTGGCGATCGGGCCGCACGCCCTGCGGCTGGTGGCCGACGAGTCGACGGTGAGCGCCATCGCCGAGATCGGCACCGTGCTGCTGCTGTTCACCGTGGGCCTGGAGCTGAGCCTCTCGCGGATCCTGAAGCTCGGCCGCGAAGTGCTCGTGGGCGGCTCGCTGCAGGTGGCCCTGACGATCGGCCTGGTGGTGCCGGCGGCCATCCTGCTGGTCGGCACGCCGGCGCCACGCGCCGTGCTCTACGGCGCCCTGGTGGCGCTGTCGTCCACGGCGGTGGTCCTCAAGATCTACACCGACCGGCAGGAGCTCGATTCCACCCACGGCCGCGCCGTGGTCGCGATCCTGCTGTTCCAGGACCTGTGCGTGGTGCCGCTCATGCTGCTGCTGCCGCTGCTGGCGGGCACCGCGCCCAGCCCCGGGCAGGCGGCGCGGGAGCTGGCGGTGAGCCTGGGCGTGGTGGGCGCCCTGGTGGTGGGCGGCAGCCTGGCGGTGCCGTGGATCCTGGAGCGCATCGTGCGGCTGCGCTCGCGGGAGCTGTTCACGCTGTTCATCGTGATGTTCGGCCTCGGCGCCGCGTACGTCACGTCGCGCTTCGGCCTGTCCCTGGCGCTCGGCGCCTTCCTGGCGGGCCTGGTCATCTCGGAGTCCGAGTACGGCCTCCAGGCGCTGTCCGACGTCCTGCCGTTCCGTGACACGTTCAGCGGCATCTTCTTCACCTCGGTCGGCATGCTGCTCGACGTCGGCCTGTTCGTCACCGAGCCGGGCCCGCTGCTCGGCGCCACCGCGGCGGTGCTGTTCCTCAAGCTGGCCGTGGTGACCGGCGTGGTGCTGCTGCTGGGCTACACCCTGCGCTCGGCCATCGCCGCCGGCATGGGCCTGGCGCAGATCGGCGAGTTCTCCTTCGTGCTGGCCAGCGCGGGGCTGGGCATGGGCCTGCTGCACGAGCGCGGCTACCAGGTGTTCCTGGCCGCGGCGGTGCTCTCCATGCTGCTGACGCCGGTGCTGATCCGCGCCGCGGAGCCGCTGGCCGACCGGGTGGTGCGCTGGGTGGGCCTGCGCGACCACGGCATCGGGACCGCCGAGATGCCGACGGCGTCGATCCTCTCGGGGCACACGGTGGTGGTCGGCTACGGCCTCAACGGGCGCAACGTGGCGCGGGTCCTGCGGGGCGCGAACATCCCCTACGTGGTGCTGGAGCAGAACGGGCAGGTGGTGCGGCGGGCCCGCGAGGAGGGCGAACCCATCTACTTCGGCGACGGGACCCGCGCCGAGGTCCTGGAGCACGTGCGGGTGGCCCACGCGCGGGTGGTGGTGTTCGCGGTGGCCTCGCCGGACGCCGAGCGGCGCGGCGTGGCCACGGCGCGCACGCTGGCGCCGAAGGCCCACATCGTGGTGCGGACGCGCTACGTGGCGTCGATCGAGGAGCTCCAGCGGCTGGGCGCCAACGAGGTGGTCCCGGAGGAGTTCGAGACCAGCCTGGAGATCTTCTCACGGGTCCTCAGGATGTACGGCGTGCCCTCGAGCAGCATCCGCGCCGAGGTGGAGGCGGTGCGCAAGGACCACTACGAGATGTTCCGCGGCCGCGAGCGGCCCTACGCCGGCCACCTCACCGACCTCGCCATCTCGCTGGGGATCCGCATCGGCGTGGAGACCGTCGAGGTCGAGCCGGGCGCGTCGGCCCTGGGGCAGGACCCGATCACCATGCGCCTGCGCCGTTCGACCGGCGTGACGGTGATCGCGGTCCTGCGGGGCGGCGAGATCATCTACGAGCCCGAGGCCGGCTTCGGCTTCCGCGAAGGCGACGTGGTGGTGCTGGTGGGATCGCAGGAGGCGCTGATCCGGGGCCTGCCGCTGTTCCGCGCGCCGCGCGAGGCGGGAGCGGTCCCGGCTCCCTGACGGCCGCGCCGGGGGCGCGTGCCCGGCTCACCGGTGCATCGGGCCCGGCGCGGCGACGGTCGGCAGGACGGAGGCGTCAGCGCGGCGGCAGGTGGCGGGCCACGGCGGCCGCCAGCGACGCCGGCGTGAAGGGCTTGCCGATGACCTCGGTCGCGCCCGCGGCGAGCAGTGCTTCCCCCTCTTCGTCGGCCGCGGCCGTCAGCATCAGGACCGGCAGGTGCCGGGTGGCCGGCGCGCTCCGCACGGCGGCGAGCAGGTCGGCGCCTTCGCCGTCGCCGAGCCGGCAGTCGCACACCACCAGGTCGGGCGCGGGCCCGGCGCTCAGCGCGGCGAGGCCGGCGCGCAGGCCGCCGGCGTCCCGCACCGGCCGACCCACCAGCCGCTCGATCGTCAGCCGCGCCACGAGCCGGATGTCGGCATCGTCGTCGACGATGAGGATGCTCATCGCCCCGCCGGCGCCGCGCCAGGGCGCGGGCCGCCCGGCGGCACGGCCGGCCGGGTGCCGCTCATGGGGCGTCCTCGGCCAGGACGCCGGCCAGGTAGCGGCGCATGTCGTCCAGGGCCGGCGGCAGGTCGGCGAGCAGGCCCGCGGCCGCGGCGGCCTCGCCGGCGCGGGCGGCCCGTTCGATGCCGGCGGCCAGCTCGCTCACCCGGCGGGCGCCGACGTTGCCGGCGGTGGAGCGGAGCCCGTGGGCGGCGAAGGCCACGCGGGTCCAGTCGCCGTCGCCGGCGCCCGAGCCGAGCTCGTCGGCGCGCGCGGCCACCTGCGTCAGGACCATCGGGATCATGTGGGCCAGGAGGGCCGGGCCCCCCAGGTCGCGCAGCTGGGTCAGTGCGTCGCGGTCGAACGGGTCGTCGGACACGCCCAATTATGCGTGGTCCGACGCCGGACGCGCCACCGGACCGGCGGCGCGGGCGGGGATCTCAGGCGGTCAGTGGGTGGTCGCTGCGGCGCCGAGCTGCTCCTGCACCAGCGTCACCAGCTGGCGGCGGGCGGCATCCGGCGGATCGGGCACGTGCTCGGCCATGATGCGCGCGATCTCCTCGCGGGTGGCCGGCTTGTCCACCATGGCGGCGGCGCCGATCGTGCGCTCCCGGTGCTCGGAGGCGATGATGCTGACGATCACCACGGGGATGTCGGCCGTGGCCGGGTCGGCCTTCAGCGCCCCGAGGACCTCGAAGCCGTCCATGCGCGGCATCAGCAGGTCGAGGGTGATGAGGTCGGGCCGGATCCGCCGGGCCAGTTCGAGGCCGGCCGCGCCGCTGGTGGCGACGCGGACGCCGCAGCCGACGTCGGCCAGCAGCTGGGACAGCAGGGTCCGGGCGTCCTGGTCGTCGTCGATGACCAGCACGGTCGGGGCGCCGGCGGGCAGGTCGGGGGACACGTCGTCGGCCGGCGCCGTGTCGACGCGCGCCTCCAGGCCCGCCTCGGCGTCGGCGCCGCCAGCGTCCGGGGCGTCGTGGCCGGCCGGCAGGGCGTACAGGTGGACGCTGAAGGTGGAGCCCTTGCCCGGCGTGCTGGCGAGGGTCACGTGGTAGCCCATGAGGCCGAGCAGGGAGCGGGTGATCGCGAGGCCGAGACCGGTGCCGCCGTACCTGCGGCTGGTGGTGTTGTCGGCCTGGCGGAAGGCGTCGAACACCACCGCCTGCCGCTCCGGCGCGATCCCGATGCCGGTGTCCGCCACGTCGATGCGCACCGGCCGCCGCTGCTCGTCGGCCGCGATGCGCACCGTGACCCTGCCTTCGGCGGTGAACTTCAGCGCGTTGCCGATCAGGTTGATGAGGACCTGCTTCAGCTTGGCCGGATCGGTGCGGATGGGGAGCAGGTCGGGCGGCGATTCGACGGCCAGGGACACCGGGCCGCGCTGGGCGCCGTCGAGCTGGGCGACGGTCTCGAACACCAGGGTCTCGAGCCGGACGGTCTCGGGCACGATGTCCATCAGGCCCGACTCCACCTTGGACAGGTCGAGGATGCTGTTGATCAGATCGAGCAGGTGGCGGCCGTTGTCGTGGATCCGCGCGAGGTAGTCCAGCTCGCTTGCGGCCAGCGCACCGTTCCGGTTCTTGAGCAGGATGCTGGCGAAGCCGATCACCGAGTTGAGCGGCGTGCGGAGCTCGTGGCTCATGTTGGCCAGGAACTGGCTCTTGCTCCGGTTGGCCGTCTCGGCGGCGTCCCGGGCCGCGATCAGTTCCTGATGCGCCTGGTGCAGGGCCTCGTTGTTGAGCTGCAGCTGCTCGCCGGCCGTCTTGACCGGCGTGATGTCGGTGAAGGAGCTGACGATGCCGGCGAGCGTGCCGGCCCGGTCGAACAGCGGGGCCGATCCGGCCAGGATCCACCGGAGGTCCCGGCCCGAGTGCCGGAAGCCCATGGTGACCCTCACCGTGCGGCCGGTGAGCTGGGTGATGTGCCACGGGAGCTCGTGGTCGGCGAACGGCGTGCCGTCCTCGTGGATGCGGGTGATCTCGACGTCCGCGAGGTGCGTGAGCTGGGCGGCCGTCAGGCCGAGGATGCGCTCGGCGGCGGCGTTGCAGCCGAGGAAGGTGCCGTCGGCGGCGCGCAGGATGACGCCCTCGGCCATCACGCCGATGACCGACGCGAAGCGGCCCTCGCTCTCGCGCAGGGCGTCCTCGACCTGCTGGCGGCGGCGGCGGTCCCGGGTGAGCAGGCCGGCGAAGCCGGCCGCGACCAGCACGGCGACCACGGCGCCGAAGAGCATGACCGAGCGCGCCTCGCGCGCGCCGCGCTCGGCCCGGCGCTCGCGACCCTTCAGCAGGGCCAGCTCCTCGTCTTCCATCGCGTCCAGCACCCGGCGCAGGGAGTCCATCGGTACCGGGCCGTCGCCGGCGCGGACGAAGGCCTCCGCCGGCGCCGCGCCGCGCGCGCGCCGGATCGCCAGCCCGCTGTCGAGCCGCTGCAACCGGGCGTGGAGACCCTGCTCGAGGGTCCGCAGGCGCGTCTGCTGGCGCGACGTGGCGGCCACCAGGACGTTCAGGGTGGCGAGGGTGGTGTCGAGCTCGAGCACGGCCTCGTGGTAGGCCGCCAGGTGCTTCGGCGCCCCGGTGATGATGTAGCCGCGCTGGGCGGACTCGGCCTCGGTCATCAGGGACTGCGCGGCCCGGATGCGGGCCCGCGTCTCCTGGGTGTGCGTCACCCAGCGGCCGGTGCTGATGAGGTTGCTGAGGCTCAGGTGCCCCAGCACGCTGGTCGGCAGCAGGATGCCGAGCACGGCGCCGAGCGCCAGGGCCGGCTTCGCCAGCGCGCTGCGGGTCACGCGGGGATCCGATCCAGCAGGCGCGTGATGCTGTCGAGCAGGAGCGCTTCGTCCATGATGGGCTTGGTCAGGTAGTCGTCGAAGCCCATCGCCAGGAACATGTCGCGGTCGCCGCGCATGGCGTGGGCGGTCAGGGCCACGATCGGCAGGCCCGCCAGCGCCGCGTCCATGCGCAGGTACGAGAGCACCTCGGTGCCGTCCATCCCGGGCAGGGAGATGTCGAGCAGGACCAGGTCGGGCGGCGCCTGACGGATGCCCGCCAGCGCCTCGGGGCCCGTCTCGTACTCGGTGAGCCGATAGGCGTGGCCCAGCATGGCCTCCAGCAGCAGCCGGTTGTCGGCGTTGTCCTCGACCACGGCGATGGTCTTCATGCGGCCTCCTCCAGGATCCCCGCGAGCCGGCGGTGCAGCGACTGGTAGGCCGGCCCCAGCTCGGCGGCCAGCGGCGTGACGGCCGGGCCGTCGCCGGCCTTGGCCGCGGCCTCGAGCCGCGTGGCCAGGTCCAGCACCCGCACCGCGCCCACGTTGCCGGCCGAGGAGCGCAGGGCGTGGGCGGCGAAGGCAACCGACGGCAGGTCGCCGCTCTCGGCGCCGGCGAGGATGGCGCCGATGCGGCCGGGCGTCTGCTCCAGGACCAGCGTCAGGAGACGACGGACCAGGGTCGGTCCGCCCATCTTCCGCACCCGTCCCAGCACGGACTCGTCGAACTCGATGGCGGCGTTCACGGCCCCAATGGTGGGCTCGCGCCGGGCCGGCCGCCGCCGGTCTGGGCGGCGGTCCGCTGTAGGGCTACCCTCACAACCCGGATACCAAGGCCTGTCATGGATTCCCGGGGCATGCCGGGCCGGCCGGCGGTGGCGTGCGCGGCGTCGGGCGTGCCGTTGGCCGGGAGCGCGGAGACTCCGGCGCCGCCGCCGGCGCCTCACGGGGGGGCGCTACATTTCCCGGCCATGGAGGTCCAGATCTTCGGTGTCCGCAAGAGCGCCGACACGCGCGCGGCGCTCCGCTGGTTCGCGGAGCGCCGCATCCGCACGCACTTCGTGGATCTCGACGTGCGGGCGGCCTCGCCCGGCGAACTGCGCCGGTTCGCCCAGGGATTCGGGGTCGAGGCCCTGCTGGACCGCGGCGCGAAGCGTTTCATCGAGCTGGGGCTGGCGACGGCCCGCTACGGCGAGGAGCGCTGGCTGGAGAAGCTCGCCGAGGAGCCGCGCCTGCTGAGACTGCCGCTGGTCCGCTGGCAGCAGCGGCTCACCATCGGGCCCGCGGCCGGCACCTGGTCCGAGTGGGTGGCCGCGACATGAGCGTGCTGTCGGTCGCGGGCGTGTCGGTGCGGTTCGGTGACCGGGTCCTGCTCGAGAACGTGACGTTCCAGGTCGAGCGCCGGGAGCGCTGGGGCGTCGTGGGCCGCAACGGCTCGGGCAAGACCACCCTGCTCAGGCTGATGCTGGGCGAGCTCGATCCGACCAGCGGCACCGTGGCGCGCGAGCGCGGCCTGCGCATCGCGATGATGGAACAGCACCGCGAGTTCTCCGGCACGCCAACGGTGTGGGAGGCCGCCTCGGGTCCGTTCGCCGACCTGCTGGCGCTCGAGCGGTCGCTCGAGGACCAGGCGCACGCCATCGCCGCCGCCGGCGCGGCGGCGAGCGCGGCCCAGCTGTCGCGCTACGACCGCGACTTCGAGCGCTTCCAGCACGAGGACGGCTATTCCGTGGCCGCCCGGGTCGACGCGGTGCTGGCCGGACTCGGGTTCGACCCCGAGGCCGCGCGCAGTCAGCGGGTGGCCACGCTGAGCGGCGGCGAGCGCGGCCGGCTGGCGCTGGCCCAGCAGCTGGCCGCGCCCGCCGACCTCCTGCTGCTCGACGAGCCCACCAACCACCTCGACCTGGACACCACGCGCTGGCTCGAGGAGTACCTGGGCGGCCTGGACAGCGCCATCATCATCATCAGCCACGACCGGGCCCTGCTCGAGAACGTCTGCGACCACATGCTGCACCTGGAGGACCGCTCGGCGTTCGCCTACGAGGGCGGCTACTCGCGGTTCGTCGCCCTGCGCCAGGAGCGGCGGCAGGCGGCCCAGCGGGCCTTCGAGCGGCAGGCCACGGCGATCGCCAAGGAAGAGGAGTACATCCGGCGCAACCTCGCCGGCCGCCACGCCCAGCAGGCGGTAGGCCGCCGCAAGCGCCTGCACCAGCTGCCCCGGCTCGGCCCGCCACCGGGCACCGAGGGCGCCATGAGCGTGCGGTTCGAGGCCCGCGAGCGCGGCGGGGAGCAGGTGATCGTGGCCGACGACGTGCGCATCGCCGTCGGCGAGCGGACCCTGCTCGAGGGGTTCACCGCCATCGTCCGGCGCGGCGAGGTGATCGGCCTGGTGGGCGCCAACGGGGCCGGCAAGTCCACCCTGCTGGCGGCGATCACCGGCTCGCGGGCGCCGGAGGGCGGGGAGGTCCGGGTGCCGGCGTCGATCACGGCCGGCTACTACCGGCAGGACCTGGGCGAGGTGCCCCGGGACAGGAGCCTGTTCGACATCATCTACGACCTGCGCGCCCAGTGGACGCGGGGACAGGTGCAGGGCCACCTGGGGAAGTTCGGCTTCTCGGGCGACAGCGTGCTGCGGAAAGCGGCCACGCTCTCGGGGGGCGAGCTGGCCCGCGTGGCGCTGGCGATGCTCGAGCTGGAGCGGGCCAACCTGCTGGTGTTCGACGAACCCACCAACCACCTGGACGTCGAGTCCATCGA
>CAZJZC010000063.1:0-13310 GCA_964550365.1 uncultured Gemmatimonadales bacterium | reverse complement strand
GAGCCATGCGGCGGCCGGAAATATACCCTTTGTGAAATTTTTCGCAAAGGTCGGGCGGGAGCCCAGGAACGGCCGCTCAGCGCCGTCGCATCAGCTCCAGCACGTTCTGAAGATAGACGATCTCGGCCTGCTGGCCGGGGCGCCCCTGGCGCACCATGGCGAACGAGCGGCCGTCGGGGAACACGTCGTAGTTGCGGTGCGGCGTCGCGAACTCGTAGCTGGCCACGCCGAAGAGCGGCGTGCGGGAGCGGACCCTGAGCGAGGGGCCGGCCTCGACGGCCGCGGCGGTGAGGAACGGTTCGGCGCCGCCGCCCGAGCGGTAGAACAGCTCGCGTCCGTCGCGCGACCAGGCGGGTTCGGTGCCGCCGTTCTGGGAGATCTGGACCTTGTTGCCCATGCCGGGCCACGAGCGCACGTAGACCTCGGGCCGGCCCGATTCGTCGGACTGGTAGGCGAGCCACCGGTTGTCCGGCGAGAGCGCCGGCCAGCCCTCGGTGTAGCGCGAGGTGAGGACGGTGTCGATCCGTCGCGCGCCTTCCAGCTCGAGACTGACCAGGTCGAAGGCCGCCCGGTTGATGATCACGGAGATGCCGGTCCGCTGGTCCCGCGTGATGGCGTGGGTGGAGATCTGCTCCGGCCCGACGAACAGCGATTCGGCCGTGCCGGCCGAGGTGAAGCGGCGCCGGAACACGCCGATGAAGCCGCCGCGCACGGCGGCGAACACCAGCCCGCTGCCGTCGGGCAGCCACTCGGCGTCGTGGGCGCTGGAATCGAAGCCGAAGCGGGTGAGCGTGGAATCGGCGATGTCGAACAGCCAGACGTCGCGCTCCTGCTCGGTGAAGTCCAGCGCGATGCGGCGCCCGTCGGGCGACACCCTCGGGTTGTGATAGGTCCGGTCGGTGCCGAGGAGGATGGTGGAGACGCCGGTGCGGGCCACCCGCGCCAGGGTGCGCGCGCGCGTCGGCGTGTAGGCGATGCCGCCGCGGCCGACGGTCACCGGCGGCAGGAACCCCAGGACCGACAGCACGGTGGCGCCGACCGGCCGTCCCGCCGCCCGCAGGCGCTTCCTGCGGGCATCGAACGGGGCGGCGTACAGCGTGCCGTCGGTGAGGGTCCAGGCCAGCACCCCCTCGGCGTAGCCCGACCACGATGCGTTCACGTCGAGGATGGTGATGCGCCGGCCGCTCTCCGGGTCGATGGCCAGGATGGGTCCGTTGGGCGGGGCGCGCCAGGCGCGCGCCAGCACCCAGCCGTCGGGCAGCATCTGGTCCAGCGCCAGCGACGGCTCGCCCGCCGCCGAGTCGGGTTCGGCGAACCGGCGCACGGCACCGTCGCCCGCGAGCGTGGCGAGGCCGCCGTTCTGGTTGATGACGAACCGGTCGGGGCCGGCGAACTCCAGCGCCGCGATGATCCCGGTGCTCTGCACCGGGATGGCCACCGAGGCGCCGCCGCCCGCGGGCACCTTGCGCGGGCCGCTGGTGCCCAGGAACGCGATGGTCTGGCCGTCGGGCGAGAAGCTGATGGTGAAGGCGTCGTCGGTGCCCTCGAGCCGGCGCGGCGCCAGGTCGTCGAGGCGGCGGCTGTAGATGGCCAGCCGGTCGCCCTGGCCGGAGACGAAGGCCAGCGTCTCGCCGTCGGGCGAGAGCCGCAGGGCCAGCGGGGGCGATTCGGATGGTATGGCGATGCTGAGCCGCAGGGGGCGCTGGGCGCTCCGGCCCAGGAACCGTGCCCCGGCGGCCACGCCGAGCGCCAGCATCAGCATGGCCGCGGCCCACGGCGCCACCGCCCGCACCCGCCGGCGTGTCAGGCGCTCGACGGCCGCGTCGGGGCCCGAGCGGGCCGCCGTACGCGCGTGGCTCTCGGCGCCCGCGTCCGACAGCGCCTCGCCGAACGCCTGGGCCGAGGCGAACCGGTCGGCCGGCAGTTTCTCCAGCGACCGGCGGACGGCGGCTTCCACGTGGGCCGGCACCGTGTGACGCTGGATGGTCAGCGCCCGCGGCTGTTCGGTCATCACCCGGGCCACGATGGCCTGGGCGGTGGGCCCGGTGAACGGCGGCTCGCCGGTGAGCATCTCGTACAGCACGCATCCCAGCGCGTAGACGTCGCTCTTGGGCGTGATCTCGCGCTCGCCCATGGCCTGTTCGGGGCTCATGTAGTGCGGCGTGCCGAGGCTCATGCCGGTCTCGGTCATGCGGGTCGAGCCCTCGGACCGGCTGGCGGCCAGCGCGATGCCGAAGTCGGCCACCAGCGCGTGGCCGCCGTGGAGCAGGATGTTCTCCGGCTTGATGTCGCGGTGCACCACGCCGTGCTGGTGGGCATAGTGGAGCGCGTCGGCCACCTCGCGGGCGATGCGCACCGCCTCGTCAACCGGCAGCTGGTGCTCGCGGGCCAGGCGGTCGCGCAGGCTCTCGCCCTCGACGTACGGCATGACGTAGAAGACGTTCCCGCCCGCCGCGCCGGAGTCGAACAGGCCGAGGATGTGGGGGTGCTGGAGGTTCGCGGTGGTCTTGATCTCGGCCAGGAACCGCTCGGCGCCCAGGATGGCGCTCAGTTCGGGGCGCAGGACCTTGAGCGCGACCTTGCGGTCGTGCCGGACGTCGTGGGCCAGGTAGACCGTGGCCATGCCGCCGGCGCCGAGTTCGCGCTCGATCACGTAGCGGTCGGAGAGCGCGGTGTTGAGGAATCCGGTATCGGCCATGATGGCTACCAAGATGGGGCGAGGGCCGGTCCGTGGCTAGCGCGAGCGTCCTCGCGGCTCGCTGAACCGGTTCAGCACCGGCACCGGTTCGCCGGCCTCGTTCACGGCCGGCGGATCACCGACCGGTTCAGCGGCCGGCCTGGAGCCGGGCCGCGATCTCCGCGGCCCCGTTCTCGACGACCACGACCTGGGCGCTCGGGAAGCCCCGGGCGCGGCGGATCATCAGGAAGCGCTGGTCGTCCCTCGCCACGTCGTAGTTCCGGCGCGAGATGCCTGCGTTCACGAAATCGGCGGCGCTGAAGAGCACCGTGGAGCGGCCGAGGGAGAAGACGGGCGCCGTGGTGACCTGGACGGCCACGAGGTTCGCGTCGCCGTCCACGTAGAACAGCTCGCCGCCCCTGCGCGACCAGAGCGGCGCGTACCCGCGGCGCGTGGACACCTGCCACTTCGCCGACCCCGGCACGGGGAACGGCACCACATAGATCTCGGTGTTCCCCGTCTCGTTCGACGTGTAGGCCATCCAGCGCCCGTCGGGGGACAGCGTGGGGCTGTACTCGGAGTGGCGCGAGGCGACCACATCGGTCAGGGTCGTCTCGCGGGCCGGCTCGAACGCGAGGATGTCGCCGGCGCCGGCCGTGCCCGTCGTGGTCCGGACGATCAGCCGGTTCCCGGCCGGTGACCACACCTGCTCGGAGATCTGCCGGGGCGACTTGAGCAGGCGTCGCGGCCCCTCGGCGCCGTCCGCCCGCCTGGACCAGATGTCGCCGGTGGTGGTACCCCCGCCCTCCGAGACGATGTACGTGAGTGACCGTCCATCGGGTGTCCATGCCGCGCTCTGGCTCACGGTGTTCCCGACCGTCACCCGGGTGCGCGGCCCGCCATCGGTGCGCTGGACCCAGATGTCGGCCGCATCCGCCTCGCGCACGGTGACCGCGAGCCGGGTCCCGTCGGGCGAGATCGCGGGACCCCCGAACGCTCCCCGCCACGAGGGGTCCACGGCCCGGACGCTCCCGTCGCGGGCCACCCATGCCAGTTCGCGCTGCTCGCTCGCGTCGTCGACGACGTACGCGAGGCTTCCCGTCGTGGAGACGGCGAAATCCACGGGGCCCAGGAGCGTCGCGCGGAGGCGATCGGCGACGACGATCGGCGCCCCCGCGAGCCGCCGCGTCCCGGCGTCGAACCGGGCCGAGAGCAGCTCGCCGCCGCGCGTGGTGTACAGCAGCAGGCCGCGGCTGAGGCGTGCGCGGATGCCGTCCACGACCGCCGTGTGCCGGCCGGTGCGCACGTCGGCCGCCGCGATCACGCTGCGCCCGTCGCGGTACTCGATGCTGAAGAGCAGTGCGTCACCACCCGGGAGCGGCTCGGGCCGCGTGTGGCTCCGTTCTCCCGCGGCCGTGTCGATCCGGGTGACGGACTCCAGCGGCGCGCCGGGCGTGGCCGCCATGCGCCACAGCCCCAGGGCGTTCGGCTCCATGGTCCGGAGCAGACCGTAGATGTACCCGTCGGCGCCCCAGGAGGGTGAGAACGCGTACACGAGCGAATCGGCGTACGCGACGGCGGGGCCGCCGTCGAGCGGAACGATCATCAGCCGACTGCCCGAGAGGAACGCGATCTGTCTGCCATCGGGCGAGAAGAAGGGCGAGCGCCCGCCCTCCGTCCCCGCCATGGGTCGGAACGCGAGCTGGTCGCGGCGCCGGACCATGAGCGGGCCGCTGAGCCCGCCGGCATGCACCAGCACGGAACCGTCCGGCGACATGGCGAGCGCGCCGGTCCCGTCGCGGGTCTCCGGCACCGAGTCGAGGGCGATGCGGTAGCGTACGACCGGCGCCTGCGGCCGGGGCCGCAGCCATCCCCATGCCGCGCCCAGCAGCGCCACGATCGCGAGCGCGCCCAGCGCCAGCGCGGGTCCGTTGCGGCGCCCGCCGAGTCCGGCCGGCACGGCCAGTGTCGCGCCCGCCGTGGCGGTCGGGCTCGCCAGCGCCGCCGAGAACTCCGCCGCGCTCGCCTGGCGGTCGGCCGGCAGTTTGGCCAGCGCCGTGAGCACGGCGGCCTCGACGCCCGGCGGTACCGTGTCGCGCACGGTGCGCAGGGGCGTGGGCCGCTCGGCCATGACCTTGGCCACGATCGCCTGCACGCTCGAGCCGGTGAACGGCGCGTCGCCGGCAAGCATCTCGTAGGTCACGGCGCCGAGCGCGTAGATGTCGCTCCGGGCGTCGATGGTCCGCTCGCCCATGGCCTGCTCGGGGCTCATGTACTGCGGCGTGCCGAGCGACAGGCCGGTCTGGGTCAGGCGCTCGCCGGCGGCGCTCTGCACCGCGAGCGCGATGCCGAAGTCCGCCACCAGCGCCTGGCCGTCGTGCAGGAGGATGTTCTCGGGCTTGATGTCGCGATGGATGACGTTCTGCCGGTGCGCGTAGTCGAGCGCGCCGGCCACCTCGCGTGCGATGCGCACGGCTTCGGGGATCGGCAGCTGCCGCTCTCGGGTCAGCCGCGCGCGCAGGGTCTCGCCGCTCACCACCGGCATGACGTAGTAGAGCAGGCCGCCCGCCTCGCCGCTGTCGAGCAGGGGGAGGATGTGCGGATGCTGGAGCCGCGCGGTGGTCTTGATCTCGCTCAGGAACCGCCCGCCGCCGAGCGCCGCGCCCAGGTCGGGTTGCAGGACCTTGATGGCCACGTCGCGCTCGTGCTTCAGGTCGTGCGCGAGATACACGGTGGCCATGCCGCCGGCACCCAGTTCGTGCTCGATACGGTAGCGGTCGGCGAGCGCGGCGGTGAGGCGGGCGAGATCGGTCATGAGGCACTCAAGATGGAGCGGCCACGCCCGGCGCGCGAGGGTCCGGCCGCCGCTCATCGCTCTCGCGGAACACCGGCGCTTCTTGACGCACTCGGCCCGCACGGCCTACTCTAGAGTCACCCGCGCGTCCACGCGGCGCCCCCCAGGAAGGATGCTTACGCGTGAGCTTCGCCAGCACCGCCCGGCGCGACGCCTGGTGGCTCCAGCCCCTGGCCGTCGCGCTGACCCTCAGCGCCTTCATCGTCTACTCCACCTGGGCCGCCTTCCAGGGCACGTACTATCACCACGGCGCCTACCTGTCGCCGTTCTATTCGCCCGAGCTGTTCGGTGACTCGCCGCACGCCTGGTTCGGGCCCAAGCCGGCGTGGATCCCCGGCTGGCTGCCGTTCTCACCGGCCCTGCTCATCCTGTGGGCGCCCGGCGGGTTCCGGCTGACCTGCTACTACTACCGTGGCGCCTATTACAAGGCCTTCTGGGCCGATCCGCCGGCCTGCGGCGTGGGCGAGGGGCGCCGGACCTACTGGGGCGAGAACCGTTTCCCGCTCATCCTGCAGAACGCGCACCGCTTCTTCCTCTACATCGCCTTCGGGTTCATCGTCGTGCTGGCCCACGACGTCTGGAAGGCCATGTGGTTCACCGACCCGGCGACCGGCGCCGCCACCTTCGGCATCGGCGTGGGCACGCTGGTGCTGGCGACCAACGTGGTCCTGCTCGGCGGCTACATGTTCGGCTGCCATTCCCTGCGGCATCTGGTCGGCGGCGGGCTCGACCGGCTGGCCGGCCGGCCCGTGCGCCGCACGGCCTATGCCTGTGTCAGCTGTCTCAACCGGGCCCACATGCGCTGGGCCTGGCTGAGCCTCTGCTCGGTGGGCTTCGCCGACCTTTACGTGCGGCTGTGCGCCATGGGCATCTGGACCGACTGGCGGCTGCTCTGATGGCCGACGTCCAGACCTTCGAGCACGACGTGCTGATCGTCGGCGCCGGCGGGGCCGGCCTCCGGGCGGCCATCGCGGCCGCCGGGAAGGGCGCCCGGGTCGGCCTGGTCTGCAAGTCGCTGCTCGGCAAGGCGCACACCGTGATGGCCGAAGGCGGCATCGCCGCGGCACTGGCCAACGTGGACGACCGCGACAGCTGGCGGGTGCACTTCGCCGACACCATGCGCGGCGGCCAGTACCTCAACAACTGGCGCATGGCCGAGCTCCACGCCCGCGAGGCACCCGAAAGGGTGCGGGAGCTCGAGGCGTGGGGCGCGGTCTTCGACCGCACCGACGACGGGCGCATCCTCCAGCGCAACTTCGGCGGTCACCGCTACCCGCGCCTGGCCCACGTGGGCGACCGCACCGGCCTCGAGATGATCCGTACCCTCCAGGACCACGCGGTCCACGCCGGGATCGACGTGCACATGGAGGTCACGGTCATCGCCCTGCTGAAGGACGGCGAGCGGGTGGTGGGCGCCTTCGGGTACGACCGCGAGCGGGGCCGCTTCCGGCTGTTCCGCTGCCGGGCCGTGGTGCTGGCCACCGGCGGCGTCGGGCGCGCCTACAGCATCACCAGCAACAGCTGGGAGTACACGGCCGACGGCCACGCGCTGGCCTATCATGCCGGCGCCGCGCTCCAGGACATGGAGTTCGTGCAGTTCCACCCCACCGGCATGGTGGGGCCGCCGAGCGTGCGCGGCATCCTGGTGACCGAAGGCGTGCGGGGTGAGGGCGGCGTACTGAAGAACAGCGAGGGCCGCCGCTTCATGTTCGACGACATCCCCGCGAACTATGCCAGCCAGACGGCCGACACCGAGGAGGAGGGCTGGCGCTACACCCAGGGCGACAAGGACGCCCGCCGCCCGCCCGAACTGCTCACCCGCGACCACGTGGCCCGCTGCATCATGCGCGAGGTGCGCGCCGGGCGCGGCAGTCCGCACGGCGGCGTCTACCTCGACATCGCCTGGATCCGGGAGCGCCTGCCGAAGGCGGCCGAGCACATCCGCCGGAAGCTGCCGAGCATGTATCACCAGTTCAAGCAGCTGGCCGACATCGACATCACCCGGGAGCCGATGGAGGTCGGACCGACGACGCACTACATGATGGGCGGCATCCGGGTGGACGGCGACACCCAGATGTCGACCGTGCCCGGCCTGTTCGCCGCCGGGGAGTGCGCGGCCGGCCTGCACGGCGCCAACCGTCTGGGCGGGAACTCGCTGTCCGACCTGCTGGTGTTCGGCAAGCGGGCCGGCGAGCACGCGGCCGCGTTCGCCGCGTCGGCCGGCCCCGGTGCCGTCGACGCGGCGCGGCTCGACGCCATCGCCCGCGCCGCGCTGGCGCCGTTCGAGCGGGGCGGCGGCGGCGAGGGGCCGTACCACGTCCAGCAGGACCTCCAGACCCTGATGCAGGACCTGGTGGGCATCGTGCGGCGCGAGGAGGAGATGCGGCGCGCCCTCGAGGGCCTGGCCGCGCTGAGCGCCCGCGCCGCGGCCGTGGGCGTGGCCGGCAACCGGGAGTACAACCCGGGCTGGCACACGGCCATGGACCTGGGCAACATGCTGGTCGTGTCGGAGGCCATCGCCCGCGCCGCGCTCGAGCGGACCGAGAGCCGCGGCGGGCATTTCCGCGACGACTTCCCGGAGAAGGACGCCGCCTTCGGCGCGTTCAACATCGTCCTGCGCAAGGGGGCCGACGGCACCATGGGGCTGACGCGCGAGCCGATCCCGCCGATGCCCGCGGAGCTGACGCGGATCATCGAGGAGCAGAAGACATGACCGTCGCCACCTTCCGCATCTGGCGCGGCGACGGGGCCGGCGGCCGGTTCGTGGACTACCCGACCGAGGTGAGCGAGGGCATGGTGGTGCTCGACGCCGTGCACCACATCCAGGCCGCCCAGGCCAACGACCTCGCGGTGCGGTGGAACTGCAAGGCCGGCAAGTGCGGCTCCTGCTCGGCCGAGATCAACGGCAAGCCGCGCCTGATGTGCATGACGCGGCTCAACGACCTGGACCTGACGGCGCCGGTGACGGTCGAGCCGATGCGCGCCTTCCCGCCCCTGCGCGACCTGGTGACGGACGTGTCGTGGAACTTCGCGGTCAAGAAGCGCATCAGGCCCTTCACGCCGCGCGCGCCCGACGCGCCCGACGGCACCTGGCGCATGGCCCAGGGCGACGTGGACCGGGTGCAGGAGTTCCGCAAGTGCATCGAGTGCTTCCTGTGCCAGGACGTCTGCCACATCGTCCGCGAGCACCGCATGCAGGACGAGTTCGTCGGGCCGCGCTTCCTGGTCTACGCCGCCGCGCTCGAGATGCACCCGCTCGACGTCGCCGACCGCACCGGCGAGCTGAGGCGCGAGCATGGCGTCGGCCTGTGCAACATCACCAAGTGCTGTACCACGGTGTGTCCCGAGAACATCGCCATCACCGACAACGCCATCATCCCCCTCAAGGAGCGGGTGGCGGACAACGCCTACGACCCGCTGCGCGCGCTGGTCCGCCTGGTGCGCGGCGGCAGGCGGGAGGCCCCATGACGGACACCGAGAAGTTCCCGCTCAAGCGCCTGTCCCCCGCGGGGATCGACGCCGCGCTCAGGAAGGCCGAGCGCTACCGCCTGCTCAACGAACCGGCCGAGGCCGAGAGCATCTGCCGCGACGTGCTGGACGTGGACCCCGGGAACGAGGCGGCGCTGGTGATGCTGCTGCTGGCGCTGACCGACGAGTTCGGGGCGCACGACGGCGGCGCCCAGGTGAGCGAGGCGCGGGCCCTGCTCGCCCGGCTCCCGGGCGAGTACGGCCGGGCCTATTACGCCGGCATCATCTGCGAGCGCTGGGCCAAGCGCCTGCTGGACCGCAGTCAGCCGGGCTCCGGCCCGATGATCTACGACTGGCTGCGGGAGGCGATGGAGCACTACGAGACGGCCGAGTCGCTGCGCGCCGCCGGCGACGACACCGCGATCCTGCGCTGGAACAGCTGTGCCCGGCTGATCATGAAGCACGGCCACATCCGCCCGGCGCCGGCCGAGGCACTGGCGGAGATGCCGCTGGAGTAGGCCGCCCGGGCCGCGGGCTCAGCGCCCGCCGGCCGCGAGCACCACCCGCCCGCCCAGCACCACCACGGTGGGCCGGACGTCGCGCAGGCGCGCCGCCGGCACGCGGAACGGGTCGTCGCTCAGCACCACCAGGTCGGCGAGCAGTCCCGGCCGCAGCATGCCCTTGAGGTCCTCCTCGCCGGCCGCCCAGGCGTTGTTCACGGTGTAGGCCCGCAGGGCCGTCTCGACGTCCACCCGCTCGTCGGGATACCAGCCCGCCGCCGGCTGACCCTCCAGCGTCTGCCGCGTGACGGCGGCGTACACCCCGTGCATCGGGTTCGAGGTGTACCAGCTGGCGTTGGTCCCCGGCCAGTCGCTGCCGAAGCTGAGCCGCACGCCCGCCGACTGGAGCGTCCGGAAGGCGTAGGCCCACCGGGCGCGCTCCCCGATCCGCTCGGCCATCCAGCGCATGTCGTCGATGGCATGGTACGGCTGGACCTCGGCGATCACGCCGAGCCGCGCCATGCGGGCCGCGACCTCGGGGCCGCGGAGCACCTGGGCATGGATCACGCGCCAGCGCCGTTCGCGCGGCGGGTTCACCCGGACCACGTGCTCGTACATGGTGAGCAGGGTGTCGATGGCCTCGTCGCCGATGGCGTGCACCTGCGGCCAGTAGCCGGCCGAGTCGGCGGCGAGGAGCAGCGGCAGCATGCCCGGCGCATCGGTCATCATGGTGCGCCAGTCGCCGACGCGGCCGCTGGTGAGGTAGGGCTGGTAGAAGCGGGCGCTGGAGTTGCCCATGATGCCGTCCACGAAGCCCTTGAGCCCGCCGTAGCGGATCCACTCGTCGCCCATGTTGCGCACGATGCCCACGGCGCGCAGGGCCGCCTGGCGGTCGAGCGTGGGGCGGGCGTAGACCCGCACGGTGAGTTCGCCCCGGCGGCGCAGGGCGTCGTAGACGGCGAACTGCTCCGGCCCGGTGTTGTCGTGGATGGTGGTCACGCCGTGGCGCAGGAGGTCCGCCATGGCCGCGCGCGCTTCGGCGAGCCGCTGGTCGAAGGCCTTGGGCGGGATGGCGGCGCGCACCCGGCCCGCGGCCGCGGGCGTCAGCCGCCCGGTGGGCACGCCGCGTTCGCACTCCACGCCGGCGTCGGCGCAGGTGAGGCCCGAGGCCGCGATGGCGGCGCCGTTGGCCAGGAACTCCGTCCGGTCCCACCTGCCCAGCAGGGCGGGCATGGCGGGCGTGATGGAGTCGATCGCCGAGCGGTGGGGCCGCCAGGCGCTCGCGGCCGCGCCGGGGCCGCCCGCGCCCGTCGAGCCCTGGGCCCAGGCGGCATACGCCCCCCAGTCGCCGCCCGTCATCCAGGCGCCGCCCGGCAGGCGGCCCAGCGCTTCGCGCACCCGCCGAACCAGCGCCGCGTCGTCGTTGACGTCGAGCAGGTTGACGCCCAGGAGCAGGGCGCCCGCCTGGGCGAAGTGCGTGTGGTTGTCGATGAAGCCGGGCATGACGAACGCGCCGCGCGTGTCCATGGTGCGGGTGCGCCCCGTGACGTGCCGGCGCACCTCGGCCCGCGTGCCGACGGCCACGATCCGGTCGCCGCGCACCGCGACGGCCTCGGCCCACGGGCGGGCCGAGTCGGCGGTCCAGACGCGGCCGACGACCACGAGGTCCGCCTCCTGGGCCGCGAGCGCCGCCGGCGCAGCCAGGAGCCCGGCGAGGCAGGCCGCACAGGCCCGCGCCGCGACCGTGGTCGGGTGGCTCACTGCTTGAGCCCCAGCCACAGGGACTCGAGGCGTCCGTCGGCGTACTCGGCCACGCAGTCGGTCCGCTGAAGGCGCCACGTGAGCGTCGCCCAGGTGGATCCGTCCTCGTCGTCCGTCGATCCGGCGCGCTCGTCGGGCTTCCCCAGGTGCGCCGCGAGGTCCGCTTCGCCGGTGTCGGGGCCGAACGTGGCCGCAGTGCCGTTGCGGCGCACCACGCCGGCGAACGGCCTGGCGTCGGAGCCGCCGAAGCCGATCTCCACTTCGGCGAACCGGCCCTGCTCGTCCAGGCAGTCGAACCCCTTCGCCAGGTAGCGGTAGCTCCCGTTGCGCGCCGCGGCGGCGTCGTCGGCCGGGCCGAACTTCCGGAGCCGGTCGGCGCGCTCGCCGAGCCGGATGCCGCAGAACGACTCGTCGTCGAGGTCGAGCACGAGGTCGAACCCGGCGGCCGGACGCCAGTCGGCGGTGGGGTTGCGGTTCAGCAGGTTGTCCAGGAAGCCCATGCCGTCGCTCGCCGATCGGGGTGGGACGAACATGCGCCGCGGGGTTCACCGCGGGAAGGGCCGGGAGGGCGGCGCCGGAGGGCCGCGGGCCGATGGCCCGCGGGGCCCCGGTGACCCGGTCGCTAGGCCGAGAGTTCGTGCGCCGGGCCCGCGCCCCGCGGCACCCGGATCTCCTCGACCATGGCCTGGACGTCGGGCGGGGGCGGCGCGGTCGCGGCGCAGACCGTCACGGCGACGGCCACGTTCACCAGCATGCCCAGCGTCCCGATACCCTCGGGCGACACGCCGAGCCACCAGTGGGCGGCGGTGTTGAGCTCGGGGCGCAGGAACTTGAAGTACAGGATGTAGCTCGCGGTGAACCCGATGCCCGCCACCATGCCGCTCACCGCGCCGGCCGTGTTCATCCGGGCGCTGAAGATGCCCATGATGATGGCCGGGAAGAACGACGAGGCCGCCAGGCCGAAGGCCAGCGCCACCACCTCGGCGACGAACCCGGGCGGGTGGATGCCGAACCAGCCCGCCAGGAGGACCGCCACGCCGGCCGCGACGCGCGCGGCCAGCAGTTCCTGCCGCTCCGTGATGGACGGCAGGATGGCGCGTTTGAGGAGGTCGTGCGCCACCGACGTGGAGATGACGAGCAGCAGGCCCGCCGCGGTCGAGAGCGCCGCCGCGAGGCCGCCGGCGGCCACCAGGCCGACGACCCAGGCGGGCAGGCGCGCGATCTCGGGGTTGGCCAGCACCATGATGTCGCGGTCGATGGTCAGCTCGTTCGGCGTGGCCGAGGCCGGCCCGGTGTACTGGATGATGCCGTCGCCGTTGCGGTCGTCGAACCGGATGAGGCCGGTGGCCTCCCAGTTGGTGAACCACGCCGGCACGTCGGCGTAGGGCACGTTCGAGACCGTGGCGATCAGGTTGGTGCGGGCGAAGGCGGCGACGGCCGGCGCCGAGGTGTACAGCAGGGCGATGAACAGCAGGGCCCAGCCGGCCGAGCTGCGGGCCTGGCGCACCTTCGGCACGGTGTAGAACCGGACGATGACGTGCGGCAGGCCGGCGGTGCCCACCATCAGCGCGGCGGTGATGAACAGCACGTCGAGCGTGCTCTTGCGGCCGTCGGTGTAGGCGCCGAACCCCAGGTCCCGGGTCAGGCCGTCGAGCCGGTCGAGCAGGTGGACGCCGGAGCCGTCGGCCAGCGTGGAGCCGAAGCCGATCTGCGGGATGGCGACGCCGGTCACCAGCATCGAGATGAAGATGGCCGGGACCAGGTAGGCCACGATCAGCACGCAGTACTGGGCCACCTGGGTGTAGGTGATGCCCTTCATGCCGCCCAGCACCGCGTAGAACAGCACGATGCCCATGCCGATGATCACGCCGGTGTCGATGTCCACGCCGAGGAACCGCGAGAACACGATCCCCACGCCGCGCATCTGGCCGGCCACGTAGGTGAACGACACGAACAGGGCGCACACCACGGCCACCACGCGCGCCACCTGCGAGTAGTAGCGGTCGCCCACGAAATCGGGCACCGTGTACTTGCCGAACTTGCGCAGGTA
>CAZJZC010000062.1:0-13596 GCA_964550365.1 uncultured Gemmatimonadales bacterium | reverse complement strand
ACCGCCGCCGGCTTCCGCGCCGGCGGTCGCGAGCGCCGCGCCGCCCCCGGCGCGGGCCGATACGCCGCCCGCGGAGCCGCCGCGCCCCAAGGCCCGGGTCGCGCCGCCCGAGGTGGCCTTCCGTCTCGGCCTGATGCCGGTCGCGAGCACCGGCGTGACCGGCTGGCGGCTCGCGCATCCCGCCTGGGACGGCCGCGGCGTGATCATCGCCATCCTGGACAGCGGCGTGGACCCGGGCATCGCCGGGCTGACCTCCGCGACCACCGGCGAGCCCAAGGTGCTCGATCTGCGCGACTTCTCCGATGAGGGCCTGGTGGACCTGCGCCCCCGCGGCGACGGCGTCTGGACCGGCCGTCTGCGCGAGATCGCCTTCGGCGACCTGCCGCAGGCCGACCTCAACGGCGACGGCGACAACACCGACGTGTTCGCGGTGGAGGTGACGCGCGACGCCGAGGGGTGGAAGGCGCTGGTCGATACCGACGGCGACGGCTCGATGCTCACCGAGACCTGGCTGCGCGACTACCGCGTGCGGCGGGAGACGTTCACCTTCTCCTCGCGCCGGGCGCCGCGCGGCCGCGGCCCCCTGACCGCGGCGCTGAACCTCACCGAGTCGGGCGGCGCGCCTCGGCTGGTGGTGTACCTCGACAACTCGGGCCACGGCTCGCACGTGGCGGGGATCGCGGCCGGCCACAACATCTACGGCCTCAGCGGCTTCTCCGGCGTGGCCCCGGGCGCCCAGCTGCTCGGGCTCAAGATCGCCGACAACCTGCGCGGCGGTGTCAGCACCACCGGCTCGATGCTCCGCGCCCTGGAGTACGCCGTGACGTTCGCGCGCGGGCGCGGCCAGCCGCTGGTGATCAACATGAGCTTCGGCGTCGGGAACGCCGAGCCGGGCCGCGCGGTGATGGACTCCATCGTCAACGCGTTCCTGCTGGCGCATCCCGACGTGTTCTTCGCCATGTCGGCCGGGAACGACGGTCCCGGGACCGGGACCATGGGCCTGCCGGCCACGGCCGAGTTGGCCGTGACGGTGGGCGCGACCTATCCGGCGTCGTTCGCCGCCGTGCAGTTCGACAGCGACCGCGAGGTCCTGGGCTGGTGGAGCGCGCGCGGCGGGTCGAGCGCCAAGCCCGACCTCGTCGCGCCGGGGCTGGCCTATTCCACGGTTCCCGGCTGGAAGACCGGCGAGGAGATCTCGGGCGGCACGTCCATGGCCTCGCCCCACGTGGCCGGCCTGGCCGCGCTGCTGCTCTCGGCCGCGCGCCAGCAGGGCCGGACCGTCAGCGCGGCCGCCGTGCTGGAGGCCCTGCGCGTCTCGGCGCGGCCCCTGCCCGGCGAGACGGCGGTGGACCAGGGCGCCGGCCTGCCCGATATCGCGCGCGCCTGGCAGTGGCTGAGCGGCCGGCCCGCGCGAGCCGAGGTCCCCCGTTTCAGGGTCGAGGCGGTCCCCGCGGGCTATGTCACCCAGCCGGGCGGGGGGGCGGGCGCCGCGTCGCGGCCCGTGTGGCCCACCGGGGCCATGCGGGCGGGCGGACTCGCCTCCCGCGGTGACACCATCCAGCGCTTCCGCGTCTCGCTGCTCGGCGAGGCGGGCGCGCCGACCCGTCCGCGGTCGTACCGGCTCGTGAGCGACGTCGCCTGGCTCCGGCCCGCCCAGCCGACGGTGACCATCGGCGCCACCGGCTCCGCCGTGGTCGAGGCGCGCTACGATGCCGCCGCGCTGGCCGCGCCCGGCCGGCATGCCGGCGCCCTGCGGGCCTTCGCGGTGGAGGACAGCGCGCCGGCTCCGGCCTTCGTGCTGGTCAACACGGTCCTGGTCGCCGAACCCGACGGGCCGCTCGCGGTCCGCCGCGTGGTGCGCGCCGGCTCCGCGGCCCGCTGGTACCTGACCGTCCCCGCGGCGTCGGCCGGACTGGTGGTGCGCGCCGGCATCCCCGACACGACGATGCACGCCAGCGTCAGCGTGTTCGAGCCCGGCGGCCGGCCGGCGCGCGGGTTCAAGGGCGGCGCGGACCTCGGCGGCGAAGGCGGCCGGACGGCCGTGCTGGCGGTCGGGTCCGAGGACGTGGTGCCCGGCGTCTGGGAGATCGTGGTGCAGGCCATGCCGGGCCGCGACGTGGCCGTGGACCTCGCGGTGCGGCTGCCTCCGGTGCGGCTGACGCTGGACTCGGCGGGCGGGTGGGTGACCATCAGCGGCGGCGCCGACACCGCGCTGGCGGCCGGCCTCAGCTGGGTCGGCGTCGCGACGAACCTCACCGCGACGATCGACAGCGCCGTCTGGCGCCGCCCGTTCGCGGTCCCGCCCTGGGCCGATTCCATGGTGGTCGAGGTCGAGGTGACGCCCGCCGTCTGGAACGCGGTGACCGATTTCGCCGTCACGGTGTTCGATACCGCCGGCGCGCGGCTCGGCAACGGCGCCATGAACTACCCGACGCACCGCGTGCGGCTCGGCCTGCCGCCGGGCCGGCCGACCGGCGCGCCCGTCATCGTGGACCTGTTCCCCGGGTTCGCCCGCGAGGTGGCGCCGCGCATCGAGGCCGGCGTACGGGTGACGTTCCTCGGTACGCGGCGGCCGGCGCTCTCCCTGCCGGCGGCGCGCGAGGCGGCGCGGCGCCTGGCCCTGCCGCCGCCGGGCGGCGACGCGCCCGCGGGCTGGTCGGACGTCTACCTGCTCCAGGTCGGCGCCGGGCCCGACGACCCGGCGGCGACCACCCGGCAGTACCTGGTGGGTCCGCGGTGAGCCGGCGCGTGCGGGTCGCGTCGGGGCAGGGCTTCTGGGGCGACTGGCTCGAGGCCCCGGTGCGCCAGGTCGAGGGCGGCCCCATCGACTATCTCATGATGGACTACCTGGCCGAAGTGACCATGTCCATCATGCAGAAGCAGAAGGAGCGCGACCCGAAGGCCGGCTATGCGCGCGACGTGGTGCCGCTGCTGCAGCGGATCCTGACCAGGGTCGTCGAGCGGAACATCCGCGTCACGACCAACGCCGGCGGCGTGAATCCGGACGCCTGTGCCGCGGCGATCGCCGAGGCGGCCAGGGGCATGGGGCTGGGCGGACGGCTCAGGATCGGCGTCGCCGCCGGCGACGACATCCTGGACCGGCTCGACGATCTCATGGCGCGCGGCGTCGCGCTGAACGACATGGAGACCGGCCGGCCGCTGGCCGACGTGCGCGATCGGGTGCTGAGCGCCAACGTGTACCTCGGCGCCTGGCCGGTGGTCGAGGCCCTGCGGCAGGGCGCCCACGTCGTCATCACGGGACGGGTCACCGACACCGGGCTCACGCTGGCGCCCCTGGCCCACGAGTTCGGCTGGAAGAGCGACCAGTGGGACCTGATCGCGGCGGGCACCATCGCCGGCCACATCAACGAGTGCGGCGCCCAGTGCTCGGGCGGCAACTACCTGGCCGGGTGGCCCGACGTCCCGGGGCTCGAGGACGTCGGCTATCCCATCATCGAGGCGGCCGCGGACGGCACCTTCGAGGTCACCAAGCACCCGGGCACGGGCGGGGCGGTGACCGTGGCCAGCGTGACCGAGCAGCTGCTGTACGAGATGGGCGACCCGCGCGCGTACATCACGCCCGACTGCGTGGCCGACTTCACGACCATCCGCCTCGAGCAGGCCGGACCGGACCGGGTGCGGGTCCACGGCATCAGGGGCGGGCCGGCGACGGCGCTGTACAAGGTCAGCATCGCCTACCGGCACGGGTTCAAGGCCGTGGGCACGCTGGTCTACGCCTGGCCCGACGCATACGCCAAGGCGCGGGAGGCCGACCGGGTGCTGCGCGCGCGGCTGGACCGGCTGGGCCTGCGCTTCGACGAGGTCCTGACCGAGTTCGTGGGCGTCAACGCGACCCATGGTCCGCTGGCGGGCGAGCCGGCCGCCGATATCGCCGAGGTGCAGCTGCGCGTCGGCGTGCGTTCGCCGGACCGCGCCGTGGTCGAGCGGTTCACCCGCGAGCTGGCGCCCCTGATATTGAACGGCCCGCCGACGGTGACCGGTTTCGCCGGCGGCAGGCCCAAGGTCGAGGAGATCGTGGCCTACTGGCCGGCGCTGGTGCCCAAGACCGAGATCCGTCCCGAGGTCCGGGTGGTGACGGCGTGAGGCCGCGCGAGGCGGACGGCCGATGATCGCCGGCGGGCGCGCGGGCGGCGGCCAGCCGCTGGCGGACCAGCTCGCGGCCCAGCGGCGCGCGGTCGAGCGGGCCATGGTCCAGGGCCGGCGCTGGTACCTGCGGTCGGCGGTGATGATGGTCATCGGCATCGTGGCGGCCTGGCGCGGCGGGCAGATCCACTACACGCTCGGCGTGGTCATGGTGCTGCTGGCGGGCATCGGCATCAGCCTCGGCCGCTCGGTGCGCCGGAGCGCCGCCGCGTCGCTGGAGAAGATCGACCTGATGGAGAAGCAGCGGGGGGCGCCGTGAGACGACGGCTGGCGGACATCGCGTATGCGCGCTCGGGGGACAAGGGCGACACGGCCAACGTGGGCCTGGTGGCGCGCGATCCGGCGCACTACCCGGCGCTGGTGCGCGAGGTCACGGCGGCGCGCGTGGCCGCGCACTTCCAGGGCATGCTCACCGGCGGTGTCGAGCGGTTCGAACTGCCCAACCTGAACGCCCTGAACTTCCTCCTGCACGGCGCCCTCGGCGGCGGCGGGACCGTGTCCCTCAAGACCGACGCCCAGGGCAAGACGCTGTCGACGGCGCTGCTCCGGATGGAGATCGACCTGTGAGCGACGAGCGCCACCTGCTGACCAGCCGCGCCGGCGGCATCCTGTCGTGCACGCTGAACCGGCCGTCGAAGAAGAACGCCGTCAGCATCCGGATGATCGCCGAACTGAAGGCGGCCATCGCCGACGCCGAACTGGCCGCCGACGTGCAGGTCCTGGTGATCCGCGGGGCGGGGAAGGACTTCTGCGCCGGGCTCGACCTCAACGAGCTGCTGGAATCGGCCGATCTGCCGCCCGAGGCGAACGAGGCCCGCGCCTGGGACCTCGGCGAGGTGTTCGTCCGGCTGCGCACCCTGCCCAAGGTCACCGTGGCGGTGGTGGAAGGCCGGGCCCTGGCGGGCGGCTGCGGCCTGGCCACGGCGTGCGACCTGGTGGTGGCGAAGGCCGGGTCGCAGTTCGGCTACCCCGAGATCAACCGGGGCTTCGTGCCGGCCATGGTCATGACGATGCTCACGCGCCTGGTGGGCGAGAAGGTCGCCTTCGACCTGGCCGCCACGGGGCGGACCATGGATGCCGACGAGGCGGCGCGACTCGGCCTGGTCTCCCGCGTCCTGCCGGCCGAGTCCTTCGAGGCGGATGTGGCGGCCTTCCTCGACTACCTCGCCGGGCTCTCGGCGACGGCGCTGGCGCTCACCAAGCAGCAGTTCTACCAGCTCGACGGGCTCGGGTTCGTCGAGGGCGTGCGGCTGGGCGCCAAGGTGAACGCCGTCTCCCGCGCCACGCCGGATTTCCGCGCCGCCATCGCGGGGTTCCTGAAGAAGTAGCGTGCGCGCGAGCGGGGTGGAGGAGGGCGGATGAGCGGGTTCACGCTCGGCAAGTACGCGCTCGCCCTGGCCGGCATCGCCCTGGTCCTGCTGGCCGACCGCCTGGCGCGGTCGTGGATCGGCTACCTCGGCCTGGCGCTCATCGTCTCGGCCTTCCTGCTGCGCTTCCTCCAGCGGCGATTCGGCACCTCGCGCGAGGAACCGCCTACCGCCTGATCCGGCCGGCGTGCCAACGTGCCGGCATGACCGACCTCGCGTTCCGCCTCGAGCGGGCGGCCCGGGTGCTGCGGCGCCGGTTCGGCTACCTGGCGTTCCGGCCGGGGCAGCTGCGCGCCGTGCGCGCCGCGCTGGCCGGGCGCAGCGCCCTGGTCGTCCTGCCGACCGGCGGCGGCAAGTCACTCTGCTTCCAGGTGCCGGCGCTGGTCCTCGAGGGCGTCACCCTCGTCGTGTCGCCGCTCATCTCGCTGATGCAGGACCAGGTGGACGCCGCCCGCGCCCGCGGCATCTGGGCCGCCGCGCTCACCAGCGCCATGACCACCGTGGAGCGCGAGCGCGTGCTGCGGGACCTGGCCGGCGGCGGCCTGCGGCTCCTGTACGTGGCGCCGGAGCGGCTCACCTCGATGCCGCTGCTCTCCCTGCTCCGCACGCGCGGCGTGGGGCTCCTTGCCGTCGACGAAGCGCACTGCGTGTCGGAATGGGGACACGACTTCCGGCCCGCCTACCGGCGGCTGGGGCTGGTGCGGCAGGTGCTCGCGCGCCCGCCGACCCTGGCCCTCACCGCGACGGCGACGCCGGCGGTGCGCGAGGACATCTGCGCCGTCCTGCGGCTCGGCGGCGTGGAGCGCATCGTCGGGTCGTTCGACCGGCCCGGCCTGCGGCTCGCCGCGCGCCTGGTCGACGACGGCGAGGAGCGCCGGCGCGCCCTGGTCCAGGCGCTGAAGCCGTGGCGCGGCGCGGCCATCGTGTACGTCCCCACCCGCGCCGCCGCCGAGCGCTGGACGCGGTTTCTGTGCCACGCCGGCGTCAGCGCCGCGCCGTATCATGCGGGGCTGGAGCACGCGGTGCGCCGCCAGGTGCAGGCGGAGTTCCTCGCCGATCAGATCGGCTGCGTCGTCGCGACGTCGGCGTTCGGCATGGGCATCGACAAGTCGGCGGTCCGGACCGTCGTCCACCTCGGCCTGTCCACCAGTCTCGAGGCGTACTACCAGGAGGCCGGCCGCGCCGGCCGCGACGGCCGCCTGAGCCGCTGCCTGGTCCTGTGGTCGCCCGACGACGTGCGGCTCCAGCGCCGCATCGTCCCCGAGCCGGGGCGGCTCGACCCGCTGCTGCGCTATCTGCAGAGCTTCGGCTGCCGGCGGGAGCGCCTGCTGGCGCATTTCGGCGAGACCATGCGGCACTGCGCCGGGTGCGACCGCTGCGAGCGCTGGCGAAGGGCCTGGCCGAGGCGTCTGGTGGCCTGACGCTATCTTGCGGCGGCGCCGACACTTGGGTTAGTTCTACGGCTGGAATGACCTCCCCCCAGCCGACCTGCGCTGCCTGCGGCGCACCGCTCGAGCCCGACGCCGCCTTCTGCAAGGCGTGCGGCGTCGCCACCGGTGTCGCACCGCCGCCGCCCGACCTGCCCACGCTCGAGCGTCTGAAGGCCGCGCTCGCGGGCCGCTACGCCGTCGAGCGCCTGCTCGGCGAGGGCGGGATGGCCACCGTCTACCTGGCGCAGGATGTCCGGCACGACCGCCCCGTGGCGATCAAGGTCCTGCACCCGGAGATCGCCGCCGAGATCGGCCCCGAGCGGTTCCTCCGGGAGATCAAGCTGGCGGCCAAGCTGCAGCATCCCCACATCCTGGGCCTGTACGATTCCGGGGAGGCCGACGGCCTCCTCTTCTACGTGATGCCGTTCGTGCAGGGCGAGTCCCTGCGGGACAAGATCGACCGCGAGCAGCAGCTGTCGGTGGACGACGCCCTCGGCATCACCCTGGAGGTGGCCGACGCCCTCGGGTATGCGCACGCCCAGGGCATCGTCCACCGCGACATCAAGCCCGAGAACATCATGCTCCAGGGCGGACACGCCCTGGTGGCCGACTTCGGCATCGCCCGCGCGATCAGCGACGGCGGCTCGGCGCACAAGCTGACCAAGACCGGCACGGCCATCGGTACGCCGCTGTACATGAGCCCGGAGCAGGCCTACGGCGACGAGGTCGGTCCGACCTCGGACCTGTACAGCCTGGCGTGCGTGTCGTACGAGATGTTCACCGGTCAGCCGCCGTTCACCGGCGCCAACGCCCGCGCCATCATGGCCCGCCACACCATGGAGATGGTGCCGGGGATCCGCGTGGTGCGCGACACCGTGCCGGAGGAGGTCGAGGAGGCGCTGCTCGCGGCCCTGGCCAAGACGCCGGCCGACCGGCCCCAGTCCTGCGCCGAGTTCGCCACCATGCTCGGCACGCCCCTCGGCGCCGGCGCGGTCCGGCGCTCGCGCTTCACCCAGGCGGCCCGCTCGGGGCCCCGCGAGGCCGTGCGCCGGGCGGCATGGTGGCGGCGACCGGGCGTCGTCGCCGGCGCCGCCCTCGTGCTGGCCGCCGCCGGCACGGGCGGCTGGTTCGCCCTGCGCCCGCGCGCGCCGGTGATCGCGGCCGACGGCCTCGATCCGCGCGGCGTCGCGGTGCTGTACTTCGACGATGCCGGCCCGGCCAAGGACCTGGGCTACCTGGCCGACGGCCTGACCGAGGGCCTCATCGGGGCGTTGTCGGAGGTCCAGAACCTCCACGTGATCACGCGGGGCGGCGCCGAGCAGGTCCGCGGCAGTACGCTGAGCGCCGACAGCATCGCGCGCATCTTCGGCGTGGGCATGATCGTGCGGGGCGCGGTGGTGCCGGAGGGTGAGCGGGTGAAGGTCGATGTGCGGCTGGTCGACGGCGCCAGCGGCGCCGACATCGAGCGGGCCAGTTTCACCGCGCCCAAGGCCGACCTGCTGGCCCTGGCCGACTCGCTCGCCCGCCAGGCCGCGACGTTCGTCCGCCGCCGTCTCGGTGAACAGGTCCGGGTGCGGGAACAGCGCGCCGGGACCCGGAGCATCGACGCCTGGGTCCTGGTCCAGCGTGCCGAGCGCCTGCGCAAGCAGGCCGACTCCGCCCGCGCCGCCGGCGCGCTGGAGGCGTTCGACCGCGATCTCACGGCCGCCGACACGCTGGCGGCCCAGGCCGAGGCCCTGGACCGGCGCTGGGTCGAGCCGATCGTCCTGCGGGCCGGCATCGCGTACCGGCGTTCGCGGCTGGCGGTGGACGACCTTCCCGCGGCTGACCGCTGGATCGCCGTCGGCCTCGCCCACCTGGAGCGGGCCTTCGCGCTGGAGCGCCGCGATCCCGACGCCCTGGAACTGCGGGGGAACCTGCAGTACTGGCGCTGGCTGCTGGGCCTGGAGCCCGATGCCCGCCGCGCCGAAGCGTTGCTGGGTCGCGCCAAGGCCGACCTCGACAGCGCCGTGGGCATCCGCCCGTCCCAGGCGGGCGCCTGGGCGACGCTGTCGCACATGGCCTACCAGAACGGCACCAGCGCCGACATCCGGGTCGCGACCCAGCGGGCCTGGGAGGCCGACGCCTTCCTGAGCAACGCCGACGTCATCCTCCAGCGGCTGTTCTTCGCGTCCTACGATCTCGACCAGGCCGACGCCGGCCACTGGTGCGACCTCGGCGCGCGCCGTTTCCCGGCCAGCCCGCGGTTCATCGAGTGCCGCCTGTGGATGCTGACGATGCGCGGCGCCACGCCCGACCCGGTCCGTGCCAGGGCCCTGGCCGACACCCTCGTCGCGGCCACGCCGGCGCAGGACACGGCGTACCAGCGGCTCAACGCCGGCCTGATCGTGGCGGCGGTCCTCGCCAGGGCGGGGCAGACGGACAGCGCCAAAGTGCTGGCTGAGCGCTACAGGGGGAACGCCACCGTGGACCCGACGCGCGACCTGGCCAACATCGCCGCCTTCGTCCATACCGTGGCCGGCGACCATGCCAGGGCGCTGGAACAGCTGACCCTGTACCTGGCGGCCAACCCCAGGCGCCGCAGCGCGTTAGCTGCTGACCCCGGGTGGTGGTTCAGCCCCCTCGTCGCCGAGCCGGGGTGGCGCCAGCTGGTAGGTTCCCGGGCCGGGCAGTGAGCCGGCGATCCGCCCTGAGGCGGTGGCCCCACATTTGCGCCGTTTCGTCGGTGAGTGCCCGGTCGTCCATGCCGCGCCGCCCACCGGGCGGCCCGTTGGCATGCCCTACAACGAGGTGATCATGCGCCGTACCGCCGCCCTGTTCATTGTCTCCGCCGCCGTGCTTGTCACCGCGTGTTCCGACCGGTCGGCGACCGACCCCGCGGCGCCCGGCATCGTGGCCAACAACCGCGGCGTTGCGGCGCCGGCCGGGTGTCCCGACGACGACGAGATCCTCATCCTGATCAACCAGCTCTTCGTCGGCGGGCATCGCTCGGCGGCCTCGGCGAAATTCGACCAGGTGATGCGTTTCGTCGGCCAGGGCAAGACGGCCCAGGCCCGCGAGCACGCGCTGTCGCTGGTGGACTTCGCGCTCAAGAAGTACCGGAGCGGAAGCCTCCAGGGCGGGACGTCCACGGCCACCGCGACCAGGCTGGTGACCTTCCTCAGCGGCGTGCTGTGCTGGGCCGGCCTGCCGCCGTTCAACCCGGCCGCGCTCGGCCTCGACGGTGCCGCCGTCGTGGTGTCGCCCGGCGATCCCACCACGACGATCGTCACCGGCACGCAGTGGGCCGGCGTGGAGGTCGTCAGCGGCGCCGTGCCGCAGCCGACGCTCATCACCATCACCCGGCTGCCGAACACGCCGGGGCCCCTGCTGACGCAGTTCGACCAGTACCCCATCTATTACGAGTTCAGCTACAACCCGGGCATCACCTTCACGGTCCCGGTGGTCGTGGGCACCTGCCTGGCCACCGGCGCCACGCCGCCCGATCCGAGCCGCCTGCGGCTGGCGCACAACGTCGCGCCGTTCACCTTCGGCAGTGTCGAGATCCTCGACATCGTGCCGGCGCCGTTCCTCGACTGCACCGACGCCGACATCAGCGCCGCGCCCGCGAACCGCTGGGGCCTGGACCTGGCGCGCGGCGGCCTGCTGCTCAAGGGCATCCTCGCCAAGGCGCTCCTGCCCGAACCGCTGATGGCGGCGCGGTACCGCTACGCCGGCGGCGTCGGCGGGTCGGTGCGGAACTTCAGCCCGTTCGGCCTGGTGGATACGCTGGCCTACGTGACCCGCGCCATCCGGGAGACCCAGTGGACCTTCGGCGGTGTCGAGGTGGACGACAACCCCGCCGTCACGCTGACCACGCCGACCGGCCGGCCGATGGCCGGCATCACGGTGAACTTCGCCGTCACGGCGGGCGGCGGCTCGCTGGCCAGCCCCTCCCCGGTCTCCGATGCCAACGGCCTGGCGGCCGCGGGACAGTGGATCCTCGGCTTCGGCAATCCCAACGAGGTCCGCGCCACGCCCGTGGCGCCGCCCCGCACGGGCTTCGCCGGCAGTCCCGTCAGCTTCTTCGGCGTGGTGCTGAACCCGTAGTCCGGGCGGTTCGAGCGCCGAGCGCCCCGTCCGGCAGCCGCCGGGCGGGGCGCCGCGTTTCCCCGGGTGGCGGGCCGCGGCCGGGGCGCGGGGGGCTAGCCGCGGCGGGCGGGGGGCCGTAGGTTCGCGCCAACCTCGGAGTCCCCGTACGGGCTCGGACCTGCTCGGCCGTCTCGGCATCGCCCTCAGTGGTCGCTACGCCCTCGAGCGCGAGCTCGGCCAGGGCGGAACGGCGATCGTGTTCCTCGCCCAGGACCTCCGTCACAGCCGCCCCGTCGCCATCAAGGTCCTCCGTCCCGAACTCGGCGCCGTGATCGGCTCCGAGCGGTTCCTCCGCGAGATCGAGACGGTCGCGCGGCTCCAGCACCCGCATATCCTGCCGCTCTACGATTCGGGCGAGGCCGACGGGCTGCTGTATTTCGTCATGCCGTTCGTGGAGGGCGAGACCCTGCGCGAGCGGCTCGAGCGCGAGGGACGGCTGACGCTGGCCGACGCGGTGGCGATCGCGCGCGACGTGGCGCAGGCGCTCGCGCACGCCCACGGGCAGGGCATCATCCATCGCGACATCAAGCCCGAGAACATCCTGCTGTTCGGCGGCGCGGCGGTGGTCGCCGACTTCGGCATCGCGCGCGCCGTCCGGATCGCCGGCGGCGGCCGGCTGACGGACGTCGGCCTGGCCCTCGGCACGCCGCTGTACATGAGCCCCGAGCAGGCGGCCGGCGCGAGCGACGTGGACGCCGGCAGCGACATCTACTCCCTGGCGTGCGTCGTGTACGAGATGCTGGGCGGGGAACCGCCGTTCACCGGCCAGACCGCGGCCGACGTCATGGCCAACCACGTGCACGCGCGGCCGCGGCCGCTGACCGCCCTGCGCTCGTCGGTCCCGCCGACGCTGTCGCTGGCCGTGACCCGCGCGCTCGCCAAGCGGCCGGCCGACCGCTTCGGCAGCGTGTCCGCGTTCGCCGACGCGCTCCAGCCGACGACGGGCGAGGGCCGCGCGGCGGACCGCCGCCCGCCGCTCCGCGCGGCGGCCCTGGCCGCGGCGGTCCTGGCGCTGGCCCTCTCGCCGGTGCTGTGGAAGCGCTGGCGGCCCGCGCCCCTCGACGCCGCCTACTACCTGGTCCTTCCGTTCCAGCACGTGCGCGGCGCGGCGAGCGCGCTGGCCGCGGGCGAGACCTGCGCCCGCAAGCTCGGCGTCGGGCTCGAGCGCTGGGAGGGCCTCCGGGTGATGTCGCCGTACATCTGGTCGGGCGCCTCGCTCGCCGCCGGGACGCCGCCGGGCCTGCTGGAGTCCGGCGCGGCGTTCGCGCGCGAGCGCGGCGCCGGCCGCATCGTGGTGGGCGAGACCTGGGAGGAGGGCGGCATCGTCCACCTCAGGGCCGGCGTCTACGATGCCCGCCGTCCGCACCAGGGGCCCCTGCGCGAGGCCGTCGGCCAGTTCCCCGTCAGTGCCGGGCCCGAGGACGTCTCCGGCGTGTTCTATCGGCTGGCCGACGACCTCGTGGTCGGCCAGCACCTCACGCCGACGGCGGCGCCGGCGGCGGCGGGGACGCGGTCGGTGACGGCGTGGACGGCGTTCGAGCGCGGCGACTCGATGCTCTACCGCTGGCGCCTGGACGACGCGGAGACCGCGTTCCGCGCGGCCACGGCGGCCGACGCCGGATTCGCGCACGCGTGGCTGCGCCTGGCTCAGCTGGCGCTCTGGCGCGGCGAGCCCGGCGCGGCGTTCGCCGAGGACGCCGACCGGGCGGCCGCGGCGTCCGGGCGTCTGTCGCGCCGCGACTCCCTGCACGCGGCGGCCGCCGCCGCCCTGGGCGGCGGCCGGTTCCCGGCCGCGTGCGACGTCTACCGCGACCTGACCCGGAGCGACGACGGCGACCTGTTCGCCTGGTTCGGGCTGGCCGAGTGCCTGCGGCGGGACCGGGGCGTCCTGCGGGATGGCGCCAGCGCGTCGGGCTGGCGGTTCCGCGCCAGCGCCCGCGAGATGCTGGGCGCGTACCAGCGCGCGCTGGACGCGGCGCCCGCCGTGCACGTCCTGTTCGCGGGGCCGGCCTACGACCGGCTGGCGCTGCTGCTCGTCACCCGGACCAACGTCTACCGGAGCGGGCGCGCCGTCGACGACGACTCCCAGAGGTTCGGCGCGTTCCCCGGACTGGACCACGATACGCTCGCCTACGTGCCGCAGCCGCTCGCCGGCCTGCTCGGCGGCGTCGCGGGCGCCGACCCGCCGGGGTTCATCGAGGCCATCCGCCGTCAGCGGGCCGAGCTGGAGCGCCTCACCGAGCGGTGGGTCCGTGCCGTGCCCGACGCGCCGGATGCCTGGGAGGCGCGCGCGCTCTCTCTCGAAGCGTCGGGCCGCGTGGGCGGGGACGGGCCGGGTGGCGCCCTCGAGGCGGTGCGCACGGCATGGCGCCTGTCGAGCGACGAGGCCCAGCGCGCGCGCCTCGGCCAGCTGGAGACGCGCCTGCTCGTCAAGCGCGGCGATTTCGCCGCGGCCGCGCGGCGCGCCGAGGCGCTGCTCGCGGGCGTGCGGCCGGAGGCCGGGG
>CAZJZC010000061.1:0-13604 GCA_964550365.1 uncultured Gemmatimonadales bacterium | reverse complement strand
AGGCCGTGTCCGGGAGGTGGGCCGGCGACGTGGCCGACACGATCATGGTGTCGGTACCGGCCGACGAGCCGGCCAGGCGGAAGTACTCGTAATACTGTCCGGCCGCGATGGTCACGCCGCTCACCGGCGTCGATGTGCCGTTGGCGAACGTGCTGGTCCGCGGCGTCCCGACGCGGCTGAAACCGACGGCCAGCGGCGAGGGCTGGTAGTCGGACGCGTAGACGTAGTAGGTGTTGTCCGAGTACTGCCCGATCCCGATCGTCGAGTTGTTGTACGGCAGGTACAGGCTCGGCGTCACGACCGAGATGTTGGCGGTGCCGGTGTTGTACTTGTACAGCGCCGAACGCTGGTCCGACGCCGAGAGCTGGGCGGTGCCGACGATGCCCGGGCCCCAGGTCGCGTTGCTGTTGAAGTAGCTGCCGCTGGGGATCGTCACGGTCGTCGAGTCCACGTTCGCCACCGACGGCGCCGACGACAGCAGGGTCACGGTCACGTTCTCGGTGGTGTAGTGCGCGCTGCCGTTGGCGTCGGCCGCGTAGACCGTGATGCCCTGCCGGGCGGACGTCGTGTAGATCGACGTCCCGGTGCTCACCACGAACCTGGGCTGGGTCACCTGCACGTTGGTGGCCGCGGCCTGGTAACCGGTGGCCGTCGCCTGGACCTGGATGGTGCCCACCGTGTCCATCGCCGTGATGTCGAAGTAGGCGAAGTACGAGCCGGTCGGGATGGTGACCGAGGCCGGTACCGTCACCACGCGGGTATCGGTGCTCACCAGGTTCACCGTCAGCGGCGACGTCACGTTGTTGGGCACGTAGACGTAGGACGAGTTGGTCCCGCCCGACTGCCGCATGCCGAGCACCGGCGATCCGTTGGCGATGTTCAGCGACGGCCCGGTGACCGTGATGGTCCCTGTCGTGGTCGGGCGGTAGCCGGTCGCGGCCGAGTCGGAGTAGGTGATGCTCGCCGTGCCCGGCCCGGTGATGCTGACCGACGGCGAGGCGTAGTAGCCATCCTTCGCGAGGCGGAAGAACGCCTGCACCGGCCGGATGACGGTCGTGTCGCTGGAGACCGCGGCCACGACAACCGTGTCCATGACGTAGTGCGCGTTGCCCACGCTGTCGGTCGCGTAGACGGTCATGCCGAACGGCGGCGTCGTGGTCGTGCCCGAGCCCGGCATGCAGCAGTTGGTGAACTGCGGCGTGGTCACGGTCACGAAGGCCGTGTCGGGCAGGTAGCCCGGCGCGGTGGCGACGATGGTATCGGCGCCCAGGGCCAGTCCGTAGAGGCCGTAGTACTGGTAGTACAGGCCGGTCGGGATCGTCAGGGCCGTCGCCGTCAGCGAGTCGACCGCCGGGTTCCGGCGCGCGAGCGTCACGGTGAGCGGCGTGGACCGGTAGTCGGGCGTGTAGACGTACAGGTCCGTCGGCGCGAAGTACTGGCGCCGGCCGAGGCGGATCTGCTTCTGCGCGAAGTACAGCCGCGGCGTCTGCACCGTGATGGTGAGCGTGTCGAACGACGTGTGGCCCGCAGCCGTGAAGATGATGCGCGCCGTGCCGGTGCCCACCGGCCGGACCCCGACGCCGCTGCTGTAGTACAGCCCCGCCGCGATGGTCACGCTCGCCGAGTCCACGCGGACCACGTTGGTGTCGGTGGACATGACCGTGACCGTCAGCGGCTGGGTGCGGTTATGGCCGCTGCGCAGCGAATCCACGGAATACACCTGGACGGTGGTGCCCGGGCCGAAGTTGTTCAGCGTGGTGGAGCAGCAGGCCGTCAGGCCCGGCGTCGTGACCACGATGGTCGCCGTGTCCGGCGCGTACCCCGGCGCCGAGGCGATCAGCCGCGAACTGCCCGGCGTCTTGCCGCGCGTGGTGAAGTACGAGTAGTACGTCCCGGTCGGGATGGTCACCGTCGTGGGCGCGCCGACCACGTTCGAGTCGGCGTTGGCCAGCGTCACGGTCAGCGGCGCCGTGACGTTGTTCGCCGTGTAGACGTAGTGGTACTGCTCCTCCTGGCCCGTGCCGAGGAGCGCCGTGCTGAAGCTGAACGTCAGCGGCGGGCCGATGACCGTGAACTGCGTGGAATCGGGCCGGTGCCCGCTGGCGGTGGCCACGAGCCAGGCCGAACCGCCCAGGCCGGCCGGCTGCACCCGGCCGCTGGTGGCGTAGTACTGCCCGGGACCGATGGTCACCAGCGAGTCGAGCACCCGCAGGACCGTCGTGTCCGACGAGCTGAGGCGCACGACCAGGGAATTGGTCCGGTAGTGCGCGGTGCGCGTCGAGTCCTGCGCGTAGACGGTGACGTTCTCGGCCGGCGACGTGGTGAAGCGCTGGCCGCCGCAGCAGACGCCGACCGCGGGCGTGGTCCCCACCACGGTGATGGTGTTCGCCGACGTCCAGCCCGGCGCCGTGAAGGAGACGGTGGCGGTGCCGGTGCCGCGGGCCGACACGGTGAAGTAGGTGTAGTAATTGCCGCCCGGGATCGTGGCCGTCGGCGTGACCGTCACGACGTTGGTGTCCGAGCTGGTGAACGTCACCGGGATCGCGACGTTGGTGTACGTCGGGGCGTAGACGTAGTTGTATTGCTCGAACTGCCCCTGCCCGAGCCGCTGGAACGTCGTGCTCGGCGTGAGGACCGGCGCGTAGGCCGTGAAGCTCGAGGCCGTGCCGTTCACCCCGATGGCGCTGGGCGTGATGTTGGTCGAGCCGCCCGCCAGGCCGCGGATCTGGATGTCCGCCGCCAGCTGGCCGGCGGGGATGAACGCCGGGTCGGGCGAGATCGACGCGATGCCCGGCGTCGAGTAGCTGAAGGTGACGTAGGTCCCGCCCGCCGGCGACGGGTCGGACAGCAGGACCTGCGTCTGCACGATGTCGGTGGCGTTGATGGCGTAGCCGCCGGAGGTCAGCGACATGTTGGCGGTCACCTTGGCCACGGCGCCGCCGGCGCTGTAGCCCAGGCCGCTGCCGTCGGTCGCGGACACGGTGGTGGTGCCGGCGTTGCGGCCGTTCAGCGTGGCGTTGATGGACGTCTGGCCCGCCGGGATCGTCACCGAGGCGGTGCTCCAGAAGGCGAAGGTGTCGGCCACCGACAGGTTCACGGTCAGGGCCGAGCCCGCCGGCCGGCTGAGGAGGATCGGGATGGACGCCGTGCCGCCGCGGCCGACCGAGACGGTATCGCGGCCGAAGCTGATGATGGACGGCACCGCGCCGCCGACGGTGACGACGAGCGCGCTCGAAGTGATGGCGCCGCTGGTGGCGGTGATGTTGGCGGTGCCGTTGGCCACGCCGGTCACCACGCCGGTCGACGCGTTCACCCGCGCGATGGTGGTGTCGCTCGAGGCGTAGCTGAAGGTGCCGCCCGAGATGTAGCGGTTGTTGGCATCCTTGCCGCGCGCCGTCAGGGCCAGCGTGCCGGTGATGCCGATGACCGCCGAGGGGTTCGCGGGCGGCGCCGTGAGCTCGATCGAGGCCAGCACCTGCGCCACGGTCAGCCGCGCGCCCGGCGCCGAGGTGAAGCCCTGGGCCGTGGCCCGGATGTCGGTGATGCCGTTGGCCGCCGAGGTGACGGACGCCGTGTCGCCGGTCGTGGTGTTCATGATGGCGACCGACCCGTTGCTCGAGGCCCAGGTGAAGGTCAGGCCGCTCATCACCACGTCGAGCGTGTCGTGCGCCCGCGCGCGGTAGCGGCGCGTCAGGCCCAGCGAGGCCATGCTGAAGGTGTCGGTCACCGCCGCGCCCACGGTGTCCACCACCACCGCGATCCGGGTGATCGGGGTGATGATGCTGACGTTGGCCACGCCGATGATCGCGCCGGTGGTGGCGCGGATCTGCGCCGTGCCGAGGCCGATGCCGGTCACCCGGCCGGTCGAGTCCACCGTGGCCACGGCGGGGGCCGTGGTGGTCCAGGTGAAGTTGCCCACGCCGGCGACCGGGTTGTTCCGCCCGTCCACCGCCGTGGCGGTGAAGACGAAGTTCCGCGTCAGGTAGATGTTCCGCGCCGCCGGCGAGACGTTGACCGAGGCCACCCGCTGCTGGACGACGATGTTGGCCGAGTCCCGGGTGCCGCCCGCCTCGGTCACCACGATCCAGCTCGAGCCGTTGGCCACCGAGGTGACCACGCCCGACGCGTTCACCGTCGCCACCGCCGGGGTCCGGCTCACCCAGCTGAACACGCCGGCCACCGGGTTGTTGGCCGAGTCGCGGGCCTGGGCCGTCAGCGAGCGGGTGTCGCCGAAGCTGGTGAGGGTATCGAGCCGCGGCGACACCGTGGTCGAGACGATGCCGCTGCCCGTCGAGGTCACCGTGACGCTCGAGGAGCCCGGCGCGTAGCCGCTCGCCGTGGCGCCGACGTTCACCGCGCCGGTCGCCACGCCCTGGATGGTGATGTTCGCCGTGGTCTGGCCCGCCGCGATGTTGACGATGGGCGTCATCACCCGCGCCTTGAGGCTGTCGCTGCTGCTCACGGTGACCACCAGGCCGCCCGCGGGCGCCGGCGTCGAGAGCGTCAGCGTCGGGGTGATGCTCTGGCCCACGGCGACGTTCAGCGAGGCCGGCAGGCCGATGACGTTGGCCGTGACCGGGATGGTGACGGTACCGGTGCTGTAGCCGGGGGCCGTGCCGCGCGCCACCGCGGTGCCGGCCGCCACGCCGGTGATGGTGATGGTCTTGAGCGTGTCGCCCGCCGCGTAGGCGATGGTGCCGGGCGCGGTCACCGTCAGGAACTGCGTGCTGTCGCTGGTGACGGTCACCGTGACGCCGCCCGCCGGGGCCGGCTGGGCCAGCCGCACCTGGAGCACGGCCGTCCGGCCGACGCCGACCGGCGCCGTGGCGGCCACGACGCTCAGCGTGATGGCCGGTCCCGTGCCCGTGGCGGTGAACGTCACCGGCGTCAGGCCGGTCACGGTCGCGGTCATGGTGTTGGCGCCGGGCGTGGGACCCAGCGTCCAGCTGCCCACGCTGGCCAGGCCCGAGGCGTTGGTGGTCTGCGAAGCGCCGGTCATGCCGCCGCCGCCGCTGGCCACGGCGAACACGACGTTCACGCCGGGCACCGGGTTGTTCGCCGCGTCCCGCACCAGGACCTGCGGGGCGACCGCGACCGCGGTGCCCACCAGGGCCGACTGGCCGTCGCCGGCGTTCTTGGTCAGCTGGCTGGGCGGGCCGATGGGCGTGTTCGCCGTGGCGCCGAACTGGACGGGCGTGACGCCGGTGACGGTGGCCGTGACCGTCTGCGCGCCGGTCGCGAGCCCCAGGGTGACCGTGGTCTGCGCCAGGCCCATCGAATCGGTGGACGCCTGCGCCGGCGTTGCCGTGCCGCCGCCCGAGACCTGGAACTGCACCCGGGCGCCGGCCACCGGCAGGTTGTCGGCCGCCAGCACCCGCACGACCAGCGGCTGGGCCAGGGCCGAGCCGGCGGTGCCGCTCTGGCTGTTGCCGCTGACGATCTGCAGCTGGGTCGGGGCCGGATTGACGGTGATCCGCGTCGAGTCCCGGATGCCCGTCGGGCTCCAGGTCCGCACCCACACGGTCCCGCGGGTGGTGCCGGCGGTGAACAGGCCGTTGGCGTTGATGGTGTTCGTCGTCGCGCTGGTGGCGAACGACGCGTAGTACTGGGCCACCGGGTTGTTCGAGGAGTCCGTGGCGGCGACCCGGAACTGCACCTGGCCGCCGAGCGTCACGCCCGAGTCGCGCGGGGCGAGCTGGAGCTGGGCCAGGTTCGCGCCGGGGCCCACGAAGGTCATCGGCACGGGCGTGGCCGACGGCGGCGTGGTCTGCCCGCCCGTCACCGTCACCGTCTGCTGGCCGGTGAAGACGACGGTGGCGCCGGAGAGCAGTTCGATCACCACGAGGATCTGCTCGGTGCCGGTGACCGACACGGCGAGGCTGGCGCTGATCTGGTTCGAGTCGGGCGAGAAGGGGTAGGTCCGCCGGGCCAGCGTGTCGCTCGGCGGCCGGATGGCCGTCAGCCGCACCTGGTCGGCGGTGAGGCCGGCGAACTGGGAGATCGATCCGACCGCGAACACCGGCTGGACGGCGATGAGCGCCGGCTGGCGCAGGGACGTCGGCGAGTCGCACGTCACGGCGCCGGCCACCACGATGCCGAGGGGCCAGAACGCGCGCCGGAGCCTCCGGGCACGCGCGCGCAAGGCAGGGACGATCGCCACGTGCGTCACACGCTCCGCCTGATAATAGCGACCCGGGCGACGCGGCTGTCAAGCAACCGGCCGGCGGGCCGCGGCGGTGTCGGGCGGCTCATGGCGTCACCGTGACCTGGAAGCCGGGCTGGGTGAACGGCGCCGTCTGCTGGACCGTGATGAACCCGGTGATGGTCGGCACCACCCGCGTCACGCCGGACGCCAGGAAGTCGAACGCCACGCCGCCCGTCGCGACCGTCGAGGGCGACCGAGCCTGACCCGCGGCGATCTGCACCGTGACCGACGACGCGCCGGGCTGGGCCGTCGTGGTGAGGACGCCCGCGGCCGGGTTGGTGCTCTGGATGGTGACGGTGAGCGGTCCCGGCGCGCCGGCCCGCAGCTCCTGCTCGGCGCTCATGGCGCTGTTGGTCGGAGTGTTGGCGTAGCCGATGCGCACCTGGAACGGGTCGTCGGCGGCCGCCGCCGCGCCCGAGGCGGCCAGGAAGATGACGTCCACCGCCGGCTGGACCACGGTGGCCGTCGCCGTGCCGTCGGTGAAGCCCGGCGCGGTCGCGCGGATGGTCACCTGCTGGGGCGCGCCGGAGAGACCCTCGACACCCTGGACGTAGTAGCCGAAGCTGGCGGACCCGGCGCCCACGGCGACCACGATGGAATCGGTGCCGGGCGTCGAGAAGTTGGGCGACACCAGCGCCACGGCGGGGTTCGAGCTCCTGACCACGACCGAGATGCCCCCGTGGTTCGCCGAGCTCAGCGAGACGGAGCTGCCGACCTGGAGGCCGCTGCCGACCGTGACGGGGTTGACCGTGGCGAACGGCGCCGTGACCGTGACCGTCTGGGTGTCGCTCGACAGGACCCGGAAGTCCGGCAGGGCGGCCGTCACCACCGTGGTGCCGGTGGTCAGGTAGTCGAGTTCCACGCCGCCCGCCGCCACGGTGGTCGGGGAGCGCGACTGGCGCGGCGCCACGTTGACGGTGACGCTGCTGCCGGTCGTCGTCGTGGTGACGAGCTGGGCCACCGTCGCCTGGCTGGTGGCCAGGGTCGCGGTGACGGCCGCGTGGCCGAAGCGGAGCGCGTCCTCGCTGGCGAGCCCGCCGGTCGCCGAGCCGGGCGAGCCGAGGCGTACCTGGAACGGGTCGTTCGCCGCCAGCGTGTTCGCGGTGCCGTTCAGGAAGATGATGTCGAAGACCGGGCGGAACACCGAGTACCGCGCGGTGTCGGCCGTGAAGGCCGGGATCGTCGCGATGACGTCCACCGAGTCGGCGGTGACGGTGTCGACGCCGTGGATGAACCAGGTGAACGACGACGATCCGGGCGTCAGGGCGATCCGGATGGAGTCGGCGAAGCCGGTCGAGTCGTTCGGCGAGAGGCGCAGGACGCCCGGCCGGGTCGTGCGCAGGGTCACGGTGTCGCCGGCGACGGCCGCGGCGGACATCGACCCGCTGACCGCACGCTGGAGCCGGGCGCCGATGAACGTCGGGCTGATGGTGATGATCGGCGCCGACACGGTGATGGTCTGGCCCAGCGCCGCGCCGACCGACCGGAAGTCGGCCGCGTGGGCCCGCACCCGTGCCACGCCGCCCGCCACGTAGTCGAACTCCACCCCGCCGGTCGCCACGGTGCTCGGCGAACGCGACTGGCGCGCGGCGATCTGGACCGTGACCGAGTCGGCGGCGCCGGCCGAGGTGATCAGGTCGCCGACGGCGAGCGAGTCGTTCACGACGTTGAAGGTCGCCGCGGGGTGGCCGAAGCGGAGCACGTCCTCGATGCTGAGGCCGCCGGCCGCCGTGGCCGGCGAGCCGACCCGCACCTGGAACGCGTCGTTCGCGGACCGGGTGTTGCCGGTGGAGTTCAGGAAGATGATGTCGAACACCGGCCGGTGCACCGTGAACCGCGCGGTGTCGGCGGTGAAGGCCGGCACCGTCGCGATGACGTCGACGGAGTCGCTCAGGATGGTGTCGACGCCCTGGATGTAGTACGTGAACGACGACGCGCCCGCGGCCAGGCCGACGGCGATGCTGTCGGCGAAGCCGGTCGAGTCGTTGGGCGAGATGCGCAGGACGCCCGGCCGCGTGGTCCGCAGGGTCACCGTGTCGCCGGCCACCGCCGGCGCCGACAGCGAGCCGCCGACGGCGCGCTGGAGCCGCGCGCCGATGAACGTCGGGTTGATGTTGATGACCGGCGCGGTGACGGTGATGTTCTGACCCACCGCCGTGCCCACCGAGCGCAGGCCCGCGCCCGCCGCCCGCACCCGCGCCACGCCCGCGGCCACGTAGTCGAACTCCACGCCGCCGGTGGCGACGGTCGACGGCGAGCGCGACTGGCGCGGGCCGATCACCTGCGTCACCGAGTCGGCCGCGCCGGCCGTGGTGACCAGGTCGCCGACGGCGACCGAGTCGTTCACCACCGAGATGACGAAGGGCGCCCGGCCGGTCCGGACGACGTCCTCGGTGCCGATGGGGCCCGCGGCCGAGGAGGCGGATCCGAGGCGCACCTGGAACGGATCGCTCGCCGTGCGCGTGGTGCCGGTGCTGTTCAGGAAGATGATGTCGACCACCGGCGTGAACACGGTGAGCCGCGCGGTGTCGGGGAGGAAGCCCGCGGCCGTGGCGATCATGTCGGCCGAGTCGGCGCTGACGCCGTCGGCCACCTGCACGTAATAGGCGAAGCTGGTACTGCCCGCGTTGAGCGGCACGTCCACGAAGGCCGCGCCCGGCGTCGAATCGGTCAGCGCCAGGGTGAACAGCGACGGGTTGGTGCTGGTGACGCGCACCGTGGTCCCGCCGTGGTTGCCGGCGCCCAGCGTGCCGCCGAAGGCGCGCTGGAGGCCCGACCCGAGATACGACGGGTTGATGTTGACGGCCGGCTGGGGCTGCATGTTCACGTTGACGCTGTCGATGGCGAAGCCTGCCGGCCCGCTGGCGACGAGATAGCTGCTGCACGGCAGCGTGGCCGAGCCGCCGTAGGTCACCAGCGCCGCGACGCTCACCAGCCCGGCCGGGATGGTCGTGGACGGCGCCGCCACGCAGGCCGTGTTGCGCGGCGTGAGCGTGACGGGGATGCCGCCGGCCGGCGCCGCGATCGGCAGGCCGCCGCTCTCGAGCTGGACGGTGATCGGCAGGCCGAAGCTGGCGTTCGGCGTCACCGTCGTCTGGAGGATGTTGAGGCTCGCCGTCACCGTCACGGCCGACTGGTGCGGCGCGTAGTTCGGGTTCGTGGCCGTCACGGTCGCCGTGCCGAGCGAGACGCCCAGCACCGAGGCGTTGGCGACCTGCGAGCCCTGCGGCACCGTCACGGTGTCGGTCAGGACCTGGACGGCGGCCGGGTTGGTGCTGGTCACCGCGACCTTCAGGCCGCCGGCCGGGGCCGCGATCGAGAGGTTGATCGGCAGGGACACCGCCTGGTTGAACGGCACGTTCAGCGTCGGCGGCAGGGAGATCAGGTTCAGCGACACCGGCACGGCCAGCGTGTCGGGCGTGTAGCCGGTCGCGGTCGCGATGACGGTATCCACGCCGGTCACGGTCGAATCCCCGAACACGACGACCGACTTGAGCGTGTCGCCCTGGGCGAACGCGACCGAGCCGTTCTCGCTGGCGTAACTGCCGATGCGCAGGAGGCCGGCGCGGGTCGTCGCCAGGTTCACCGTCAGGCCGCCGGCCGGCGCGGCCTGGAGCAGGCGCACGTCGAGCTGGCCGGTGCGCGCCTGCCCGACGACCGTCGAGCCGAAGATGTTCAGCACGATCTGGGGCGGCGGCAGGGTCCCCGTGGCGTTGAACGTCACCGCCGTCACCGCCGGGAACGCCGGCAGGGACGCCGTGAGCGAGTTGGCCCCGGGCGTCCCGCCCATGCGCCACGCGCCGGTCGCGACGGCGATGCCCGACGCGTTCGTGGTCGCCAGGACCGAGGCGCCGCCGCCGATCGTGCCGCCGCCCGTCGCGACCGCGAACAGCACCTGGATGCCGGCCACCGGCGCGCCGCCGATGTCGAGGACCCGCGCCTGGAGGCGGATGGGCAGGGTGTCGTTGATGAACGCGGCCTGGTTGTCGCCCGCCTGCTTCTGGAGCGTGGTCGGCACGCCCGCGCCGGCCGTGGTCACGACCGTGGCGCCCTGGAGGTACCCGCCCGCGGTGGCCGTGATCACCGCCGTGCCGGGCGCGACGCCCTGGACCGTGGCGTTGAGCGATGCCTGGCCGGCGGCGAAGTTCAGCGTCGGCGTGGTGACCCGCACCACGGCGGTGTCACTGCTCATCAGCGTGACCGGCAGGGCCGCCAGCGGCCGCGGCCGCGGCTGGACCGCCAGCGAGGCCGACGACCCGACGTTGACGTTCGCCGCGGCCGGCAGGGACAGGAACGGCGGGATGACGGCCAGGAACAGCGAGCCGGCCGTATAGCCGGGCGCCGTGGCCCGGACCTGCGTGACGCCGGCCGCCACGCCCGTCACCGCGATGGTGCGCAGGGTGTCGCCGGCATTGAAAGCGATGGTCCCGGGCGCCGCCACGGTGAGGTAGGCGGTGCTGTCGCTGACGACGGTCACCGTCAGGCCGCCGGCCGGCGCCGGCTGGGTGAGCCGCACGGTGAGCGGCGGCGACATCCCCACGCCCACCAGGCTGTCGGCCAGCACCAGCGTGATGACCGCCGGGATCGGGTTGCTCGCCGTGGCCGTGAAGGTGGCCGGCGCCAGGCCGGTGACGGTCGCCGTGAAGGTGTTGACGCCGACCGACGGACCCAGCGTGACGGTCGTGCCGGCCCGGCCGGCCGAGTCGGTCAGGACGCTGGCCGAATCGACCGCGCCGCCGCCCGTCGCCGGCGCGAAGGCGACGCGCACGCCGGCCACCGGACCGCCGTCGGCGGCCGTGACCCGTGCCACCAGCGGCGCGCCCAGCCTGGTGCCGGGCGCGCCGCCCTGGGCGTTGCCGCTCAGGGGCGCGACAGCGACGGCGACAGGGCTGACGGTGACCGTCGTGGAATCCACGACCCCGGTGGGCGTGGCGGCCACGACCCAGACGGTGCCGCGCTGGTTGGCGGCGCGGAACAGGCCGTTGGCGTTGAGGGCGTGGAGCTGGCTGCGCACGGTCCACGAGGCGTAGAACTGCGCCACCGGGTTGTTCGCCGAATCGGTGGCGGTGAGCCGGAACTGCATCTGGCCGCCCAGCGTGACGCCCGAATCGCGCGGCGCGATGCGGATCTGCGCCAGGCTCGAGCCCGGGCCGGTATACGTCACCGGGATGGGCGTCGGCGCGGGCGGGGTGGTGGCGCCGGCCGTGACGGCGACCGTCTGCTGGCCGGTGAACACCACCGACGAAGCCGCCAGCAGTTCGATGAGCACCAGGATCTGCTCGGTGCCCGAGACGGCCACGTCGAGCGTGGCGCGGACCTGGGACGAGTCGGCCGAGAACGGGAAGGTCCGGCGCGCCAGCGTCTCGGCGGGCGGGCGGATGGCCGTCAGGCGCACCTGATCGACCGTGAGGCCGGCGAACTGCGTCAGCGACTGGACGGAAAGGACCGGCTCGACCGCGATCAGGCCCCGCTGGCGCAGGGCCGTGGGCGAGTCGCACGTGACTGCCCCGGCCACCACGATGACGAGGGGCCAGAACGCGCGCCCGGATCGTCGGGCGAGCGAGCGGAAGTAGCGGGTCGTTGGCAGCATCATGCGTTCATCAGACAGCCCGGCGGAGCGGCGGACCGCGGGCTGTCTCACAAGGATACCGCTCGATTAGGTTACCTGCCATGAGACCCGCACACATCTTCATGGTGATGGCGGTCACCGCCGCCCCGCTGGCCGCCCAGACCGCCTCCACGCCGCGCGCCCGGCGCGTGGCCACCGACGTCGCTTTCCTGGCCTCGGACGCGCTCCAGGGCCGCCGGACCTGCGCACCCGGACTCGACAGCGCCGCCGGCTACCTGGTCCGCCAGCTCACGGCCGCCCGGGCCCGTCCCGCCGGCGATGCCGGCACGTTCCTCCAGCACTGGACCGTGGGCTCGACGACCGGCACCCGGCAGGCCGGCATCGCCGGCTGTTCCACTATGAACGTCGTCGCGACGTACCCCGGCCGCGGCGCGCTGGCGAGCCAGTACGTCATCATCGGGGCCCACTACGACCACCTCGGCACCGGACGCTTCGGCTCCCTGGCACCCGATTCCGGCCAGATCCACAACGGGGCCGACGACAACGCCTCGGGCACGGCCGCGGTGCTGGAGCTGGCTCGCCTGCTCGACGCCGATCGCCGCTCCCGCGACGCCCGGCCCCGCCGCACCGTCATCGTGGCCTTCTGGAGCGGCGAGGAGATGGGCATCCTGGGATCGGCGTACTACGCCACGAACCTGGCGATGCCCGCCGAATCGGTGCAGGCCTACCTCAACTTCGACATGGTGGGCCGGCTCAGGGAGGGCCGGCTCATGGCGCTCGGCGTGCGCACCGCCACCGAATGGCCGGCCCTGCTCGACTCGGCCAACGCGGCCGCGCGGCTCGACCTCAGGGCCAGCGGCGACGGCTGGGGACCCTCGGATCACGCGGCCTTCACGCCGCGGAGGATCCCGGTGATGCACTTCTTCACCGACCTGCACGAGGACTATCACCGTCCCACCGACGACGCCGAGAAGATCGACGCCGACGGCATCGTCCGGGTGGCCGACTTCGCCATGGGGCTCCTGCGGCGGCTCGACGGCACCGGCCGCCTGACCTACGTGGACGTGCCGCCGCCGGCGCCGCCCGCCGTGGCGGCCAGCGGCCGGCCGCGGCCCTCGCTGGGCACGATCCCGGACATGAGCGACGAGCCGGGCGGCGTGCGGCTCACCGGGGTGCGGGCGGGCAGTACGGCCGACTCCGCCGGCATGCGCGCGGGCGACATCCTGGTCGGCCTGGGCGAGATGGAGATCCGCAACCTCCAGGACTTCCAGAACGCGCTCATGGCGCACGCGGCCGGCGACCGCGTCGAGATCCGCTTCCGCCGCGGCGACCAGCTGATCCGCGTCATGGCGACGCTGGGCGGCAGGGCGAACTGAGCCGGCCCGGCGCGCCGGCGGACAGCGCCGCCGGCACGGGCGCCGCGCCGGAGCGCACGGGGCACGTTCGCGGCGCCGGCGGCGTGGAGCTGTTCGCCCGCTGGCTCGGCGCCTCGGGACCGACGGTGGTCACGCTGCACGGCGGCCCCGGCGCATCCCACGACTACCTGCGGCCCCAGTTCGACCGACTGGCGGTCGGCCGCACTCTCCTCTATTACGACCAGCGCGGCGGCGGCCAGTCGCCGGTACCGCGCGAGGCGGCGCTGGACTGGCAGGCGCACGTTGCCGACCTCGCCGAGGTGGTGCGCGCCCACGCCGACCCGGTCCCCGCGACCCTGCTCGGTTTCTCGTGGGGCGGCCTGCTGGCCCTGCTGTTCGCGCTGGAGCACCCCGAACTGATCGGGCGGCTGGCGCTCATCGGCCCGGCGCCGACGTGGGCCGAGGCGCGGCGCGC
>CAZJZC010000060.1:0-13646 GCA_964550365.1 uncultured Gemmatimonadales bacterium | reverse complement strand
AGCATCAGCTCGGCGGCGTTGGACGGCCCGGTCTCGTAGTAGTTGGTGCGGTCCTCGGTCGTCGAGCCGTTGTTGTTGGCGCCGACCGCCTCCAGCATCTGGTCGAACCGCCCGGTCGCCACGTGTTCGGAGCCCATGAACATGAGGTGCTCGAACAGGTGGGCGAACCCGGTGCGGCCGGCCCGCTCGTCGCCGGAACCCACATGGTACCAGGTGTTGACCGCCACGATGGGGACCGAGCGGTCCTCGTGGACGATCACGCGCAGCCCGTTGCCAAGCGTGAATTCGTCGTAGGGCACGCGCAGCTGCTGGGCGTCCAGCGGCAGGGTCGCGGCGGCGCCCATCAGCGCCAGCGCGGCGATCCGCCCCGGGCGTCCGCGCGCCGGCGGGACGGTGATGTCCGTGGTCATGTTCCCGACCTCGTGAAAAGGAATGCGATGGGGACCTTGAACGACTCCGCGAGCAGGTAGCCGAGTTCGCGCCGGCGGTTCCGGGTGATCGGACTGTCGGGGGCCGGCGAGCCCAGGGGGCGCAGGCCGAACCGCCGGGCGATGATGCCGAGCCGCGCCAGGTGGAAGCCGTCGCTCACCAGGATCACGGCCTCGCCCCGCGTCAGCATGCCGGCGGCGGCCCGAAGCGACGACTCGCTGGTGCGCCCGGCCGGCACGGCCGTGACGGCGCTGTCGGGCGCGGCGCCCGACTCGACGAGGTAGCGCCGGGCCGTCGTGGCCTCGGCGAGCGTATCGCCGGTGCCGGTGCCGCCGGTCACGACGATACGGGGCGCCAGCTGGCGCCGCCACAGGTCGGCGGCGTGGTCCAGGCGGGCCCGGAGGACGGGCGAGGGCCGGCCGTTGTATTGAGCGGCTCCCAGGACGACGATGGCGCCGGCGGTCGCCGCCGCGTCGGTGCGGGCGGCGTGCACGACCACCGCCACGCACGTCAGCCAGACGGCAGCGACCAGGCCGACGGCGGCCAGCAGGAACCGGCGCATAGACTTGAAAGAAACGCGGGCGCGTCCCCGGACGGTAGGGCGCCCGACGCCACCCCGGCGCGCCGTGATCCCGTTGTCGGCGCGCCGGTCACGCGCGCCGGATGCCGTGGCCCGTTACAGGCTCAGCCACCAGTTGAGTTTCACGGCCAGCACGTTGGTGCTCTTGCCCCGGCACAGCCGGCCGAGGTCGGCGCCGGGCACGAAGCGCGGGTTCTGCTGGAACGCGCTGCACGACTGGGTCCAGACCACGAACAGCGTGGAGCCCGGGCGATACTCCCAGCGCAGCACGGCGTTGCCGCGCAGGGACCGGACGCTGAAATCGGGATTGCCGATGGTCACGGCAGGCCGCGGCCCGGCGCCGTCCGGGTCGCCGATGTAGGCGGCGACGCTGCCGTCGGGGTTCGTCGTGGTCTGGAGCGTCGAGCCTGGCGTGGTGCCGTAGACGACGAAGTCCGTCGTCCGGGGCGCGACCAGTTCCTTGAAATCGTTCCAGGCGCCGGTGGCCACGAAGGGCTGGGCGAAGAGCTGGAGCGACAGGGTCGGCGAGAAGGTCATGTTGAGCCGGGTCGTGATGTCGAGGCTGTGCTGCTCGATCGCGCCGAAGACGTACTGCCGACCGAACGTGGCCACGGCGGCCGGGTCGGCCTGCGACATCAGGAACTGCTGTGCGGTGCGGCTCCTGGTGATGTTGGGCCCGATGTCCACGGACAGGGAGGTCGTGGGCCGCATCGTGATGCTGGAGAAGATGCCCCGGAAGCTCGAGCCGATCTCGTTGGTGAAGTAGTCGGCGCCCAGGAAGAACTGGATCGGCTTGCGGAAGTCGCTGTTCACGCCGAGGAACACCTCGCGGCCTGCCGGGTTGATGCCCTGGGGACCGCCGCGGGTCAGGTTGTTGGACAGGGTCCGCAGGCCGGCCCAGGCGTTGCCGTTGAGCGACCAGTAGTTCCGGAACTGCCCCCAGGCGAACAGCGAGGCGGAGGTGCCGGTGCGCGAGCCGCCGAAGTCCCAGCCGGCGTTGACGTTGAGCCCGGCATTGGCCTGGCGGAACACCCGGCCCGGCCGGGTCCAGCGCACGTTCACGTTGCCGCTGGCACTGGCGCGGTCGGCCCCGGTCTGGAACCCGGCGTCGTTGATTTCGAAGCCCGGCGAGGTCGCGCTGGTGTGGACGCTGTAGGTCCACTTGCCCTGGATCCTGGCGAAGCTGAGGGACGAGGCCCAGCCCGCGAGGCTCGTGCGGGTGGGATCATACGCGACATGGCCGGCGTCGGGCCGCTGGAAGTACCGTGCCGATGAGCGCTGGGCCCGCTGGATGGCGAGCGTGTCGCCGCGGATGTAGGAACCGGCGAGGGTGTACGACAGCGACCAGCGGTTGCGCCCGAACCGGTGGGTGAGGTCCACGCCGCCGGCATAGGCCGCGCGGCGCAGGAACGCCAGCCGGGCGTCCGACAGGTCACGGTTCACGGCGGTGAACATGCCGCCCACCTGCGTCGCGCCGCCACGCAGGTCCCGCTTGACGCGGCCGACCGCGTAGTTGGTAAGCGGCTCCACCTCGTCGCGGAACCGCACGCCGGCGGAATCCACGGTGGCGAATTCCCGGGCCGTGAGGGCCTCGAGGAAGCCCAGCGACCAGCCGCCGGCGGTGCGGCCCGAGACCTTGGTCGCGCCGAGGATGGTGCTGTTGTCGGGGACGTTGGCGAACCCGCCACGCATGTTGGGCGCGCCGCGGGGCGGGCTGCCGATGCGGCGCGAGTAGAAGAACTGCTGGCCGCCGAACCGGAAGATGTCGGCTCCCTCGACGAAGAAGGGCCGACGCTCCTCCAGGAACTGCTCGAACGCGGACAGGTTCACGAACGCGGGATCCTGCTCGACCTGGCCGAAGTCCGGATTCACCGTGGCGTCCACGGTGACGTTCGACGTCAGGCCGTACTTGAGGTCGAGACCGGCCACGCCGACGCCGTGCGATCCGTCGTGAAACGGGTCTCCGGGCGTCGCGGGGCCGAACTCGCCCCGGGCCGAGGCGTAGGGCAGCAGCTCCAGGCGGCGCGGCTGCGGCAGGTCGGCGATGCCCATGAGATGGCCGAAATACGAGGCATACCCGCGGTCGGTCTGGGCCTTCCAGGCCCATTCACTCTGCTCGGCCCGCCGCTGGATGTAGCGCGAGAGGTTCACGCCCCAGACCTGCGCGCGGGCCGGCGGGAACCGCAACTGCGACAGCGGGATCCGCAGCTCGGCCGTCCAGCCCAGCGAGTCCCGCACGGTCCGCGCTTCCCAGACCGGATCCCACGACGTGTCCCCGTAGGCGTTGTCGCCGCTGGCGATGCCGTCGGCACGCACGCCGGAGGGGTTCACGGTGAACTGGAAGCTGGTCCGGTGGTCGTGATACGAATCGAAGGCGATGGTGAACAGGTCGGAACTGCCGGTGTTGTCGCGGCGGCGCAGCTGCGACGCGATGAACCCCGGCTCGCGATCGAACATCCGGGCGCCGACGTAGATGGCGTCCTCGTCGTAGACGATACGCACCTCGGTGCTCTCGCTGGCGGGCCGGCCCTCGTTGGGGGCGTTCTGGTAGAACGCCGTGATCGGCACGGCGGCGGCCCAGGCCGGGTCGTCCAGCCGGCCATCGATGTGGGGGGCCGGGCCGCTCAGGCGCAGGGCATGGGCGATCGGCGGCGTCCGACCGGTCGCGTGGCGCAGGACGCCGGTGTCGGCGGCCATGGCCTCCGCCGTCGGCAGCGGGCTGGGGACGGCGGTCGGTGCGGCCTGGGACTGCGAAGGCCCCTGGGCCAGGGCGGCGAGCACCAGCGCGATCATGCGGCTCCCCAGAATGGAACGACCCGGAACGAGTCTCGGCTTCGATGATGCCTAGGATGCCGGTCGCCGCTCGCCGGTTGCATGGCCGGCGAGGCACGGGCCGGGCGGGCCGGTCATCAGAAGAAGAAGGTCCGGTTGCCGCCGCCGAAGCGCGGATTCACCACGTTGTTGTAGATGGACCCGAAGGTGTAGTTGAGCCCCACGCTGAAGAAATAGTTGTAGCTGGTGGCCAGCTGACGCTGGCGGACCAGGATCTCCTGCGGCGTGGCGCCGCCCGCCGGGAGCGACAGCTGGTCGCGCACGATGTTGTAGCTGCCTCCGACCCGGAAGCGGAGCCCCCGCATGACGTTCAGGTTGACGCTGCCGAAGATGCCGGCGTTGACCTTGGAGGCGTCGTGCAGGTACTGCGAGCCCGACAGCGAGATCCCTGCCGATCCCCAGGGCTGGCGGAAGTCCAGGGCGACCTGGAGGCGGTGATTGACCAGGCTCTCCTCGATCTTCCCGAAGATGGTCGTGTCGGCGTACTGCACGTGCTGGACGCCGACCGAGTAGTTGAACGTCAGCTGGCGCCGCGTGGACTGGGCGTAGGGGAAGATGTTGAACTCGACGGCGGGCGCGAGCCGCAGGCGCAGGTCCTGGTTGGAGAACGTCGACGACTCGATGTTGGCCCGTCCGCCCGCCGACCAGCGCGGCCCGAGACTGCGGACCAGCAGTCCGTCGAAGCTGTAGTTGTGCGACTCGCTGATGAAGGTCGTCACGCTGTCGAGATCGAACCGGTTGCGCGAGTTGTAGGCGCTGACCTCGAGCTCGGCCTTCCAGGCCTCGGTGACCCGGGAGGCGGAGGCACTCCCGCTCACCGACCGGGACGACGTCTGGGTTTCGCCGTTGAAGAACCCGCTCACGCCCAGCACGAAGACCCAGTAGTTCCAGGGATCACGCTGCTGCCGCGCCGCCGCGGCGGCGCCGGCCGGCGCCTCGTACCGCACGTCGATGTGCTCGGCGAGCGGCGAGTCGCCGAGGTAGCGCACCAGCCCGCGACGCAGGACGCGGGCCATGCGGCGCCGCACGGCGTCGTCGGCTTCCGCGGGCTGGGTGGCGAAGGTGAGGGTATCGGCACGGCCCTGCAGGGCGCCCTGCCCCAGGAACGTGAGCGTGTAGGCCTGGCCGCCCGCGCCGGTGCGCTGGGTGCTGACCAGGATGTAGACCGCGGCGTCCTGCCGGTTCTGCATGTAGCTGACGAAACGGATCTCGGTGCGCAGGAAGTCCAGATCGCACTCGAACGGCGGGCAATCGAGAAAGATGCGCAGCGCCGCATCCTGCGGGACCGGCGCCGGCGCCGGCGCCGGCTCCTGCGCGAGCGACAGCGGAAGGGCGAGGACGACAAGGGCGCTGAGCACGCACGGCTCCAGTGGTGACGGGAAGGTCGTTGTGAACTACACCACGGGGCCGACGCTGTCGAGTCGAAGCCGGTCCGGCCGACAGGGACGCCCGCGCGACGCGCGGGCGGGCACCGCCCCGGTCACGCCGCCCGCGCGAGGCCGGAGCCGGGTCAGAGACTGAACCAGTAGTTCACCTTCACCAGGAACACGTTCTCCGGCTGGGGCCGGAAGAAGCCCCGCGTGGCGTCGCCGAACCGGTAGCGCCCGTCGGTGGAGAAGTCGCTGCGGCCCTGCTGCCAGACCAGGAAGACCGTCGAGCCCGGCCGGTACTCCCAGCGGAGCACGACGTTGGAGCGGAACGAGGTGAAGCTGAAATCGGGGTTGCCGATCACCACGTCGGTGCCGCCGCCGTCGAGGTCCACGAGGAAGTCGCCGGTGACGGCGTCGCGGGCGACCTCCGCCGGGGTGAGGAAGCGCATGCGGTCGGCCCAGCGCGCGCCGCGCGGGTCCAGGACGCGCTGGACGCCGCGATACTCGCCGGCCGAGTAGAACGGCGCGGCGTACACCTGGAGACTGAGGCCCGGCGCGAAGGTCACGTTGCCCCGCAGGCCGAGCGAGACGGTGGTCTGGCGCAGGTGGCCGAAGAAGTACTCGTCGGCGCCGGCCACGGTGGCCGCCTGGAGGTATTGCCAGGTGTCGTTGTTCCACTGGATCCCCGGCGTCAGCCGGAAGTCCATGTTGCTCGCCGGCCGGAAGATGACCGCCGGGTCGATGCCCCCGCCGCCGGCGCCGGTCGCGCCCTGGCGGAAGAACCAGCCGTTGAACTCGCCGGAGAGGTTCTTGCGCTCGTCGGAACCGAAGCCGGCCCAGCCGTTGATGTTGCCGGGCCGGAGCAGGCCGGGGCCGCCGCGCAGTTCGCGGGACAGGCCGCCGCCGTTGATGTTCAGGCCGGCGTACCCGTACCAGTAGTTCAGGAACGTCACGTTGGTGTTGACGTTGCCGCCCACACCGGTGCGCTCCCATCCGTAGTTGTAGGACGAGTACTGATTGAAGTTGACGTTGGCCCGCCGGAACACCCTGCCCGGCTGATTGAACCGCAGGCCCACCCAGACGAACTGATTGGTGCGGTCGGCTTCGCGCATGAAGCCGGCGTCGTTCACCTCGAAACCCGGTGAGCGGGTGTCGAAGCCGGTCTCGAAGCGGACCGTGCCGTTCTCCTTGGCGAGGACGGCCTGCGCGGCGAAGCCCGAGAGCGCGGTGCGGGTGGTGTCGAGTTCCACGTAGTCGGCGTCGGGCCGCTGGTAGTAGCGGGAGCTGGACGTCTGCGCCAGCGTGATGGCCTCGGCGCTGCCGCGCACGGTGCTGCCCACCACCCAGCCGCGCAACCGGTAGCGGTCCCGCGCGAAACGGTGATTGAAGTCCAGGCCCAGGGCCAGGGCGTCGCTCCGCAGCCAGGTCATGGACGGCGGCAGGTCGCGATGGGTCAGGGTGCCGAACAGCCCGAGGACCGTGCGGCCCCGCCGGAAGTCGCGCGCCAGGCGGCCGACCGCGTACGCCGAGCGCGGTTCCACCACGTCGGCGTGGGGCAGGCCGCTCGAATCGCGCACGGCGGCGTGCATCTCGCTCGTCAGCGCGCCCAGCAGGCCGATGGTCCAGCCCGACGCGGTCTTCCCGGACAGCTTGGCCGCGCCGAGGATCGTGGTGTGATCGAGCGACTCGGCGTACCCGCCGCGCGGATCGGCGCCGCCTTGCGGCCGCCGCCCGACCCGTCGCGAGTAGAACAGCTGTTCGGAGCCGCCGTCGCCGCCGCCCAGGCCGAAACGGAAGATGTTCACGCCCTCGGTGAAGAACGGCCGCCGCTCGGGGAAGAACGATTCGAAGGCCGACAGGTTCACGATCGCCGGGTCGGCCTCGACCTGGCCGAAGTCCGGGTTGATGGTCGCGTCGAGCGTGAGGTTCGAGCCGATACCGACCTTGAGATCCGCCCCGACGGTGGCCGTGGCGCTGGTGGCCGGCCGGAACGGATTGCCCGGCTCGCTGATCCGGTTCTCGCCGCGGGCCACGGTATACGGCAGGATCTCCAGCCGGCGCGGCGGCCGGATGCCCTGGAGCCCGTCGAGCTGGCCGAACAGCGAGACCACCGCGTTGGCGTTGCGCGGGATCAGCCGCCAGTGGCTCTCCTCGTTCAGGCGGTTGACCTTGCGGACCACGTTGAAGCCGAACGACGCCGCGCCGCGCGTGAAGCGCAGCTGGCTGAACGGGATGCGATACTCGGCCGTCCAGCCCTCGGCGTCGCGGCCGACGGCGACGTCCCACACGGCGTCCCACGAGTCGTCGTCATCGGTGTCGTTGAACAGGTAGGTGTCGCGCTTCACGCCCGCCGGGTTCACCCAGAACACGAACGCCGTGCGCCGGTCGTGATACGAGTCGATGGCCACGCCGATCCAGTCCGACGGCGAGTCGCTGTCGCGCCGGGTCAGCTGGGCGGCGATGGCATCGGGCCGCGAGTCGAAGGCGCGCACCCCGACGTAGATGGCGTCGTCGTTGAACACCACCCGCACCTCGGTGCGTTCGGCCGCCGGCTGCCCTTCGCTGGGCTCGCGCTGGAGGAAATCACCGAACGCCGGCGCCGTCGCCCAGGCGGCGTCGTCGAGCCGGCCGTCGACCTGCGGCGCAGCGGGCCGGGCGCGCACCGCCACGGCGATGCCGCTGCGGGCCGCAGGGGCATCGCCGGCCAGGCCGCGGGCCGCCTGCTGCTGCGCCGGGGCGATCTGGGCCGTGCCCATGAGCGCCGCGACGGCGGCGGTGAAGATGCGTGTGGCCATTCCCGTCGGCTCCGGCTGCGGGTGACGATTGGATACGGTCCCTACGAGATGGGACCGGTGTCGTTTCACCCGTCTTGGACAGCCGGAACGATGGCAGGGTTGGGCGTTACAGCTTGAACGACTGGCCGAGCGCGGGGATCGCCACGTCCGGGACCTCCAGATCGCGCAGGATCCCGGCCATGGCCGTGAGGCCGGCCTCCCCGTGGACGCAGAAGGCGCGACGGGGCGGCGGGCCCATGCCGCTCACCCAGGCCGAGAGATCGTTGCGGTCGCCGTGGGCCGAGTAGCCGGCGACCATCTGCACCTCGGCGTTGACCGCGACCTCGTCGCCGAAGATGCGCACCTCGCGCGCCCCGCTGCGCAGCCGCTCGCCGAGGGTGTGGCTGCCCTGCCAGCCGACCAGCATCACCATGTTGCGGGCGTCGCCCAGGCCGTTGCGCAGGTGGTGCACGATGCGTCCCGACTCGGCCATGCCGCTGGCGGCGATGATGATCATCGGCCCGCGGCGGCCGTTCAGCGCCTTCGACTCCTCGACCGACCGGACGTAGGTGACCATCGGGAACCGGAGCGGATCGTCCACCGCCTCGACGAGCTGCTCGGAACGGTCGAACACCTCGGGGTGGCGTCGGAAGATGTCGGTGGCGCTCACCGCGAGCGGCGAGTCGATGTAGATCGGGATCTCCGGGATCCGGCCGTCGCGCACCAGGGCGTGCAGTTCGTAGAGCACCTCCTGCGTCCGACCCACGGCGAAGGCGGGGATGAAGATCTTGCCGCCGCGCTTCGCCACGCGCTGGACGTGGCCGGCCAGGATGTCGGCGGCCTGTTCCACCGTCTCGTGGACGCGCCCGGCGTAGGTGCTCTCGATGATGAGCGCGTCGGCGCGGGGGCCCGCGGGAGACTTCGGGTCGCGGATGATGGGCAGTCCGGCGCGGCCGATGTCGCCGGAGAAGACGATGCGCCGCGGCGTGCCGCCGTCGAGGTCGAGCACCACCGACGCCGAGCCGAGGATGTGGCCGGCCTCGTGGAACGACAGGGTCACGCCGGGCCGGATCTCGAGCGCGCGCTCGTAGGGGACGCCGACCATCTGCTCGGCCACGCGGACGGCGTCCTGCCGGGTGTACAGCGGCTCCGCGCTGGTCTTGCCGCGGCGCCGCAGCCACTCGGCGTCGGATTCCTGGATGTGGCCGCTGTCGGGCAGCATGATGGCCGCGAGGTCGGCGGTGGCGGGCGTACAGAAGATCGGCCCGCGGTACCCCCGCCGGTGGAACAGCGGCAGGCGGCCGGCGTGGTCGATGTGGGCGTGGCTCAGGACCACGGCCGTGACGTCGTCCGGTTCCAGCGGGAAGGCCTCGTTCTTGGTCCGCGCCTCGTCGCGGCGCCCCTGGAACAGGCCGCAGTCGAGCAGGATGCGCTCGCCATTCGACTCGAGCAGGTGCATGGAGCCGGTGACCTCGCCCGCGGCCCCGTGGAAGGTGAGGCGGTCAGCGCGTGCCAAAGATGCGGTCCCCCGCGTCGCCGAGGCCGGGGAGGATGTAGCCCTTGTCGTTGAGCTCGCGGTCGAGCGCCGCGGTGTAGACCGGCACGTCGGGGTGGGCGTCCTGCATGCGCCGTACGCCGCGCGGCGACGCGACGATGCAGAGGAAGCGCAGCGACCGGGCGCCGGCCTTCTTCAGCGTGGTGCAGGCATCGACCGCCGAGCCGCCGGTGGCGAGCATCGGGTCGAGCACGAAGATGTCACGCTGTTCGGTCGCCGCGGGCGCCTTGAAGTAGTACGGCACCGGCTCGAGCGTGTCGTGGTCGCGGTACAGCCCGACGTGGCCGACCCGCGCCGAGGGGATGAGCCGCAGGATGCCTTCCACCATGCCCAGGCCGGCCCGCAGGATGGGCACCAGCGTCAGCTTCTTCCCCGAGACCTTCTCGCCGGTCATGCGCTCCAGCGGCGTCTCGAGGTCCACGGGCTCGGTGGTGAGGTCCTTGGTGACCTCGTAGGCCATGAGCATGGCGATCTCGCCGACCAGCTCACGGAAGTCCTTGACGCTGGTGCGCTGGTCGCGCAGGAGGTGGAGCTTGTGCTTGATGAGCGGGTGGGACAGGACGGTGAGGTTGGGATGGGCGCTCATGCGGCAATTGTACCACCCGGGAGCGTCGGCCAGCCAGCGCCTGCTCCGCGCGGCGTCGGCTGGCCCGGAGGCGCGGGAGCGCGCTAGGTTGGGTCGGGAGGGTCCGACGTCCACCAGGGAGGCCGTGCCATGTGCCGCAACATCCGTCCGCTGTTCAACTTCGAGCCGCCGGCCACCGACGAGGAGATCGACGCGTCGGCGCTGCAGTTCGTGCGCAAGATCAGCGGCTTCACCAAGCCCTCTCGCGCCAACGAGGCGGCGTTCGCGCGGGCGGTGCGCCGGGTCGCGGGCGCGGCACGGGACCTGGTCGATTCGCTCGAGACCAGCGCGCCGCCGCGCGACCGCGAGGAGGTAGCGGCCCGGGCCCGGGCCCGGGCGGCCGAGCGCTACGGCACCGCGGGGAAGCCGGCGAGGCGCCGGGCCCGCTCGGGCGCCTAGAAGCGCGAGGCCCGCAACCAGACGTCGGCCCGGACCCAGGACCGCTCGAAGGCGGCCCGTTCGGCCGCCGCGTCGGCCTCGCGGCCCTGGGCCGCAAGGGCCTGCGCCAGCCCGAACCGGCTCCAGCCGTTGTTCGGATGGTCGTCCAGCGCCGCACGGTACACCCGCTCGGCATCGGCGGCACGGCCGGCGTCGAGATAGGCCGCGCCCAGCCAGTCGCGGGCCGAGAAGGGCAGCGGCTCGGGCTCGTCGTAGACCAGGCTGTCCTCGATGACCACCGCCTGCTCGAGGGCCGCCAGCGCGTCGGCCGTCCCACCCTCGCTCCGCCGCAGTTCGCCCCGCAGGATCCCGCCGGTCACGCCGAGCAGGCGTGCCGCCGAGTGGAACCGGAAGCTCGCCGAGGCCGGCGCGTGCGCCGCCAGCGAATCGACCAGCGCCGCGTAGGCGCGGGCGCTGTCGGCGCGTCCCAGGCGCAGGTGCGCGTAGCCGCGGCCGAAGGCCCACAGGCCCCGCTGGGCCGAAGGCGCCGGGGGGTCGGGGAGTTCCCTCAGCAGGTCCTCGAAGCGTCCGAAGCGCACCTGCGCCAGCGCCTGGAGGAACACGCCGCCGCCGGGCAGGCGGGCGTAGTCGCGACCGGCCTGGATGGCCAGCGCGCCCTGCCCGTCGTTCGACGCCGCGAACAGCAGCATGTGCAGGTTGTGCGACGGGTAGATGGCGAACCCCTCGCCGATGCCGGCCTTCTGGTCCGAATGCCAGGCCTGGAGGTTGGCCCGCACCGCGTCGCCCCAGCGTCCCACGCGGTTGTAGGTGTGCGAGGGCATGTGGTTGATGTGGCTGGCGCCCGGGATGGCGTTGCCGAGCCGGTCGGCGCAGCGCTCGGCGCGGCCGGCCACGGGCGTGGATTCGGTGGCGTGGATGTAGAGGTGACAGGCTCCAGGATGGCCGATGTCACGCGCCAGAACGCCCTCGAGCACGCGGTGGATGAGGCGGATCTCCGAGCGGGTGATGTCCCAGGTGCCGCGCCGCGGTTCGAGCAGCATCAGCGCTTCGGCGTAGAGCGTGGCGACGAAGGTGTCGCGCGGGTGACGCGCATGCGCCCGCGCCATGGCCAAGGCGTAGGCCGTGTCGAGCGAGCGGCGGCGGCCCGGCTCGTGCCGGGGCTCGTAGCGCACCGCGATGGCCGCGATCAGGTCGCGTTCGACGGCGCTGGCCCCCGCAGCCAGCGCCTGGGCGCGCGCGGCGGCGGCGTGCGCCGCCGGCGCGTTATCGGGCCGCATGGGCTCGTTGAGGTAGGCGCCGAGCGACCAGGCCTCGCCCCAGGCGCACATGGCACAGGACGGGTCGCGGCGCAGGGCCTGGCGGAACGACGGCGTGGCGTCACGCGGGGTGAAGGCATACATGAAGCGCACGCCCTGGTCGAAATAGGCCTGGGCCGCGCTCGCGCCGGTGGTCACGGGACGCGAGAAGGCACCGAGCACCCGGTACAGCGGCACCGAATCGGCGGCCGGCGCCGGCGCGTCAGCCTCGTGGGTGTGGGGCTCCTGGGCGCTCAGCGCGGCGGCCGGCAGGGCGAGGGCGGTGGCCAGCAATGCGGCGGCGAATCGGGTCATGACGGAAAGATGCGGCGGGGCTCCCGGTGCGTCCATCGCAGGCCCTCACGGCGCCGGACGCTCGGGCTCGGCCCAGAGCGCCCGCGGATGGCCGTGCCGCAGGGCGGCGTCCACCGCATCGCGGTACCGACCCCAGTCCTCGACCAGGGCCCTGAGGCGGCCGCGGCCCTCGGCCGTGAGGTTGTAGAAGCGCGCCTTGCGCCGGCGGTCCGACCGGCCCCACTCGGACTCGATCAGGCCACCGGCCTCGAGGCGGCGCAGGGCGGGGTAGAGCGTGCCCTCGGCCAGCGGGAACACGCCGCCGGTGACCATGCGGATCCACTCGCCGACGCCCGCGCCGTGGGTGGGCTCCCACCGGAGGGCGCGCAGGATGAGCAGGTCGAGCGTGCCGGGCAGCAGCTCCAGGTGACGGGGGGCCATGCCGCATGGTACTCCCATAGAGCGACTAGGGGAAGCCGTGGACGCCGGCCCGGCCGCCGATTACCCTACCCGGTCCGCGGGTTCCCGCCCGCCTCACCCCGAGCCAGCCGCCCCTGGAGGTCGAGCCCAATGCCCAGTCCGTCCACCCACACACCCGGCGCCAACGGCACCGGTTTCGCCCGCGTCGACGAGATCTACGGCGCCGACGTGTTCACCCGGCAGGTGATGCGCCAGCGGCTGCCCAAGGAGGTCTTCCGGAGCCTGGTGCGCACCATCGACCGGGGCGAGCCGCTCGACGCCCGGGTCGCCGACGTGGTGGCGGCCACCATGAAGGACTGGGCCATCGAGAACGGGGCGACGCACTACACGCACTGGTTCCAGCCGCTGACCGGGCTCACCGCCGAGAAGCACGATTCGCTCATCAGTCCCGACGGGCAGGGCGGCGTGATCTTCAACTTCTCGGGCGGCGAGCTGGTGCAGGGCGAGCCCGACGCCTCGAGTTTCCCCTCGGGCGGCCTCCGCGCCACCTTCGAGGCCCGCGGGTACACCGCCTGGGACCCGACCAGCCCGGCGTTCCTGATGCGCGGGGAGACCAACGTCACGCTGTGCATCCCCACGGCGTTCGTGTCGTGGACCGGCGAGGCGCTGGACACCAAACTGCCGCTGCTGCGCTCCATGGAAGCGCTGTCGCACCAGGCGCTGCGGGTGCTGAAGCTGTTCGGCACCGACGTCGGCGTCTCGCGGGTCTTCACCACCGTGGGCCCGGAGCAGGAGTACTTCCTGGTCGACCGCGAGCTGTTCTATCAGCGGCCCGACCTGCTGGTCACCGAGCGCACGCTGTTCGGCGCCCGGCCGCCCAAGCACCAGCAGCTCGAGGACCACTATTTCGGCACCATCCCGCCGCGGGTGCTGGCGTACATGAGCGCGGTGGAGCACGAGCTCTACCGCCTGGGCGTGCCGGTCAAGACGCGTCACAACGAGGTCGCGCCGGGCCAGTACGAGATCGCGCCGCTGTTCGAGGTGAGTCACCTGGCCAGCGACCACCAGATGCT
>CAZJZC010000059.1:0-13719 GCA_964550365.1 uncultured Gemmatimonadales bacterium | reverse complement strand
AGTGGGTGCTGGAGCGCCTCGTCGGGCTCGGCGCCACCCGGCCGGCGCTGATGCGGCGCTTCACGCGCACGCTGGCCCGGCGCGCCTACGTGGCCGACCTGTGGGTCGGCGCCGCCGGCGATCACGTGCCGCTGCGCGCGCTGTTCCGCCCGCGTCACCTGCTGGCCCTGGTCGGCTGAGCGTGCCCCTCGACCCCGGTGCCTTCCGCGACGCGATGAGCCGCCTGGCCACGGCCGTCACCGTGGTCAGCCTCAGGGACGAGACCGGCGCCGCGCTCGGCATGACGGCCAGCGCCGTCTGCTCCCTGTCGCTCGAGCCGCCGATGATCCTCGCCTGCATCGACCGGTCGGCCCTGATGCACGACCGGCTGATGCGGGCCCCCGCGTTCGGGATCAGCGTGCTGGCCGAAGGCCAGGCCGCCGTGGCCGAACGCTTCGCCGACCGCCTCCGCCAGCCCATGGGCGACGCCGATGCGGCGTCGCCGGCCGGCCTGCCCCTGGTCGCCGGGGCCCTGGCCCACCTCGAATGCCGGCGCGCCGAGGTGTTCGTGGCGGGCGACCACGCCATCGTCACCGGCGTGGTGGAATGGGCGGCGCTCCACGAGGGCGCACCGCTGACCTATTTCCGCTCGCGCTACGGCGGGCTGGCGCGCTGATGCGCTCGCTGCGGTCCTGGGCGGCCGACTCGGCGGAACTGCTCGACGATCCGCACGCCGACGACGCGGCGGTCGTCGCGTCACTGCACGACATCGCCCGGATCAACCGCGCCTTCGGCGGCGCCGCCGCCGCCGCGCGGCGCCTCGAGGACTTCTTCCCCGGCACCGGCGGCCCGCCGCTGACACTGCTCGACGTCGGCACCGGGCTCGGCGACATCCCCCGCGCCGCCGCGGCCCGTGCCGGCCGGCACGGCCTCAGCCTGCGGCTGCTGGGCCTGGACCTGCACCGGGCCGCCGCCCGCGCGGCCGCCGGGGAATGCGGGGTGGCGGCCATCGTCGGCGACGGCGGCCGCCTGCCGTTCGCCTCGCGCTCGGTGGACTTCGTCCTGTGCGCCAAGCTCCTGCACCACCTGCCGGGCCCGTCCGGCACCTCGCTGCTGCGCGAGATGGACCGCGTGGCACGCCTGGCCGTGGTGGTGGCCGACATCCGGCGCAGCGCGCTCGCGGCGCTCGGCATCTGGCTGGCCTCGTTCCCGATGCGGTTCCACCCCGCCACCCGCCGCGACAGTGTCATCTCCGTGTTCCGCGGCTTCACGGCCGGCGAACTGCGGGAGCGCTGCGCCGCCGCCGGCGTCCGGGCGGAGATCCGGCGCCACCGGGGCTGGTCGCTCACGGCCGCCTGGCGGCCCGCGGCCGTCGCATGAAGACCGTCGACACCCGGCTGGTCCGCGCCGCCCTGGCCGGCATGTTCGACCGGGCGCGCGACGTGGAGCGCTGGCCCGAGCGGCTGCCGCACTACCGGTGGGTGCGCTTCCTGCGCCGCGACGAGCGGGGCGGCCTGGTCGAGATGGCGGCCTGGCGGCCGTTCGGCCCGCTGAACTATCCGACCTGGTGGGTGTCGGAGATGGTGATCGAGCCGGACGTGCCGCGGGTGCGCTACCGCCACGTGCGCGGCATCACCACCGGGATGGACGTGGCCTGGGAATTCGCCGAGGAGCCTGGCGGCGTGCGGGTGACCATCACCCACTGGTGGGACGGACCGCGCTGGCCCCTGATCGGCCGGGTGGCGGCCGACCTGGTCATCGGCCCGGTGTTCATCCACGCCATCGCGAGCCGGACGCTCGCGGGCCTGGCCCGGCACGCGGAGGACGCGGCGTGAACGAGGGACGGCGGGTCGTGGTCACCGGCATCGGGTGCGTGACGCCCATCGGCACCGGCGCCGACGGCCTGCTGGCCGGCCTGCGCGCCGGCCGCTCGGCGGTGCGCGCCATCAGCCGCTTCGACCCCGAGCCGTTCCGCTCGCGCATCGCCGCCGAGATCCCCGACTTCGCGCCGCTGGACCACCTCGAGGCCAAGCGCGCCCGGCGCTACGACCGCTACTCCCAGCTCAGCGTCACCGCGGCGAAACTGGCCCTCGAGCACGCCGGGCTCGATCCGGCGCGCGAGGACCGCGGCCGCATCGGTGTCTTCATGGGCTCGGCCCTGGGCGGGATCGGTTTCGCCGAGCAGCAGCTCGGCGTGTACCTCAGCGAGGGCCTGCGCGGCGTGGACGCGTCGCTGGCGCTCACCGTGTTCGGCGGCGCCTCGAGCTGCAACGTGGCCATCGAGTTCGGTCTCAACGGACCCAACTCCACCAACGCCATGAGCTGCGCCTCGGGCACCATCGCCGTCGCCGACGCGTTCCACGTGATACGCGAGGGCCGGGCCGACGTGATGCTCGCCGGCGGGGCCGAGGCGCCGCTGGCGCCGCTGTGCTACGGCGCCTTCGCCATCATCCGGGCCATGAGCACCCGCAACGACGACCCGGCGAGCGCGTCGCGGCCCTTCGACGCCGACCGCGACGGCTTCGTCATGGGGGAGGGCGCCGCCACGCTGGTGCTCGAGGAACGCTCGCGGGCGCTGGCGCGCGGCGCCCGGGTGCTCGCCGAGGTGCTCGGCGCCGCGTCGACCAACGACGCCTGGCACATGACCGCGCCGCGCCCCGACGGCTCGCAGGCGGCCGCCTGCCTGCGGCTGGCGCTGGCCGACGCCCACGTCGAACCCGGCGAGGTGGAGTACGTCAACGCGCACGGCTCCAGCACGCCGCTCAACGACTCCACCGAGACCGCCGCCTTCAAGCAGGTCTTCGGCGCCCACGCCTACCGGCTCGCGGTGAGCGGGACCAAGGGCTACTACGGCCACCCGCTCGGCGCCTCGGGCGCCATCGAGGCGGCCATCACCGCGCTGGCCCTGCATCACCGGTGGCTGCCGCCCACCATCAACCACTTCGCGCCCGACCCGGCCTGCGACCTGGACTACCTGCCGGGCACCGGCGCCGAGCGCGGCGCCGACGTCGCGCTGTCGAACTCGTTCGGCTTCGGCGGCATCAACGCCGCGGTGGTGATGCGGCGCGCCGACTGACGCGCCGCTTGCGCCGGGCCCGGGCACCGGCCCATACTTCGCGCCGCTTTCCCATCCGACGAGGGTTCCCGCATGAAGACGCTGCGCCCGCTGCTCGCCGAGTTCATCGGCATCTTCTTCCTGGTGTTCGCCGCCGCCGGCGTCATCGTCGCCAACGCCTATCGCGACGGCGCCGTGGGGTTCCTCGGCATCGCCGCGGCCCAGGGCATCGCGCTGGCCGTGGCGATGACGGCGACCGCCGGCATCTCGGGCGGCCACCTGAACCCGGCCCTCACCGTCGGCATGCTCTCGGTCGGCCGCATCAGCGCCAGGACCGCCGCGCTGTACGTCGTCGCACAGCTGCTCGGCGCCGCGGCGGCCGCGTTCGCCATCAAGGGCCTCTACCCGGACATGGCCGGCGTCGTCACCCAGCTCGGCACGCCGCGGCTGGCCAACGACGTCAGCGTGGTGCAGGGCATCCTCATCGAGTCGATCCTGACGTTCTTCCTGGCCTTCGCCTGGGTGGCCGCCCTGGCGGGCGCGTCGGCGTCCCGGAGCGGCGGCTTCGCCGTCGGCATGACGCTGTTCTTCTGCGTCCTGGCGGGCGGCCACATGACCGGCGCCGCGCTGAACCCGGGCCGTGCCTTCGGCCCCGCCCTGGCGGCCAACGCGTGGACCGCGCACGCCGTCTACTGGATCGGCCCGGTCCTCGGCTCGGTGGCGGCCATGCAGGTCTGCGAACGGTTCCTGCTGAAGCAGGACGCCTGAGCTCCTGAGGCCGGGCGCCGCCGGCGCCCCGGCCCCGAATGACGACGCGGGGCGGCCGACCAGGCCGCCCCGCGGTGCGTTCGTGCGCCCCGCCGCCGCGTCAGCGCTGGCGGCCCCGCCACAGCAGCCACGCGGCGTAGCCCCCGTAGAGCAGGGCCGCGACGACGTAGGCCGCCACCATGTAGCCGCCGTTGTCAGGCATCGGACGCCTCCGCCCGCGCGGCCGCCAGCGCGTCGGCCAGCGTCGCCTGGGCGTAGCGCTGCCACAGCAGGCCGGCGAACAGCAGCGTGAACACGGCGACGGAGAACAGCAGCGTGGTGAGCATCGCGCCGGGCAGCTGGGGGCCCTGCACGTTGAGCACCACCGGCCTGGGGTGCAGGGTCCGGAACAGGTACACGCTCACGTGGATGAAGGGCACCAGCAGGGCGCCGAGGATGCCGAGGACGGCGGCGAACCGGGCCCGCTGGCCGGGCTCCTGCACCGCCGTCCGCAGGACCAGGTAGCCGGCATAGATGAACCAGAGGAACAGGGTGCTGGTCAGCCGCGCGTCCCAGGTCCAGTACGCGCCCCAGATGGGCCGGCCCCACAGCGGGCCGGTCAGCAGCACGCCGGTGATGAACACCAGGCCCACCTCCGCCGCGCTGGCGGCCAGCCGGTCGAGCCGGACGTCGCGCAGCACCAGGTACAGCCCGCTGCACACGCCCACCGTGATGAAGGCGCAGAACGCCGTCCAGGCGCTCGGCACGTGCACGTAGAAGATCTTCTGCGCCGCGCCCTGCATGGCCTCGGTCGGCGTGAACATGATGGCGCGCACGTAGACGGCGCCGAGCAGCGCCAGGCCGGCGATCACCAGCACCGCGCTCCGGCGCACGGACCTGTTGGCGATGTCGATCGGGTTCATTCGTCCAGCGTGTACTCGAAGGTGAGAAGGGCCGCCACGATCACCACGATGTCGAAGGCGACCAGCAACTTAAGCCACGGCACGAGTTCCACGAAAGGCCGCTGGGCGAACAGCCGCGAGGTGAGCTGGACGGCGGCGATGATGGGCGGCACCAGGAAGGGCAGCGTGAGGATCGGCAGCAGCACCTCGGCGAACCTGGTCGAGACGGCGATGGCGCTGAGCAGCGTCCCGAGGAACACGAAGCCCAGCGTGGCCAGCACGATGACCCCGGCCAGCGGACCGAGGATGGGGACGACGGGCACGCCGAAGAACAGGGCGAAGAAGGGCAGCGCCACCGCCTCGACCAGTCCCACGAACGCCAGGTTCGCCATCGCCTTGCCGAGGAACAGCGCGGTGCGGCTCACGGGCGCCAGCAGCAGGGCGTCCAGCGTGCGGTTCTCGCGCTCCAGCGCGAAGGCGCGGTTGAGTCCCAGCAGGCCGGCGAACGTGAACGTGACCCACAGGATGCCGGGCGCCAGGTCCACCGGGCTCAGCACCGACGGGTCGCGCGCGAAGTTGAAGATGGCCAGCACCAGGACGGCGAAGACGAACGAGGAGAGGAACGCCGTGCGGCTGCGGAACTCCAGCCGGAGGTCCTTGGCCGCGATGATCCAGGCCTGTCCGACGACGCTCATGCCGTCGCCGCCGCGTAGAGGTCGCGGTAGTGCGCCGCGTCGCCCGCGCGCGGCCCCCAGGCGGTGAAGCGGCCCTGATGCTGCACCGCGACGTGGGTCCCGATCTCGAGGCCTTCCTCGATGTTGTGCGTCACCAGCACCAGCGTGCGGCGGCCCTCGCGCAGGCGCGCCAGCTCCTCGCGCAGCTGCGCGGCCGCCCGCTGGTCGAGCCCGGTGAACGGCTCGTCGAGCAGGACGATCCGGGGTTCGTGCAGCAGCGCCCGGGCGATGGCCAGCCGCTGGAGCATGCCGCGGCTCATGGTCATGGCGGTGGTGCCCGCCCGGTCCGCCAGCCCCACCCGCTCGAGGGCCGCCATGCCGGCGCCGCGCGGATCGCCGAGGCCGTACAGGCGGCCGAAGAACTCGAGGTTCTCGATCGCCGTCAGCCCGTCGTAGCACAGCGAGGCGTGCGAGATGAGCCCGAGCTGCCGGCGCCGGGCGGCGTCGCCGCGCACCAGCGGCTCGCCGTCGACGCGCACCGCGCCGCGGTCGGCCCGCAGCAGGCCGGCCACGATGCGCAGCAGGGTGCTCTTGCCCGCGCCGTTGGGACCGAAGATGGCCAGGGCCTCGCCGGGAGCGAGACGGAAGGAGACCCCCCGCAGCGCCCGGACGTGTCCGAAGCTGCGCGCGAGGTCCGCGACGTCGAGGGCGGCTGGGGCCGCGTCGGAGCGAAGCGATGCCGGCGCCGTCATGCGCCGGTGAATATAGCCGGCCGGATCAGCGCGGCGGATCGAACTCGAAGCGCTCCTCGAGCCGGGTCATCAGCAGGAGGAACCGGACTTCCTCCGATGGCTCGCGCAGGCGGACCGTGTGGCGGCGCTCCGAGGCCCTGAGCTGCAGCATCACCAGGGTGCCGAGACCCGCGCTGTCGAGCTTCGCGGCGCAGGACAGGTCGATCGTCAGCACGCCGCCCGGTTCCTCGCCCAGCTCCTCGATGGCCGCCAGCGCCGCATCGCGGAAGGCGATGCGCGAGGGGGCATCCAGGATCGGCGGACACAGCACGGAGCGTTCGTTCATGCCCAACAAGCATGGACGAATCGTGCCCGTCACTGTAAATATCAGTGTGACAACGGTTTAGATGACATAAGTGATGCATCTTACAACGGTGTAATGCGGCAACATGCAATTACTGTCGCAGTCCGGCAAGGGGCAAATAGAACCGCGGGGCCCGGGTCGCCCCGGGCCCCGCGGCCGCACCGTTGCCCGGCAGGTCAGACCTTGGTGACGTTCGCGGCTTGAAGCCCCTTGGGCCCCTCGCGGACCTCGAACTCCACCTTGTCGTTCTCCTTCAGCGACTTGAAGCCCTCCGACTGGATGGCCGAGTAGTGGACGAACACATCGGGACCACCCTCGCGCTCGATGAAGCCGAACCCCTTCGCATCGTTGAACCACTTGACCCGGCCGGTGATGCGGGACATACCTAACTCCTCTTGCAGGTTGCACTGACGGATTCCCGTGCCGCCCGGAAATGCAGCCGGAAACGGTATCCGCGTTGCCGTGCAGCAACTTATAAGACGCGGTTTTCGCAAGCGCAATAGTCGACGCCGCCCCGGCGATTCACCCCTCCCAGGACGCCACCAACGTGACCGATGCCATGCGCTTCGACACCCTGCTCGACGAGTCCCGGCTGTTCCCGCCGAGCCAGGCGTTCACGTCCGCCGCCCACGCGGCGTCCGGCGCCATCTATCACGAGGCGGACGCCGATCCCGAGGCGTTCTGGGCCTCCTGGGCCTCCCAGCTGACCTGGTACCGCCCCTGGGAGCGCGTGCTCGAGTGGGCGCCTCCCTTCGCGAAGTGGTTCGTGGGCGGCCAGCTGAACGCCTCGGTCAACTGCCTTGACCGGCACCTTCTGACCTGGCGGCGCAACAAGGCCGCGCTCATCTGGGAAGGCGAGCCCGGTGACCGCCGTACGCTGACGTACCAGCAGCTGCACCGCGAGGTCAACCAGTGCGCCAACGCCCTGCGCGCGCTGGGCGTCGCGCGCGGCCAGCGGGTCGCCATCTACATGCCGGTGATCCCCGAGGTCGTGATCGCCATGCTGGCCTGCGCCCGCATCGGCGCGGTGCACTCGGTGGTGTTCGGCGGTTTCTCGGCCGAATCGCTGGCCGACCGCATCAACGACGCCGAGGCCGTGGCCCTCATCACCGCCGACGGCGGCTGGCGCCGGGGGCAGATCGTGCCGCTCAAGCGCAGCGCCGACGAGGCGCTGAAGCAGTGTCCCGGCGTGCGCCACGTGGTCGTGGTGAAGCGCCTGGGCGGGCCCGGCGACGAGGCCGGCGTGCACATGCAGGAAGGCCGCGACCACTGGTGGCACCGGCTGATGCAGGACGCCGGCGGCTGGTGCGAGCCGGAGCGCATGGACGCCGAGGATCCGCTGTTCATCCTCTACACCAGCGGCACCACGGGGAAGCCCAAGGGCATCGTCCACACGACCGGCGGCTACCTCACCCACGTCTCGGCCACCACCACGCTGGTCTTCGACCTCAAGGACGAGGACGTGTTCTGGTGCACGGCCGACGTCGGCTGGGTGACCGGGCATTCCTACGTGGCCTACGGGCCGCTGGCCGTGGGCGCCACGCAGGTCATCTTCGAGGGAGCGCCCGACTGGCCGGAGAAGGACCGGTTCTGGTCCATCATCGCGCGCGCCGGCGTGTCCGTCTTCTATACGGCACCGACCGCGATCCGCGCGTTCATGAAGTGGGGAACCGAGCATCCGGCCCGTCACGACCTGGCCAGCCTCCGCCTGCTCGGCACCGTGGGCGAGCCGATCAATCCCGAGGCCTGGATGTGGTACCACCAGCACATCGGCGGCGGGCGCTGCCCGATCGTGGACACCTGGTGGCAGACCGAGACGGGCGGAATCATGATCACGCCGCTGCCCGGCATCGTGCCGACCAAGCCCGGGTCCGCCACGCGCGCGTTCCCCGGCATCGCCGCCGACATCTTCGACGCCACCGGCGAGCGCGTGGACGTCGGCGGCGGCCTGCTGGCCATCACCCGGCCGTGGCCGGGGATGCTGCGCGGCATCTGGGGCGACGAACAGCGCTACCGCGAGACCTACTGGTCGCGCTGGGGCGGCCGCTTCTACTTCCCCGGCGACGGCGCCAAGCGCGACGGCGACGGCTATTTCTGGCTGCTGGGCCGCGTGGACGACGTGCTGAACGTGGCGGGGCACCGGATCGGCACGATGGAGGTCGAGAGCGCGCTGGTGGACCACCCGTCGGTCGCCGAGGCCGCCGTGGTGGGCAAGCCGCACGAACTCAAGGGACAGGCGATCGCCGCGTTCGTCACCCTCAAGGGCGGCATCAGCGCCAAGGCCGAACTGAAGGACGAGCTGCGGGCCCACGTGGCCACCAAGATCGGCGCGCTGGCCAGGCCCGACGACATCATCTTCAGCGCCGACCTGCCCAAGACCCGCTCGGGCAAGATCATGCGGCGGCTGCTGCGCGACATCGCCGAGGGCCGCACGCTCGGCGACACCACGACGCTGGCCGACCCGGCCGTGGTGGCCCGGCTCAGGGACCAGTACGAGGACAAGGAAGGCTGAGCGTCGTTCCCCCCGGCAGCGGGGAGCGGGCCGGGATCGCTAGGCGTCGGCCGCCGGAGGAGCGCGCCGCAGGCCGGCGAGGCTCGCGCCGAAGATGGCCGTGATCAGCACCGCGGAGACCACGCACCAGCGGCAGATGGCGTGGATGCGGAAGATCTCCAGGTACTTGAGGTAGGCGGTGAAGGCGACGCCGCCGCCGCTGAGGACGACCAGCCCCAGCGTCGGCCAGCGGGCCGCGAGCCAGCGGTCCTGGAGTCCCGCCAGGGCGACCACCAGCAGGCTGAGGTATCCCGCCACGCCGTAGGCCGCGACCGGCACCCCCACGAGGTAGGCGTAGCGGCTCGTCTGGACCTTCTCGCAGGCGTTGCCCGCGCCGCATTGGAGCGGCCCCATGAGCCCCAGGTTGTGCAGCAGCAGGTACACCGACAGCAGCAGGCCCGCGAGCGCGAGCGCGGCCGCGGCCATGCGGTGGCGCACGGCCTACCGGCGCGCCGGCGCCGCCGGCGCCGCCGCCGGGAGCGGGGCGAGCGAATCCACCAGCCGGCGCAGCTGGTCGTAGGACGGCACGTCGGCCAGCGGCCGGCCGTTGAGGTAGAGCGTGGGCGTGGCGTTGACGCCGAGCGAGTCGCCCAGGGCCTTGTCGGCCAGCACGTCGCCCCAGACCGCGCGTTCGCTGACGCACGTGTCGTAGCGGGCCCGGTCGAGTCCCAATCGGTCGGCGTAGCCCTCGATCACGCTCTCGGGCCGCCGGTGCAGCACCCACTCCTCCTGGTTGGCGAACAGCACGTCGTGCATGTCCCAGAACCGGCCCTGCGCGCCGGCGCAGGCCGCCGCGAGGTGGGCCATGGGCGAGCGCGTGTGACCCTGGAGCGGGAAATGCACGAACCGCACCCGCACGCGGCCCGAGGCCACCAGGCGCTGCTTGATGTCCGGCATCTGCAGCACGGCGTAGCGGGCGCAGGCCGGGCATTCGAAGTCGGCGAACTCCATGATCTCGACGGGAGCCGAGTCCGTCCCCATGACCACGCCGCGCGGGCCGGTCGCGAGCGGCGCGACCGTTTCGAGCGTCAGGGGCGGCCGCGAGGGCGCCATCATCGACCGCACGATGAAGGCGCCGCCGGCGACGGCGGCGACCCCCAGGGCCACGTAGAACGGCGTCAGCGACTTTCCGGCGGCCATCCATCCTCCTCATCGGGGTCGCCGGTCTCGGGGCCGGGGACCCATCCTGCCGATGCATCGCCCACGATGCGGCGGTGCTCGGCGATCTCGGACGTGTCGTAGGTGGTGCGCACCTCGTAGCGGAACAGCTCGGCGCGCACGTTCCCGAGCTGTTCGAGCAGGACCGGCGTCTCCTCCAGGAGACGGCCCTCCGCGTCGAGCACGATGATGCGGTGGGCCAGGTCGCGGAGCATCGCGAGCAGCTGCTCGATGCGCTCCGGATCGTACGTCTCGTCGGCCACCCTCGCTCCTGGTCGTTCACGGTCGCCCCTCGCCCCCGGGGCGGCTCGTCCGGTATCATCATAGCCACGATGACCACGGTCGCCAACTCGCCGTGGCTGGGCACCGCCGAGGCGCTGGAACGCATCGCGGCCATCGCGGAAGCCCCGCTGCGTCACGGGCATCACGTCCGCATCCTGCGTGACGGCGCGCTCGCCTTCCCGGCGATGCTCGCGGCCATCCGCGCGGCCAAGACCAGCGTCTGCTTCGAGAACTTCATCTTCGCCGACGACGCCACCGGCCAGGAGTTCGCCGCCGCGCTCGAGCGCGCCCGCCGCCGCGGCGCCGAGGTCCGGGTGCTGTACGACCCGATCGGCACCCTGCTGGTCCGCGGCGGGTCGATCCGCCGACGGCTCAAGCGCGCCGAGGTCAACGTCCGGGCCTTCCGCCCGGTCACGTTCAAGCAGCCCTGGAGCTGGCTCCACCTGCGGTTCCGCGACCACCGCAAGGTGCTGGTGGCCGACGACCTGGTCGCCATCCTGGGCGGCATGTGCATCAGCGACAACTGGTCGCCCGCCTCGCACGGCGGCGGCGGCTGGCGCGACACGGCGGTGCAGGTCCGCGGCCCCGCCGTCGCCGACCTCCAGCTGGCCTTCGAGCGCATGTGGCGGCGCGCCCTGGAGCGCTCGCCCGGCCTGTCGGCCGCCACCCAGTTCACCCTGCCCGCCGCCCGGCTCCCCGCGGCGCGTGGCGACGCGTCGGTCATCGTCGTCGGCGACCGGCCCGGCACCCACCGCATCGCCGCGCTCTACGAATGGCTCGCCGCACACGCCGAATCGAGCTTCGACATCTCGGACGCCTACTTCGTGGCGCCGCCCCGCGTGACGCTCGCGCTGGCCGCGGCCGCGCGCCGCGGCGTGCGCGTGCGGCTGCTGCTCCCCGGACGGAACAACCATCCCATCGCCGGGTTCGCGGCCCGCCGCATCTACCAGCCCCTGCTCGAGGCCGGCGCCGAGATCTGGGAGTGGAGCGGCATCATGCTGCACGCCAAGACCGCCGTGGTGGACGGCGTCGTCTCGCTCATCGGCTCGAGCAACCTCGACCCGCTGTCGCTCCATCGGAACTACGAGCTCAACGTGGTGATCGGCGACGCGCGCACCGGCGCGTCGATGCACGAACTGTTCGAGCACGACCTCGAAGGGGCCCGCCGCGTCGACCTCGCCGAGTGGCGCCGCCGGCCCCTCATCTACCGGATCGCCGAGTGGTTCGCCGGCCTCTTCGCCTGGAACCTCTGACCGCCGGACCGGCCCGGCCGACGGCCGGCTAAGTGAGCCCGAGGGAACGGCTTACGCACCCCGTCCCTTGAACTTCGCGACTTCTCGACTATATTTCCCGGACTCTGAGGGAGGTGTGATTGAGCAAGGCGAAGAAGGCAGCCCGCAAGCCCAGCATTCCCACGACGTTCGAGCAGGCCCGCGACGAGCTTTTCAGCCACATTCTGCGCTGCGGCGTACTGGAAGCGGCCGAAGAGCACCGGAAAGACTGGTTCGACGACACCACGGACTACCTGGCGGAGCGTTACGACGCCCTGACCGACGCGGAGATCGACGAGCTCCGTACCCTCGGTGAGCGCTACTGCCGTCCGGTCGTCGCCCGTTCCGAGCCGGCGACGGCGGAAGCCGGCGTGTCCTGAGACGTCGCATGCGGCATGATGGAAGAGGCGCCCCGGCCCGAACGGTCCGGGGCGCTTCGCTTTCGGAACCGGAGTCCCGCGGCCAGGCGCGCGCCGCCGCCCACGCCGGCCTCGACGAACAGGCCGCCGGACCCGCCCGGCGCGATGTCCACACCCAGGGTCACCTGGATCCGGGGCCGGACCACGTCCCGCTCGACGGCCGTCAGCGCCAGTCCGCCGCCCGCGTACAGCCCCGCGCCGCGGCGGCGCGCCGGGTCGAGCAGGAAGTGCCAGGCCAGCTCGGCCCGCGCCGCCGCCGAGCCGCCCTCCGTCGCCCCGCCCGCCAGCGCCAGGCCGACCCGCGTGCGGCCGCGATCGCGCCACGAGAGGCCGAGCCCGCCGGCGTACACCGCCGGCGCCGAGGCCACCGCCACGCCCCACACCTGGACCTCGCGCCAGCCCTGGGCCCGCGCGGGCCGCGCGAGCACCGGCATCAGGAGGACGGCGGCCAGCGCGAGGCTATGCCTCGAGCACCAGCTCATACGGTACGGGCAGAAGGTCCGGGGCCAGGGAGTGCGTGACGGAGCAGTACTTCTCCAGCGACAGGTCGATCGCGTGCCGCACCTGCGCCTCGGCGGCGCCGGGCGCGACCACCCGGTAGACCAGCGTGATGCGGGTGTAGCGGCGGGGGAACTCCTCGCGGCGCTCGCCCCGGACGCCGATGGTCAGGGAACGCAGGTCCACGCGCTTCTTCCCGAGCACCGACACCACGTCGCTCCCGGTGCAGGCCGCCAGCGCCAGCAGCAGCGTCTCCATGGGGCCGGGACCCTCGGCGTTGTCGCCGTCGATGACGATGGGCACCTTGCCCGCCCCCTCGCCGCGGAACGCCATGCCGTGGCCCAGCCAGTCGAGCGACACCTGCTTGGCCGCCGGCATCAGCGCCCTCCCGCGCGCGTGGCGAGGCCGGCCAGGATCCGGCTGCGCCCCACGCCGTCGAGCGCGTGGAACTCGACGAGCCAGCTCATGCCGCGCCGGAACGGCAGCTCGAAGCCCAGGACGAAGGTCGCCCATCCGCGCTCGGTGACGTCGTCGTCGTAGTAGCCGCCCCCGGCGCCGAGATAGGGGATCGCCGGGGAATCATCGTCCTGGAACCGGTAGACCAGTTCGAGGTTGATGCCGAGCGACTTCGACGGTGTTCCGAAGCCGACCTCGAACGACGGGCGCAGCCGCAGACGCGGCGTGCCGAGCTGGGCGACGTCGATCGTGGAGCCGAGCACCACCTGGCGGCCCTGATTGAGCTGGGCGCCCCCGCGCGTGGTGAATCCCAGGACGCCGGCCCGGAAGCCGCTGGCCTCGGGCGGATCGACCGGCGCCGCCTCGGCGCTCGGCCGGGGAGGCCGCCGCTGGTCGGGCGGCACGAACTCCTGGGCGCGCGCGCCGGCGGCCGTGAACGCAAGTCCCAGCGCCATCGACAGATACCTCACGATCTCCCTCCCCGCGGCGGGCCGTCGTCCCTTGCCGCCCGAATCCGCTCACCGTAGCTTCGTCCCCTGTGGACCTGCAACTCCTGAAGAGCGTCGCCATCTTCGCGGACCTCGACGAGGGCGAACTCGCCCGCGTCGCCGAGGTGTGCCACGAACAGAAGT
>CAZJZC010000058.1:0-13755 GCA_964550365.1 uncultured Gemmatimonadales bacterium | reverse complement strand
CTCGTCGAGCACGAAGTACAGCTGGTCCTCGATGTCGCGGAAGCGCTGCTGGCTGACCGGCAGGCGCCGGTCCCCGAGGTGGTCGAGGCCGATCTTCTGGACCACCTTCTTGGCGCCCTGCTCGTTCAGGAACCGCAGCAGCTTCTTGTGCTTCGGCATGCCCAGCTTGACCTGGTACGCCTTGACCCCGGCCTCGTACTCCTGGCCCTCGGCCCACAGCTTCTCGGCCTCGGCCATGATGTTGTTCGCCACCTCGTACTGGCGCCGCGCCAGGGCCGCCACCCGCTGGTTGTGCTCGGCGTACTTGACGTCGCCCTCGTCGGAGACCGGGCCCGAGATGATCAGCGGCGTGCGCGCCTCGTCGATCAGGATCGAATCGACCTCGTCGATGATGGCGTAGACGTGCGACCGCTGGACCCGCTGGGCCAGCGAGAAGACCATGTTGTCGCGCAGGTAGTCGAAGCCGTACTCGTTGTTGGTGCCGTAGGTGACGTCGCAGAGGTACGCCGCGCGCCGCTGTTCGGTGCCCGGTTCGGTGTCGTCCAGGCAGCCCACCGTCAGCCCCAGCCACCGGTAGAGGTGGCCCATCCACTGGGAGTCGCGCCGCGCCAGGTAGTTGTTGACCGTCACCAGGTGCACGCCCTCGCCCGGCAGCGCGTTCAGGTAGACCGGCAGGGTGGCGACCAGCGTCTTGCCCTCGCCCGTCGCCATCTCGGCGATCTTGCCCTGGTGCAGGACGATGCCGCCGATGAGCTGGACGTCGTAGGGCACCATGTCCCAGACCAGGTCGTGGCCGGTGACCGCGACGGTGCTGCCCTTGAGACGGCGGCACGCCTCCCGCACGGTGGCGAACGCCTCCGGCAGCAGGTCGTCGAGCACCGACGCCGTCGCCCGCTGCAGCGCCTGCTCGGCCGCCAGCAGTTCGCGGTCGATGCCGTCGCGTTCGTCGGGATCGGCGCAGGCGTGCTTGGCCGCGCGCAGCCGGGCCACGTCGGCCCGCAGGGTGCCCACGGCCTCGTGGATCCGGGCGCGGAAGGCCGCCGTCTGGGCCTGGATGGCCTCGTCCGGCAGGCGCGCGAGGTCCTCCTCGTGGCGGTGGATCGCGTCCACCACGGGGCGCAGCTTCTTGAGCTCGCGCTGGAAGCGGCTCCCGAACACCCGGGTGATGATGCTCTGCAGCGTGACCGTCATCGTTCCCCTGTGGATTCACCGCGTCGCGCCCGCGGGCGCGCGCGTTTCGATTACCGGTAGATCCGGTAGCGCGCGATGTAGTCGCCCACCGCGTCGGGCACCAGGTACCGGATGCTCTTGCCCGTCAGGCACCGCGCCCGGATCTCGCTCGAGGAGATCTCGATGGCGGGCGTCGCCACGAAGTGCTTCACGAACGCCGAGGTCACCTCCGGCGCCCCGGGACGCGTCAGCACGGCGATCTCGGCCAGCCGCGCCACCTCGTCGGCCGCGCGCCAGCGCGGCAGGTCGGCGGCGGCGTCGGCGCCGAGGATCAGCACCAGGCGCTCGTCGCCCCGGCGCTGGCGCAGCAGCCGGAGCGTGTCGACCGTGTAGGACGGCCCGGCCCGGTCCAGCTCGCAGGTCTCCAGCGCGAACCGCGCGTGCCCGGCGATCGCCAGCCGCACCATGTCGGCCCGCTGGGCCGCGCTGGCCGACGGCTCCTGCGCCTTGAGCGGCTGCCGGGTGCACGGCACGAACAGCACGCGGTCCAGCCCCAGCGCCTCGGCCGCGCGGTCGGCCGCGATGCAGTGGCCGTGGTGGACCGGGTCGAAGCTACCGCCCAGGATTCCGGTCGCCACAGACCTGCCGGACGTCGGACCGCGCGGCGAAATGCTGCCGCAGGTGGTCGCATGTCTCGTCGCGCTCCTCGCGGTAGCCGATGGCCTCGTAGGCCTCGACCAGCTTCACGAAGGCCTCCGGCACGGCCGACGACGACGGATACGTGGCGATCACGGACCGGAAGTAGAGGATCGCCGAGTCGTAGCCGCCGCGCCTGAAGTAGAACAGGCCGGCCTCGAAGTCCTTGCGGGCGAACTGGTCCTGGAGGGTGCGGATCCGCACCCCCGCCAGCCGGCCCGAGGGCGTGTCGGGCCAGCGCGCCGCCACTTCCTGGAAGGTCGCCAGCGCCGTGCGCGCCTGCGTGGGGTCGAGCGCCAGCGCCCGCCACAATCGCGCGTAGGAGTCCCCGGCGCGGACCAGCGCCACGGGCGCGATCGCGTCGCCCGGGAAGTCGTCCGCCACGCGCCGGAAGTCACGCGCCGCGGCGACGAAGTCGTTGAGGCCGTAGCGCGCCTCGGCCTGGTAGTACCGGGCGCGCGGCAGCAGCGTGTCGCGCGCCGGCAGGTCGAAGGCGAGGCGGGTGAACCCGTCGAGCGCGCGCTGGAAGCGGCCCTGGCGGAACTCCCGCAGGCTCGCGGTATACAGCCCCTCCGGCGCGCCGCCGAACTGGTCCGGCCGGAACCGGTGGCACGCCGTGCTCCCCGCGGCCAGGGTCACCGCCAGCACGGTCATTCCGAAACGCCGCCACCGTCGCACAGACATAGCTGTTGTCATACCCCTCATGGCTCGGGCGGGGTCCCGCCCGCGAGCTTGCGCAGTTGTTCCAGGGCCCGCTGGACCAGCGGGTTGGATTCATCGCCGTTGGCGGCGGCCTTGCGGTATGCCTCCGCGGCCACCACCGAGTCGCCACCGGCCCAGCGGACGTCGCCGATCAGCAGCCAGGCGAGCCGGGAGGTGCTGTCGGGGATGCCCGGCCCGATCGCCAGGCGGAACAGCGATTCGGCCAGTTCGAGGTCGCCCCCCGCCAGCGCCAGGCGCCCGCCGTCCACCCGGCACGCGGCCAGTCCGGCACGGGCCATCCGCTGCATGGCGGCGCTCACGCCGCGCCGAAGGACCGTCTCGAAGCCGCGCACGGCCTGCTCACACCGGCCGCCGCGGGCCGACAGGTCGGCCCAGGACGCCACCAGGGAGTCCGCCAGGGCGGGCGACGCGGCCGCCGCGCCCAGCAGGGCCGCCGCGTCGGCGGGCCGCCGCTCGGGCTCGAGCGCCGACGCCAGCGCCGATCCCAGGCCGATCAGCCGGTCGGGCGCCACGTCCTGGAGCGCGCGCACCGCCGAGCGCAGGCCGGCCACATCGCGGGCGGCGATCGCGGCCCGCGCCGTGCGCACCAGGCCCTCGGCGGCCTCGCCCCGGGCGCCGGCATCGGCCGCCGCCAGTTCCCGCCAGGCCGTCGCCGCGCCGTCGAAGTCGCCGGCGTGCAGCGCGGCCGCGCCCAGCTTGGCCCGCAGTTCCAGCGAGGGGCGGTTCTGCCGGGCGGCCAGGCGGTACTCGGCCAGGGCGTCCACCCAGGCGCGCTCGGCGTAGCGGCGGTCGCCCAGGCGCTCGTGGTCCGTCCGCTGGGTGCACGCCGCCGCCGCCGCGGCGACGGCCACCGCCGCGGACGCCAGCAGCGCGCGCCGTCCCGGGCCCGCCGCCCTCACCCGCCGACGCGGCCCAGCAACGCCAGGTAGGCGCCCAGGCGCGCGTCCTTCGGCGCCAGCGATGCGCCCTGCTCCCACGCCGCGCGCGCGCCGGCCAGGTCCTTGAGGAGGTAACGCGCCATCCCCAGCGCCACCCAGGCGTCGGTGAACTTCGGGCGCATCGCCACCATGCCCTCCAGCTCCAGGCGGGCGCGCTCGACCCGCCCTTCCTCCATGTAGAGGCGCGCGAGCCGGTAGCGCAGGTCGGTGAACTCCGGGCGCAGCGCCACCGCCTTCTCCAGCTGCACGATCGCCTCGGTCCGCCCGCCGGCCTCGATGTAGGCCTCGGCAAGCTCCGCGTGCAGGTTGGCCAGTCGCGAGGCGGCCGGAGCCGGCAGGCCCGTGTGGTCCACCGCGCCCAGGTCCTGCGCCGACCGGAACGCCTCCGCCGCCTCGTCCGACCGGCCGAGGTCGCTGAGGGTGATGGCGCGGTTCAGGTGGGCGTCCACGTACCGCGGGTTCAGCGCCAGCGAGCGGTCGAACTCGGCCACCGCCTCCTCGCGCCGGCCGACCATGGCGTACGCCAGGCCCAGCAGGTTGAAGGCGTCGGCATAGGCCTCGCCGCTGCGCACCAGTTCGGTGAGCAGCAGGATCGCGGCGTGGGGATCGCCCGCGTCGAACCGCTCGCGGGCGTTCTTCATGAGCACGTCAGGCCTGGTGTCCATGGGTCTCCTCGTACCAGCGCACGAAACGCGGGATGCCGTCCTCGATGGTGGTGGTCGGCCGGTAGCCGAGCAGGGTCCCGGCCCGGGTGACGTCGGCGCAGGTCAGCCGCACGTCGCCCGGCTGGAGCGGCAGCCGCTCGATGACCGGCGTCCGCCCGAGGGCGTCGCCGATCAGGGCGATCAGCCGGTCGAGCCGCGTGGTGCGCGACTCGCCCAGGTTCACGATCTCGAACGCCGAGCCGTCGCGCCGCACCCAGTCCACCGCGGCGCGCACGCCCTGGACGATGTCGTCCACGTAGGTGTAGTCGCGCTCCGTGGACCCGTCCCCGAACTGCGGCACCGCGCGGCCCGCGGCGATCAGCCGGGTGAAGGCGTGGATCGCCAGGTCCGGGCGCTGGCGCGGGCCGTAGGCGGTGAAGAACCGCAGCGACATGGCCCGCATCCCGGTCAGGTGCACCCAGGAGGCGACCAGCAGTTCGCCCGCCCGCTTGGTCGCCGCGTAGGGCGAGATGGGCTCGAGGCACGGCCAGTCCTCGCGGAACGGCACCGGCGCGCTGTCGCCATAGACCGACGACGAGCCGGCGAACACCAGCGACCGCACCCCCGCCGCGCGGCAGGCCGCCAGGAGCGTCGCGGTCCCGGCCACGTTGACCGAGGCGTAGCCGGCCGGGTCGGCCAGCGAAGGCCGCACACCCGCCTTGGCCGCCAGGTGCACCACCGCGCCGGCCGGGTCGAGCAGCCGGCCCAGCACGTCGGCGTCGCGGATGTCGCCCTCCACCAGCCGGAACCGCGGCGAGCCGCGCAGCGGCGCCAGGTTCGCCTCCTTCACGGCCCGCGGGTAGAACGGGTCGAAGTTGTCCAGCCCGACGACGTCGTCGCCGCGCGCCACCAGCGCCTCGCACACGTGCGAGCCGAGGAACCCCGCGGCGCCCGTCACCAGCACCTGCATCAGGCGCGCTCGGCCCGGAAGTACGCGATGGTCTTCTCCAGGCCCAGTTCCAGCGGCACCACCGGCTCCCAGCCCAGCAGGGCGCGGGCCCGGGTGATGTCGGGCTGGCGGACCTTGGGGTCGTCCACCGGCAGGGGCTCGCGCACGATCGGCGACGCGGAGCCCGTGAGCCGCAGCACCCGCTCGGCCAGTTCCTGCACCGTGAACTCCACCGGGTTGCCGATGTTGGTCGGCTCGCTCGACCCCCCGTGGAACAGCCGCGTGATGCCCTCGACCAGGTCGTCCACGTAGGTGAACGAGCGTGTCTGGCTGCCGTCACCGTACATCGTCAGCGGCGCGCCGTCGAGCGCCTGGACGATGAAGTTCGAGACCACCCGGCCGTCATGGTGGCGCATGCGCGGCCCGTAGGTGTTGAAGATGCGCACGATGCGCGTGTCGATCCCGTGGAACCGGTGGTACGCCATCGTCATCGCTTCGGCGAACCGCTTGGCCTCGTCGTACACGCCGCGCGGGCCGACCGGGTTCACGTTGCCCCAGTACGACTCCGGCTGCGGGTGCACCAGCGGGTCGCCGTAGACTTCCGAGGTGGAGGCCAGCAGGAACCGGGCGCCGGTGGCCTTCGCCAGTCCCAGGGCGTTGTGGGTGCCGAGGGAGCCGACCTTCAGCGTCTGGATGGGCAGCTCGAGGTAGTCGCGCGGGCTGGCCGGCGACGCGAAGTGCAGCACACCGTCCAGCGCCCCGTCCACCGCGATGAACCTGGTCACGTCGTGCTGGTGGAACGTGAACCCCGGGTGACCCGTCAGGTGCGCCAGGTTCTCCGAGCGACCCGTGATGAAGTTGTCCATGCCGACGACCTGGTGCCCGTCGGCCAGGAACCGGTCGGTCAGGTGCGAGCCCAGGAACCCGGCGGCGCCGGTGATCAGGACCCGCATCAGGGCCGGCCGACCGAGTCGTACCGGTAGCCGGCGGCGCGCATGCGCACCGGGTCGTACAGGTTGCGGGCGTCGATGACGACCCGGTCGGCCATCCGGCGTCGGACCTCGTCGTGGTCGAGGACCCGGTACTCCTGCCACTCCGTCAGCACCACCAGGGCGGCGGCGCCGTCGAGCGCGTCGTGACGGTGCTCGGCGTAGCCGATCCGGTCGCCGAAGCGCCGCCGGCCCTCGTTCAGCGCCTTGGGGTCGTGCACCGTCACCCGGCCGCCGGCGGCGAGGATCGCCTCGATCAGCACCAGCGCCGCCGAATCGCGCACGTCGTCGGTCTGGGCCTTGAAGGCCAGGCCCCAGACCGCCACGAGCTTCCCGGCCAGCGGTCCGACCGCCGCGACCAGCTTCTCGAACGGGACCCGCTGCTGCGCCTGGTTGGCGGCATGCACCGCCTCCAGCACCACCAGCGGATAGCCCCGCTCCCGGCCCGTCGTCACCAGTGCCTGGACGTCCTTCGGGAAGCACGAGCCGCCGTAGCCGGGCCCCGCGTACAGGAACGCCGCGCCGATGCGGGCGTCGGTCCCGATGCCGCGGCGGACCTGATCGACGTTGGCGCCCACGCGCTCGCACAGGCCGGCGAACTGGTTCATCAGCGTGATGCGGGCCGCGAGCATGGCGTTGGCGGCGTACTTGGTCATCTCCGCCGACGGGATGTCCATGAACAGCACCGGGTTCCCCGAACGGACGAACGGCTCGTACAGCTCGCGCAGCACGGCTTCGGCCTCCGGGCCGTCCACCCCGCACACGATGCGGTCGGGCTTCATGAAGTCCTGGACGGCGGCCCCTTCCTTCAGGAACTCGGGGTTCGACGCCACGTGGAACGGGGTGCGCGTGCGCGCGGCGATCTCGGCCCGCACCAGTTCCGCGGTACCGACCGGGACCGTGCTCTTGGTGACGACGAGCGTGGGCTCCTGCATGCTCTCGCCGATCACCCGGGCCACGTCCAGGACATGCCGCAGGTCCGCCGAGCCGTCCTCGTCCTGCGGGGTCCCGACGGCGATGAAGATGACGGCGCCGTGACGGACCGCGGCCGCCAGGTCGGTCGTGAAGGAGAGCCGGCCTTCCTCGACGTTGCGCCCGACCATGGCCTCGAGGCCCGGCTCGTAGATCGGCACATGGCCGGTGCGGAGCCGCGCGATCTTGGCGTCGTCGACGTCGGCGCAGACGACGGCGTTGCCGCTCTCGGCGAGCCCCGCCCCCATCACCAGCCCGACGTACCCCGTGCCGATCACCGTCACGTTCATCGCTTACCGCTCCTCATACCAGGCCCGGTAGAACGTCCGATACGATCCATCCTTCACCGCCCGCCACCAGGCGTCGTGCTCGCGGTACCACTGCACCGTCTCGGCCAGCGCCGTGTCGAAGTCCCGCGAGGCGGACCAGCCCAGGTCCCGCTCGGCGCGCGAGGGGTCCAGCGCGTAGCGCCCGTCGTGCGCCGGACGGTCGGTCACCCGGTTCACCAGCGACGGGTCGGCCCCGACCAGCGCCACGATGCGGTCCACGATCGCCCGGTTGGTCCGCTCGCACCGCCCGCTCATGTGGTACACCGCGCCGGCCGTTCCGCGATCCAGCGCCGCCAGGATCCCCGCCACGTGATCATCGGCGTGGAGCCAGTCGCGGACCTGCGTGCCGTCGCCGTACACCGGCAGCGGCCGCCCTTCCAGCGCGTTGGTCACCATCAGCGGCACCAGCTTCTCCGGGAACTGGTACGGCCCGTAGCTGTTGACGCCGCGCGTGACCACCACATCGAGGCCGTGGGTCCGGGCCGCCGCCAGCGCCAGCAGGTCGCCGGCCGCCTTGCTGGCCGCGTACGGGCTGGTCGGCCGGAGCGGGGCGTCCTCGGCCAGCGGCGCCGCGCCCGGGGCCAGCGGGCCGTAGACCTCGTCGGTGCTCACCACGACGAGCCGCATGCCCGCCCGCCCGCGCACCGCGTCGAGCAGGACCTGGGTGCCGAGCACGTTGGTCCGCACGAACGGGCCGGCCGAGAGGATCGACCGGTCCACGTGGCTCTCGGCGGCCAGATGCACCACTGCGTCACAGTCGTCGAGCGCGGCGGCCACGTCCGCCGCCTCGGCCACGTCGCCGCGCACGAACCGGTAGCGCGGGTCCCGCTCGACATCGGCCAGGTTCGCCGGGTTGCCGGCGTAGGTGACCAGATCGAGGTTGGTGACCTGCCAGCCGGGCCGGCCGGCCAGGACCGCCCGCACCAGGCGCGAGCCGAGGAAGCCCAGGCCTCCGGTGACCAGCAGGCGCACGTCAGCCGTCCAGCCGATCCCAGTCGTAGGGGATCGACGGGTCCCGCGCATCCACCCGGAACTCGTCCGGCGCCGCGTGGTCGTAGGGCTCCGTCGGCACGTTCACGATCAGCGCCTCGACCGGCGACACGCACTTGAACCCGTGGTAGATCAGCGCCGGGATCCGCACCAGCATCGGGTTGTGCTCACCGATGAAGAACTCGTTCACCAGCCCCCGCGTGGCCGAGCCGTCGCGGTCGTCGTACAGGACCACCTTCATCATCCCGTGCACGCACACGAAGTGATCCACCTGCCGCTCGTGGTAGTGCCACGCCTTCACGACGCCGGGATACGCGGTCGTCAGGTACACCTGGCCGAACCCGGCGAACAGCTCCTCGTCGGCGCGCAGCATCTCCATCAGCCGGCCGCGCTCGTCCGGCCGCACGGTCAGGCGCTTGGTCCGGACCCCTTCGATCAGGGTCGCCGACGGCGGCACGAACCGTCTCATCTGCCCGCCTTCCGTTCCTCGGCCACCAGCGTGGCGGCCCGGTAGAGGCTCTCGATCGTCCCGGCGTCCGTCCACCAGCCGTCCACGAACGCGTGCGCCAGCTCGCCACGGCTCACATAGGCGTTGTTGACGTCGCTGATCTCCAGCTCGCCGCGGGCCGACGGCGCCAGGCCGCGGACGATGTCGAAGACCTGCCGGTCATACCAGTACAGGCCGGTCACGGCGTAGGACGAGGCCGGCCGCGCCGGCTTCTCCTCGATCCGGACCAGCCGCCCCTGCTCGAGCACCGGCACGCCGAAGCGCTGCGCGTCGGGCACCTCGGCCAGCAGCACCTGGGCCCCCCGGCCCCGGGCCTGGTAGCGCTCGACATGCGGACGCACCGAGCGCTGGAACAGGTTGTCGCCCAGCGCGACGCAGACCGGCTCACCCTCGGCGAAGTCCTCGGCCAGCGCCAGCGCCGCGGCGATGCCGCCCTCGCCCTCCTGGTAGGCGTACTGCAGGCGCTGGATCCCGTGCTCGCGCCCATCGCCGAGGAGCCGCAGGAAGTCCCCCGCGTGATTCCCGCCGGTGACCAGCAGGATCTCCCGGATCCCGGCGGCCACCAGCATGGCGATCGGGTACAGCACCATGGGCCGGTCATAGACCGGCAGCAGGTGCTTGTTGGTCACCCGCGTCAGCGGCAGCAGCCGCGTGCCCAGCCCGCCGGCCAGGACCACGCCCTTCACGCCGCCGCCGGGATCAGGCCGCCCGCCGGCAGCACGCCGCCCGCGACGTAGGACTGCAGCTGCGGTTCCCAGGCCGGCAGCGGGCCGCCGAGGGCGCGCTCGGTGAGCGCGCAGTCCAGTACCGCGTAGGCCGGCCGCGCCGCCGGCCGGCCGAGCGCCGCGCTCGAGCACGGCCGCACCAGCTCCGGATCCGCGCCGGCGGCGCGATACACGCTGCGCGCCACGGCCCACCAGGTCGTCGCGCCGGCCGCCGCGACGTGCCAGGGTCCGCCGGAGCCGGCGCCGAGCAGCCGCCAGGCGGCCTCGGCGACCAGCCGGGCCGACGTCGGCGCGCCGTGCTGATCGTCCACCACGGTCGCCGCCCGGCCGGCGCGCGCCGACGCCGCCATCGCGTCGACGAAATTCCGGCCGCCGGGGCCGTAGAGCCAGCCGGTGCGCAGCAGCAGGCATCGGGCGCCCGCGCGCGCGACCGCGGCCTCGCCGGCCGCCTTGCTGCGGCCGTAGGCCCCGAGCGGAGCCGGCACCGTCCCGGGCTCGATGGGCCGGCGACCGGCGCCGTCGAACACGTAGTCCGTGCTCACCATCACCAGCCGGGCGCCGCTCGCCGCGCAGGCCTCGGCCACGTGCTCCGCCCCGCCCACGTTCACGCGCCAGGCCTCCGCCGGGTGCGCCTCGGCCCCGTCCACGTCGGTCCACGCCGCGGCGTGGACCAGGGCATCCGGCCGGGTCTCGGCCACGGCGAGAACCACGGCGCGCCGGTCGGTCACGTCCAGCTCCGCCCGGGTCCAGGCGATCACCTCGGCACCGGCCCGGCGCCACAGGGGCACCAGCGTGGTCGCCAGCAGGCCGGCCGCGCCCGTGACCGCCACGCGCACGCGGCCGCTACTGCCTCGCCCGGTCCGCGAGCACGTGCCGCGTGTCCACCACGACCCGCGCGTGCCGGGCGATGAGCGGGTAGTCGAGCGCGGTATGGTCGGTCACCAGCACCACGCAGTCGGCGTCCCCGATGGTCTTGGCCGTGAGCGGCACCGACCGGAGCGCGATGCCGTCCTCCTTCACCTCGTCGATGAACGGGTCGTGGTAACGGACCCGCGCGCCCATCCGCTCCAGCAGGCGGATGATGTCGAGCGCCGGGCTCTCCCGGACGTCATCGATGTCCTTCTTGTAGGCCACGCCGAGGATCAGCACCGTGGAGCCGCGGGCGGCCTTGCTGGCGTCGTTCAGCGCGTCGACCACCTTCTGCGCCCAGTACTCGGGCATCTCGGCGTTGATCTCGCCCGCCAGCTCGATGAACCGGGTCCGGTAGTTGAGCGTCCGCATCTTCCAGGCGAGGTAGTGCGGATCGAGCGGGATGCAGTGCCCGCCGACCCCGGGACCCGGCGTGAACTTCATGAACCCGAACGGCTTGGTGGCCGCCGCGTTGATGACCTCCCACACGTCCACGCCCAGCTTGTCGCAGACGATGGCCATCTCGTTCACCATGCCGATGTTGACCGACCGGAAGGTGTTCTCCAGCAGCTTGACCAGCTCGGCGGCCTCGGGCGAACTCACCGGGACCATGGTGTCGATGGCCGGCTGGTAGAGCGCCGTCACCACCGCGGTGCACGCCGGCGTGATGCCGCCGACCACCTTCGGCGTGTTCCGGGTGTGATACCGGGGATTGCCCGGGTCCACGCGCTCGGGGCTGAAGGCGACGAAGAAGTCCCGGCCCACGACCAGGCCGCTCTTCTCCAGGGCCGGCAGCAGCAGTTCGCGGGTCGTGCCCGGGTAGGTGGTGCTCTCCAGGACGATGGCCTGGCCGGCCCGCAGGGTCCGGGCCACGCTCTCGGTCGCGGCCACGATGTACGACACATCCGGGTCGCGGGTCTTCGAGAGCGGCGTGGGGACCGCGATGGCGATGCAGTCGGGCTCCTTCATCCGCGACAGGTCGGTGGTGGCGCTGATCCGCCCGTCCTTCGCGAACGCCGCCAGCCGCTCGCCGGGCACGTCCTGGACGTGCGAGGTCCCGGCATTGATGCCGTCGACCACGCGCGTGCTGACGTCGAAGCCCAGGACCCGGTAGCCGGCCTCCGCCATCTCGACGGCCAGCGGCAGGCCGACGTAGCCCAGCCCCACGATCCCGATGAGCGCGGTCCGGCTCTCGGCCTTGGCGCGCAGCTGCTGCTCATGATTCACGGTCACCCGTTCACTCCGATCGGTTGTCCCTGTCGCTGCAGCGACGACGTCGCCGCGGCCAGCACCCGTACCACGCGGACCCCATCCGCCGCGTCACTCCGCGCCGGCTCTTCCCGGCGCGCCACCCGCAGGAAATGCCCCAGCTCGGCGGCGAGCGGCTCGGTGTTCGGCAGCCGGGGGATGAAGATGTCGCCCTCGCGGATCTGGAGCGACTCGCCGTAGGAGCGGTACTCGGGCCGGTCCACGCCCTTGTCGTAGATCCGCAGCTTCTCGCGCGGCTCCATGTCGTTGAAGACGGCCATCTGCTTGGCGCCCACCACCGTCAGGCGCCGCTCCTTGTGCGGGTCCAGCCACGAGAGCTGGACGTGCGCCAGCACGCCCGAGGCGAACTCCATGGTCAGGAAGACCACGTCCTCGATGCCCCGCTGGAGGTAGCTCTTGCCCACGGCCGACACCGTCACCGGCGCCTCGCCGAGCACGAACAGGGCCACCGACACGTCGTGCGGCCCGAAGCTCCACAGGGCGTTCTCGTCGGGCCGCACCTGGCCCAGGTTCACCCGCTGGCCGTAGAGGTAGTAGACCTGCCCCAGCGCGCCCTCGGCCACCATGGCGCGCAGCCGCTCGACCACCGGGTGGTACTCGAGCAGGTGCCCCACCAGCAGGGGCACCTTCGCCGTGTCGGCCCGCTCGGCCAGGTCCTCGGCGTCGGCCACCGACAGCGCCATCGGCTTCTCGACCAGGACCGGCACCCCCGCCGCGATCGCCTGCCGCGCCACGTCGGCGTGCGTGATCGCCGGGGTCGCCACGACCACCGCCTCCACCGCGTCGAGCAGCTGCGCGACGTCGTCGGTGAACCGGACCGCCGGGAACTGCCGCCCCATCTTCTCGCGCACCGCCGCGCTCGCGTCGCAGACGGCGACCAGGTCGGCGCCGGGCAGTCCCGCCAGCGTGCGCACGTGGTTGCGGCCCCAGGCGCCCGCGCCGATGACGCCGACCTTGAGGCGGCTCACGCGCCGTAGAACGCGCGGATGGCGCCCGCCACGTGCTCCCGTTGGGCCTCGGTCATCTCCGGGTAGACCGGCAGCGCCAGCACCCGGTGCGCCGCCGCCTCGCACACGGGGAGCGCGCCCGCCCGGTACCCCAGATGGCCGAAGCACGGCTGGAGGTGCAGCGGCACGGGGTAGTAGATCGCCGTGCCCACCCCCTGCGCCTTGAGATGCGCCTGCAGCGCGTCGCGGCGATCGGCCTCGATGACGTACTGGTGGAAGATGTGCTCGTTGGCCGGATCGGTCGCCGGCGTCCGGACGCCGCCCACGCCGGCCAGCGCCCGGGAGTACCAGGCGGCGTTGGCGCGGCGCGCCTCGCTCCACTGCTGGAGGTACGGCAGTTTCGCCAGCAGCACCGCCGCCTGGAGCGCGTCGAGCCGCGAGTTGATGCCCACCTCGTCGTGGTGGTACATCTTCGCGCCGCCATGGGTGCGCAGGCGCCGCATCCGCTGCTCCAGCGCCTCGTCCGACGTCACGATCATGCCGCCGTCGCCCCAGCCGCCCAGGTTCTTGGACGGGAAGAACGAGAAGCTCGTCGCGGTGCCCAGCTCCCCCGCGGTGCGCCAGTCGCCGCCGATCCTCCGGCGCGCCCCGATCGCCTGGCAGGCGTCCTCGATGACCGCCAGCTGGCGGGCCTGGGCCAGCGGCATCAGCCGCTCCAGCGCGGCCATCTGGCCGTACAGGTGCACCGGGAGGATCGCCCGCGTGCGCGGCGTCAGCGCCGCCTCGACCTGGGCCGGGTCCAGGTTGTAGGTCGCCGGGTCGATGTCCACGAAGACCGGCGTCCCGCCGGCGTTGTGGATCGCGCCCGCCGTCGCGAAGAACGTGAACGGCGAGGTGATCACCTCGTCACCGGGCTTCAGGTCGAGCGCCTTGAGCGGCACCAGCAGGCCGTCGGTGCCGCTCGCCACGCCGATGCCGAAGCGGGCGTGCGACAGCG
>CAZJZC010000057.1:0-13907 GCA_964550365.1 uncultured Gemmatimonadales bacterium | reverse complement strand
CGCGCCGCCGGCGGCCCGCGGCGGCCCGCGCGAAGGCGGCGCCCGGCCCGGGCCCGGCCGCCTGCGCCAGTCGGTCTGCCGCTGGCCGTTCGCCGCCATCCCCCTGCCGGCCTTCTGCGCCGCCGCGCGCGGCATGGGCCTGGAAGCGGTGGACCTGCTGAACAGCGACGAATGGCCGGTGGCGCGCGATGCCGGCCTGGCCTGCTCGATGGGCAACACCTCACGCCGGCGCGATTTCCTCACCGCCGGCATCGCCGACCCCCCGATGCACGACGTCATCATGCGCGAACTGGAGGACGTCATCCCGCGCGCCCGCGCCGCCGGCGTGGCGAACGTCATCGTGCTGAGCGGCAACCGCCGCGGCCGCTCCGACGCCGAGGGCGTCGCCAACTGCGTGACGCTGCTGCGCCGCGCCATGCCGCTGGCCGAACAGGAGGGCGTCACCATCTTCCTCGAGATGCTCAACAGCAGGGTGGACCACCGCGACCACTTCGCCGACACCACCGCCTTCGGCGTCGCGGTGGCCGACGGCGTCGGCTCGCCGCGGTTCAAACTGCTGTACGACGTGTACCACATGCAGATCATGGAAGGCGACGTCATCGCCACCCTGCGGCGCCACGCGCGCCACATCGGCCACGTGCACACCGCCGGCGTGCCGGGCCGGCACGAACTCGACGACACGCAGGAACTCAACTACCGCGCGATCGCGCGGGCCCTCGCCGACGGCGGGTTCGCCGGCTATGTCGCGCACGAGTTCGTGCCGACCCGCGATCCGCTCGTCGGCCTGCGTGAAGCGGTGGCGGTGTGTGAGGTGTGAGGCGGGACGGGGGAGCGGGGTGCGAGTGTGAGAACGGCCCGGGGTAGGGGTGGGGGTAGGTGAGAGGGGTAGGGATACGGAGAGGTGAGAGGTGAGAGGTGAGAGGGGTGATGGGTGAGGGGTGAGGGGTGAGGGGTGATGGGTGATGGGTGATGATGCCCTATCACCCCCTGTCACCTATCCCACCGCACCCCTATCCCGACCCCCACCCCTATCCCTACCCCTACCCCCCTACCCCTACCCCCACCCCCCTTACCTACCCCTACCCCTCTCACCTACCGCTACCCCTACCCGCTGCATCTTCGCCGTGAAATGCCTCAACGACGGTGCCTGTTCGACGATCCGGAATCCCTGCACGCCGTCGCGCCGCGCCCACACGTTGAGCACGGCTTCCACCACGTAGTCCACGTGACTCTGGGTGTAGACCCTGCGGGGGATGGCCAGGCGCACCAGTTCCATCGCCGCCGGGGTATCGTCCGCGCCGCCGGCGCCGGGCCGCCCGAACATCAGCGTGCCGATCTCGACGCTGCGGATCCCCGCCTCGCGGTACAGCTCCACCACCAGCGCCTGGCCCGGCAGTTCGTGCGGCGGGATCCAGGGGAAGAACGCCGCGGCGTCGAGGTAGATGGCGTGGCCGCCCGGCGGCTCGACGATGGGCACCCCGGCGCCCGCCAGGTGGGTGCCGAGGTAGCCGGTCGAGGTGATGCGGTAGCGCAGGTAGTCCTCCTCCAGCGCCTCGTACAGGCCCAGCGCGACGGCCTCGAGGTCGCGCCCCGCCATGCCGCCGTAGGTCGTGAATCCCTCGGTGAGGATCAGCTGCTCGGTCTCCAGGCGCGCCAGCCGGTCGTCGTTGGTCGCCAGGAACCCGCCGGTGTTCGCCATACCGTCCTTCTTGGCCGACATGGTACAGCCGTCGGCCAGGGCGAACATCTCGCGCGCGATGTCGATCGGCGCCCGGTCGGCGTACCCCGGTTCGCGGGTCCGGATGAACCAGGCGTTCTCGGCGAACCGGCAGGCGTCGAGATAGAGCGGGATGCCGTGCGAACGGCACACGGCCGCGACCTCGCGGATGTTGGCCAGCGAGACCGGCTGGCCCCCGCCCGAGTTGTTGGTCACCGTGAGCAGGCACAGGGGGATGCGCCCGGCGCCCACCTCGTCGATCAGCCCGCGCAGGCGGACGACGTCCATGTTGCCCTTGAACGGGTGCGGCGCCGAGGGCGTGCGCCCCTCGGGGATGACCAGGTCCACGGCCTCGGCGCCGGTGGCCTCGATGTTGGCGCGGGTGGTGTCGAAATGGGTGTTGTTGGGCACCACGCGGCCCGGACCGCACAGGGCGCCGAACAGCAGCCGCTCGGCCGCGCGGCCCTGGTGCGTCGGCAGGATGTTCCGGAAGCCGAAGATGTCCTTCACCGCGCGCTCGAACCGGAACCACGAGGCACTGCCGGCATAGGACTCGTCGCCCCGCGCCATGGCCGCCCACTGCTCGGCGCTCATGGCCGCCGTGCCGCTGTCGGTCAGCAGGTCGATGAGCACGTCGTCGGCGTGGAGCAGGAAGGCGTTCCAGCCCGCCTCGCGCAGCAGCCCCTCGCGCTGCTCCGGCGTGGTCATGCGGATGCGTTCGACCGACTTGATGCGGAACGGCTCGATGATCGTCTTCACGGCGCGGCCGGCTCGAGCCAGACGTCGCGGCGCCGGGCCCACTCGCGCCCCAGGTCCTCCAGCGCCGCCGCGCCGAGCCTGGACTCGGCGAGCGGGAAGGCCAGCCGCTCCTCCTTGGCGAAGTGGTCGCGCGCCAGCGCCACGGCCTCCAGCAGTTCCATGCGCCCGCGCTCCAGGTCGCCGGTGCCCTGGGCCCGCGCCAGCCGGTCGGCGATCTGCTGGTGCTCGTCGAGCATGGACGTCATCAGCCCGTGATCCACCCCGGCGGCGGCCATGCGGTCGAACAGCAGTTCGTCCTCGAGTTTGGCGTGGCTGACCAGCGCCGCGGCCAGCAGGGCCGCCTGCTCGCCCACCTCGGCGGCCGTGGCGGTCCGGGGGATCTCCTCCTCCAGGCGGTCGAACTGGGCGTAGAACGCGCCGTGCTCGCCCAGCAGGGCGTCGGTCATCTTCATGGCGTCACCACGATCCGGATGGCGTCGCCGCCCCGCAGGACCTCGAACGCCTCGGCGATGCGCTCGAGCGGGAAGCGGTGGGTGACCAGGTCGGCGAGCCGCACCTGCCCGCGCCGCACCATCTCGATGGCGCGCGGGTAGTCCACCGGGCGGCAGCCCAGCGACCCGACGATCTCCAGCTCGCGGAACATCACCCGGCCGGCGTTGAGCGGCAGGGTCTCGGGGCTGTAGCCCACCAGCACCAGCCGGCCGCCGGTGCGCAGGCACGCCATCGCGGCCTCCTGCGAGGCGGCCTTGCCCACGGCCTCGAAGGCCACGTCCACGCCGGCGCCGCCCGTCACGCGGCGGATCTCGCGGTCCAGCTTCGGCGTGCCGGCGGCGTTGAACACCGCCTCGGCGCCGAAGCGGGTGGCGGCGCCGAGCTTGGCGTCCTTCACGTCCACCGCCACGACCCTGGCGCCGGCGGCGACGGCGATCTGCACCATGCTGAGGCCCACGCCGCCGCAGCCGAACACCGCCACCCAGTCGCCCGGCGTCACCCGGCCGCGGCGCACCACCGCATGGAACGGCGTGGTCACCGCGTCGGCGATGACCGAGCCCTCCACCAGCGGCACGTCGTCGGGCAGGCGGAAGACGTCCTTCGCCGGCACCGCGATGAACTCGGCGTAGCCGCCGTCGATGTGGTTGCCGAGCATCTGGCCGTTCTCGCAGATGTTCTCGCGGCCCGTGCGGCACAGCGTGCAGTGGCCGCACGAGAGCACGGCGGGCAGGAGCACCCGGTCGCCTTCGGCGAGGCGGCTCACGCCCGCGCCGAGCCCGGCGACGGTGCCGGCCACCTCGTGTCCCAGCACGATGGGCGGCTTCTTGAAGGTCGGCGTGCCGTGGTCGAGGTAGTGCAGGTCGGTGTGGCAGACGCCGCAGCCGGCCACCTTGACCAGCACCTCGCCGGCCGCCGGCCGCGGCGTGGCGATGTCCTCGAGCCGCAGGGGCTCGTGGGCCGCGTGGAGCACGGCCGCCCTCATGCGGCCACCCCCGGCGCCACCGGCACCGGCATCGGCATGCCCGCCACCCGGGCGACGCGCTGGTGGGCCAGCACCGCGGCGCCGATGGCCGCGGTGAACTGCGCCATGGGCTCCGGCGGCACGTTCACCGGCACGCCCAGCTGGGCGTGCAGGACGCCGGCCATGGTCGGGAAGCGCAGGATGCCGCCCGCCAGCGTCAGCTCCTGCTCGAGCTTGACGCGCTTGACCAGCTGGACGCACCGCGTCACCAGCGAGACCATGGCCCCGTGCAGGATCTCGGCCGGGGGCCGCCCGGCGCTCACGTGGTTGATGACCTCCGACTCGGCGAACACGGCGCAGACGCCGGAGATGGGCGCCGGGTCGGACGAGCCCGCGGCCAGCGCCCCGATCTGGTCGGTCCCGTAGCCGAGGTAGCGGGCCGTCTTCTCCAGGAAGGCGCCGGTGCCGGCGGCGCACTTGTCGTTGAGGCGGAAGGCGGCCACGCGGCCGCGCTCGTCGAGCCGGCTGGCCTTCATGGTCTGGCCGCCCACGTCGAGCACCGTGCGCGTGCGCGGGAAGAAGTAGCGGGCCCCGCGCGCCTGGGCCGTGAGGTCGGTGACCTGGAGGTCGCGGTAGGCGGCCTGGTAGCGGCCGGCGCCGGTGCTGATGATGTAGCGGACGTCGCGGCGCGCGAGGCCGGCCTGCCGGAGCGCCGCCTCGTAGGCCTCCAGCGCCGCGCGCTCCAGGCGGAACCCGGTGGGCTGCATGACGCTGGCCGCCAGCCGGCCGTCGCCGCCCAGCAGGACCGCCTTGGTGTAGGTCGAACCGACGTCGATCCCGGCGGTGATGATCATGGCTCCGCTCCCGCGGCCACCGGCGTCTCGCCCGCGCGCACCCGGTCGAGCGCGAACAGGGCGGCGCCGAGGGCGCCCATGTAGTGCGATTCCCCGGTGACCCGGAGCTCCAGGCCGAGCATGGCGTTGAGTTCCGACACCATGGCCTGGTTGCGCGCCACCCCGCCGGTGAAGGTCACGGCCGGCTCGACGCCCACGCGGGTGAGCAGGGCCACCGAGCGGGCGGCGATGGAGCGGTGCACGCCCATCAGGATGTCCTCCACCTTCTTGCCCTTGGCCGCCCAGGCCAGCACCTCGGACTCGGCGAACACGGTGCAGGTGGTGGAGATCTTCACCGGCTTGCGGGCCGCCAGCGCGATGCCGCCGAGCTCGTCCAGCGGGATCTCCAGCGCGAACGAGGCGGCCTGGAGGAACCGGCCGGTGCCGGCGGCGCACTTGTCGTTCATGCAGAAGTCCAGCACGTCGCCGGCGGGCCCGACCCGGATGGCCTTGGTGTCCTGGCCGCCCATGTCGAGGACCGTGCGGGTGCCGGGGAACAGCTGGGCCGCGCCCCGCGCGTGACAGCTGATCTCGGTCACCTGGTGGTGGCCGAAGGTCACCTTGTAGCGGCCGTAGCCGGTGCCCACCACGACGCCCACGTCGGCCTCGCGCACCACGGCGTCGTCGAGCGCGGCCTGGTAGGCCTGCTGGGCCGCGGTCACCACGTTGGCGCCGGTCATGATGAGCGAGCGGCCGGCGATGCGGCCCGCCTCGTCCACCACCACCGCCTTGGTCTGCGTGGACCCGACGTCCACGCCGGCTGCGTAGCGCATGGTCATCCCCCTCACACGGCCGCGGCGGCCGTCCGCAGCCGCCGGGAGCCGAGTCCCTCGAAGAAGGCGTCGATCCGGTTCCGGAGCTGGGCCTCGGACACCACCCGCCGGTCCATCATGTCCGACTCGATGAACAGGCACTGCACGTCGCGCTCGCGCATCAGCGCCTTGCGGCTGGAGGCCAGGCTGGTGGACACCGTGCGGCAGCTCTTCACCGGGTGATAGACCACGCCGTCGGCCTCGAAGTCGTCCACCTGCGCCACCAGGTGACGGTCGTGGAACAGCATGGCGTCGCCCGCGTGGCGCACGCCGGTCAGCACCCCCTCGGCCAGGCTCTCCAGCGGGCGGTCGAGGTCGTACTGGAAGCCCAGGTCCAGGCCGCCGGCGGCGAACCACAGGTAGGTCGAGCCGACGAACACGCCGCCCTTGTCGGCGAACATCTCGTGGAACCGGCGGAAGATGGGGTAGCACGGCACGCCCACGAACAGCAGGCGGTACTGCTCCTCGGCGATCGTGCCGAGGCCCCGGGCGGCCTTGAACTCCATCTCCTCGACCAGGCGCTCGAAGTACGCGGCGCCCTCGGCCGTGCCCCGCAGGGCGTTCAGGACGCCCAGGTACACCGTGCCGTCCACCAGGGCGTTGAAGGGGGCGGGGCGCGCGCGGTTCAGCTCGAGCACCCGCTTCCACGCCGCCGCCATGCGGTTGGTGTGGCCCAGGACCTCGCGCAGGCGGTCCAGGTCGAGCGTCCGGCCGGTGAGCGTCTCGCAGGTGACGATCAGCTCCCGGATCTGCTGCTCGACGTACCGGCGGTCGCGCTCGAAGTCCGCGGTGCCCGGCGCCGCGCCGCCCGCGGCCGTGCGCGAGCCGGGGATGTCCATGGTGACCAGCGGGATGCGGTAGAACCGCTCCCAGATCTCGCCCCACTTCACGTAGGTGTTGCAGGCGTTGGTGGCCAGCGCCAGCGACGGCTTGGGGATGCGCCCCATGGGGTGCCGGCCGTCCTGGAGCTGGACGGCGACGTCGGCCTTCACGTAGCCGCAGATGTCGGGCGAGTAGCCGTAGTCCTCGGCCGCGCCCAGGTACTCGTGCGCCACGTGGCGCACGGCGGTCTGGAGCGCGTGGATCTCGGGGAACACCAGGTGGATGCCGAAGGACCGCAGGACCTCGGCCAGGCTCCCCATCACGAACACGTAGGCCGCCGGCTCGCCGCGCCGGCCGGCCGCGTCGAGCGAGGCGAACCAGTCCCGCATCAGCGCCGCGCCTTCCAGCGCGCCCCGTCCGACCGGCGTGGGTGTGGTCATGGCGTCGTCTCCCTCAGTCGAACAGGATGCTCTCGACGAACGTCTCGAGCTGGACCTGGAGTCCGTCGAAGCCCGACATCTTCTCCTCGAACTCGGTCACGAAATAGGGGATGCCGGCCTCGTCGAGCGCCCGGGCGTAGGCCACCTGCTCCTCCAGCCCCGGCTCGCACATCTTGGCCGCGGCCAGGATGGCGGCCTGGGCGCCGGCGCCGCGGATGCGCGCCACCAGCATCGCCTCCTTGGGCTTGCGCAGGTCGTGCTGGACCGGGCACCAGGTCGAGTGCTCGAGGTAGGCGTCGGCCAGCGCGGCCAGCGGGTCGCCCTCGGTCGCCACGTCGTCGGTGAGGTACCGCAGGCCGATGAGCAGGTCGTCGTCCACCACGTAGCACGACTGGGCGATCACGCCGAGCAGGTCGAGCGGCGGCTGTTCGCAGAAGCCGCCCTCGAACACCACCCGGATGCGGTCGTGCTGGCGCGCCGTGCGCGCGCGGATGCTCGGCAGGAGGTCGGCCAGCAGGGCGTTGTGCTCCTCGCGGGGCAGGAGGCCGGCCAGCGCGACGAGCACCCAGGCCTCGTCCACCGCCAGCAGCCACGGCGTCGCGCGGCGGATGGCGTACAGCTCCCGGAGCAGGCGCCGGTTCTCGTTGAACACCGCGATGGACCGGCGCAGGCCGGCGGCCGTCACCCGCACGCCCGCCAGCCGCTCGATGTCGGCCAGCACGCGCGCGTACTCGCCCCGCAGGTACTCGGCGGCGTGCGCCGAGTTGGCGTTCTGCGGCAGGTAGAGGATCTGCGCCGGCCAGGGGAAGTTGCGCGAGAACACGCCGGCCAGGTTGCGCGCGGCGTCGCAGATGGGGTGCGTCACGAACAGGTCGAGCGGCAGGCGGCCGTCGAGCGCCACCTCGAGCGAACTGCGGAGCACCGAGCAGAGGTACGAGCCGAAGTGCGAGTCGGCCTGCCGCATGTCCACCGGCGCGCCGCGCACCTTCACCGGCAGGACGCCGGCCGCGTGGGCCAGCTCCTCGGGGAAGTAGACCTGGAAGTGGCCCAGCACCTTCCCGCCCGTCGCCTTCCACGCGTGGACCGTCGGGAACGACGGGTCCTCCACCAGCTCGCGGCAGGCGTCCAGCACCTCGGCCGGCGGCCGGCCCCGCAGGGCGGCCACGTCGAAGGCGCGGGGCGTCGCGGTCGTGGTCATGTCAGGCCTCCTGCCACACCGGCGGCCGCTTCTCCATGAACGCCGCCAGCCCCTCGCGGGCGTCGGGCGTCTCCATCAGCTCGAGCCGGTAGATCTCCTCGGCCCGCTCGAGCGCGGCGCCGAAGGGCAGGGCACTGCCGGCGCCCACGGCCAGCTTCGCCAGCCGCAGGGCCGAGCCCGACAGGCCCGCCAGCTCGCCCACGTAGGCGGCCGACGCGGCGCCGAAGTCGCCGGCCGGGTACACGTGGCTGACCAGGCCCAGCGCCTGCGCCTCCGCGGCGCCGAAGGTGCGCCCGCTCAGCACCAGCTCCATGGCCCGCTGGCGGCCCGCCAGCCGCGCCAGCAGGGCCGCGGCCACCGGCGGGAACACGCCGAGGCGGATCTCCGGCAGGCCCGCCTTGAGGTCGTCGCGCGCCAGCACGATGTCGCAGGCCAGCGCCAGCTCCCAGCCGCCGCCCAGCGCCGCGCCGTGGACCAGCGCCACCACCGGCACCTCGAAGGTCATGATGTGCCGCACCACGTCGTGGAAGGCGTCGAGCATCCGGCCCACGCGCTCCCCGGTGTGGTCGGCCACGTCCACGCCGGCGCAGAACGCCTTGCCGCGCCCCGACAGCGTCAGCACCCGCACGCCCGTCATGGCCGCCGCGGCCGTCAGCGCGCCCGACAGCTCCTCCAGCGCGGCGATGTCGAGCACGTTCACCGGCGGCCGGTCGAGCACCAGCCGCGCCAGCGCGCCCTCGCGCTCCAGGTGCACGGTCACGGGGCCCCCGCCTCGACCGGCGCGCCGCGGCCGGCCAGCTCCACGCCGCAGGCACCGCAGTAGCTGAACCCCGCCGGGATGCCCCTGGCCCCGCAGGCCGGGCAGTCGGACTCGTACGGGCCCCAGACGAACTCGCTCGACTCGCCGCGGGCCGCCTTCTCGCGCAGGCCGAGGTGGTCGGCCGGGCGCTTCTCGACGAAGGCCCGCATGCCCTCCCACGGCTCGGCCGTGGTGTAGTGCGTCGAGAGCCAATCGCGGGCGTGACCGATGGTCTGGTGCCAGGCCAGCTCCTTCCAGAAGTTGACCTGCTGCTTGGTGTAGCGCTGGCACTCGGGGAACTGCTTCAGCAGCTGCCCGACCAGGTCCGACACCGCCTCGTCGAGCTTCGCCAGGCTGATGCCGTAGCCGTCGGCGCCCTTCAGCGCCCGGGCGATCTGCTCCGGCGTGGCGTTCTGGACGAAGGCGCCGTCCTTCACCACCGAGGGGACTACCCGGTTCACCAGGCCCCACTCCAGCGCCTGGCGCGCGGGGATCCGGCCGTTCAGCAGGAGCATCTCGCGGGCCCGCCGGTCCCCCACGTGGATCGGGAGCCACTGCGTGGCGCCGCCGGCGGCCACACTGCCCACCCGCGTGCCCACCTGCCCGATCCAGGCGTGCTCGGCCATCACCGCCAGGTCGCACGCCAGCTGGGACTCGTTGCCGCCGCCCGCCGCCATGCCGTTGAGCCGCGCGATCACCGGCTTGCCGGCGTTCACCAGCGACTCGATCCAGGCGCGGAACAGGCCCATGTACTTCCAGTAGTCGCGCGGCCGGGACGTGTAGGCCTCCTGGTACTCCTTCACGTCGCCGCCGGTGCAGAAGGCGTGGTGGCCGGCGCCGGTCACCACGATGACGGCCACCCGGTCGTCGAACGACGCGTCCTGCACCGCCTCGGCCAGCTCGCGCAGGGCGTCGGTGCTGTAGGCGTTGTGGTTCTGCGGCCGGTTGATGGTCACCGTGGCGACCCAGTCGGCCTTGGCGTACAGCACCTCGCGGAAGCCGAAAGACCCGGGATCGCGGGGAGGGAAGGGGCGCATGGCGGGTTCTCCTGGTGGAGCCGCGCGGTCAGTCCGCGTCGGCGGTGTCGTCGCCGTCCCGGCACACGTCGGCCACGTACCACTCGGCCGGCCGGGCCAGCAGGTCGTGATAGCGCTCGAACAGGGCCGCGGCCTCGCCGCCGAACCAGTCGGGCGGCAGGAGGGCGGCGGGCAGGTACGGATCGTCGAGCGGGAAGGTCCGGTACTCGTGCACCAGCAGGAACCGGCGGCGGAAACAGTCCGAGGGGTCGGTGCACGGCTTGTGGATGCCGGCCCTGGCGCCGGTGAGGCCGCACGAGCGGCACTGCTCGAGGTCGAGCTTCCACCGCCCGATGAACTGCGCGTACCGGCGGTTCAGGGCGTCGAGGTCCCAGCACTGCCGCACCAGGGCCGCCGTGTCGGAGAAGCCGGTGTGGACGCCGCGGAACACCTGGAGGTGCTTGGCGATCCTCAGCTCGGCGGCGAACTCGCCGACCTCGCCCGCCACGTCGTGCGGCGTGACCCACACGCCGTTGGACAACGGGCCGCAGCCCAGCCACGCCAGCCGCGTGCGGAGGCGGTCGCGCAGGCGCCGCCGCTCCTCGGGGATCGAGAAGGTCACCACCGACCACTGGCCGTCCCAGGCGACCTCGGCCGGGCGGCGATAGATGCGCGCGCTCCCGGCCTCGAGCAGGCGCCGGCCCTTCTTCGTCAGCCCGTACCAGCTCCGGGTGCCGCGGCGGGTGACGGTGAGCCAGCCCTTGCGGGCCATGCGCGAGAGCACGGTGCGCACGGCCATGGGCGAGAGGCCGAGCTGGCCGAGGAGGGTGATGAGGGAGCCGACCCAGACCGGTTCGTCGCGCCGGAGCAGGTAGTCGCCGTAGAGCGTGAAGACGACGTCCTGGGAGCGGAGGGCGGGAATCCCGACCTGTGTCATAGTGTATACGTCCGTTTGCAAAGTGACATATAACACTCTTGCTACGGGCGAATGTGGAGTGACATATTAGGGAAGTCAAGGGGTAGGGGTAGGGGTGGGTGAGGGGGGTGGGTGATGGGACCAGGTGAGAGGGGTGGGTGATGGGGGCGGGCGCCGGGCTCTACTACGAAGACCTCGCGCCGGGGACGGCCTACGTCTCCCGGGTCCGGGTGCTGACGCGGGCCGACGTGCGGGAGTTCGCCGACCTGTCGGGCGACCGGAATCCCATCCACCTCGACGACGACGCGGCGCGGGCGGCGGGGTTCGAGGCGGCGGTGGCGCACGGCGTGCTCGGCCTGGCGGTGGCGAGCGGGCTGGCGAGCGAGCTGGAGATCACCCGCGGCACGCTCATCGCGCTGACGGGCATCTCCTGGCGCTTCCGCGCGCCGGTCCATGCCGACGACCGGGTGGTGCTCCACCTCTCCGTCGCGTCGCGGCGCGCGACGACGAGACCCGACCGCGGCCTGGTGACGCTGGCCGCCGAGCTCCGCAACCAGGACGGCGTGGTCGTGCAGGAGGGCGAGTTCGTCGAACTCGTCCGCCGCCGCCCGCCAGCCGGATGACCGATTCCCCACCTTCTCACGCGACGGACGGCACCATGACACCTTCCGACGAGCGGCCCCTTCCCCTCATCATCCAGGGCGGCATGGGCGCCGGCATCTCCAACTGGCGCCTGGCGCGGGCGGTCTCGCGCCTCGGCCAGCTGGGCGTGGTCTCCGGCGTCGGGCTCGACACCCTGCTGGTGCGGCGCCTCGAGGACGGCGATCCGGGCGGTCACATGCGCCAGGCGGCGGCGCAGTTCCCCCTGCCGCACGCGCTGGAGGCCCTGGAGCGCTACCTGCGCCCGCGGCGGCGGCGCGAGGACGACGCGCCCTACACCACCCTGCCGATGTACAAGGTGGCGACGAGCGTCACGCGCCAGCAGCTGACCATGCTCGCGGCGTTCGTCGAGGTCTGGCTCGCCAAGGCCGGCCACGACGGGCCAATCGGCATCAACCTGCTGACCAAGATCCAGCCGCCCACCCTCGCCACGCTCTACGGCGCCATGCTGGCCGGCGTGGACTTCGTCCTCATGGGCGCGGGCATCCCGCGCGAGATCCCGGCGGTGCTCGACCGGCTGGCCGGGCACCAGCCGGCCGAACTCAGGCTCGAGCTGACCGGGGCGGTGGCGGGCGAGGCGCCCGTCCTGCGGCTCGACCCGCGCGAGCACTGGGAGCGCGTGCCGCCGCCGCTCCGGCGCCCGAGGTTCCTGCCCATCGTGGCGAGCACCCTGCTGGCCACCGTGCTGGTGCGGAAGGCCACCGGGCGGGTGGACGGGCTCGTCATCGAGGGTCCCACGGCGGGCGGCCACAACGCGCCGCCGCGCGGCGAACTCCGGGTGGACGGGCGCGGCGAGCCCATCTACGGCGAGAAGGACGTGGTGGACCTGGCCAAGGTGCGCGAGCTGGGCGTGCCCTTCTGGCTGGCGGGCGGCACCGGGAGCCCGCGCGGCCTCGCCGAGGCGCGCGCCGCGGGCGCCGCCGGCATCCAGGTCGGCACGCTGTTCGCCTACTGCGAGGAGTCGGGCATGGCCGGGCACCTCAAGCACTCGGTGCTCGACCACGCGGCCCGCGGCGAGGTGCGCGTGCGCACCGACCTCAGGGCCTCGCCCACCGGCTACCCGTTCAAGGTCGTCGAGTGGGCGGCCGATCCGGCCGCGGGCGTCGCGCGCGAGCGCGTCTGCGACCTGGGCTACCTGCGCGAGGCGTACGTCACGCCGGCCGGCACGGTGGCGTTCCGCTGTGCCGGCGAGCCCGAGGAGACCTACGTGAAGAAGGGCGGACGGCTGGACGACACGGTGGGCCGCACCTGCCTGTGCAACTCCCTGCTGGCCACGGCCGGCCATCCACAGCGCCGCGACTTCGGCGACGAGCCGGCGATCGTGACCAGCGGCGATGACCTGGTGCACATCGGCACGTTCCTGGCGGGCCGCACGCGGTACCAGGCCGCCGACGTCCTCGAGTACCTGCTGGACGAGGCGGAGGTCCCTGCGAGCGCCTGATCGGCGCGGCCCTGCCGTGCGCCGGCGCCGACACCGGGCGGGCGGGTGTCAGCCCTCGAGGCCGGCGAACAGCTCCGCGAGGCTGATGGTCAGCGCCGGCACGCCCGGCCGCGGCCGCCACACCAGGGCCTCGCGCGGCACCTCGGCCCGCGCGGCGCCGCGGCGCCAGACCTCCACCGTGCGCGCGTCGGCATCCACGATCCAGTACTCCGCGGTGCGCTCGAAGTAGCGCTCGCGCTTGCGCCCGCGGTCGTGGCGGGCCGACGAGGGCGAGAGCACCTCGACCACCAGCGCGGGGTCGGGCAGTTCCTTCCACGACGGCAGGCGGACGAGCTCCGGGTCGAGCCCGACGAGGATGTCGGGTTCGAGCACGGTGTACCGGTCGAAGTGCACGTCGCCGCCCGGCCACGTCACTCCCAGCCGGTGTCCGGTGACGTACGCGTGCAGCGCGACCGACAGGCGCAGGACCACGAGCTGGTGCCGCGGGATGGGGGCGTTCGTGACGATCAGCTCCCCGTCGAGCAACTCGTAGCGGTTGCCGTCGTCGGGGATCTGCTCCCACATCTCGACCGTGTACGGCCCCGGGGCCGGTGCCATGCGCACAATGTCCGCTCGGCGGTCGAGCCGAGTCAATGGTCGTTTCGCACTCCGGAAGTACGCAGGCGGAACGTCGCGCGACGTGCCCTTTCGGGCGCGGTGCATTCTATTGCATGCATGCCCCGGCACGTGCCACCCACCGCCCTCACGCCTGCTCCATGGCGCCCGTCCGGGGCGGGGAGCCGGCCCGGCACATGACCCGCCGCATCCTCCTGGCCGATGCCGACGCCTTCTACGTCTCGGTCGCGCGCCTCGTGGACCCCGAGGGCGCCGGCCGGGCGCCCCTGCTCATCGTCGGCGGCTCGGCCTCGGGCCGCGGCGTGGTGACCTCGGCCAGCTACGAGGCCCGGCAGTACGGCGTCCACTCGGCCATGCCCACGGCGC
>CAZJZC010000056.1:0-14291 GCA_964550365.1 uncultured Gemmatimonadales bacterium | reverse complement strand
GCCGCCGTGGTCGCGACGCGGGCCGCGGTCGGCGGCGGCGCGTTCCCCGGCGTCACGCTGGAGAGCCGGGGCGTGGCGCTGGCGCCGGACGCGCCGCCGGCCGGCGAGCTGGCCGCGCGGCTGCGCCGCGCGGCCGTCCCGGTCATCGGCGTCGTCCAGCAGGGGCAGGTCGTGCTCGACGTCCGGGCCCTGCTCCCCGGCGACGACGAGGACCTGGTGCGGGCGGTCAGGGAGGCGCTGACGTGAGACGGGGAGCGGTGTTCCTCGACCGCGACAACACCATCGTCGCCGACCCCGGCTACCTGCATGAACCGGCCAGGGTGGCCCTGCTCCCCGGCGCCGCCGCCGGGCTCGCCGCGCTCAGCAAGGCCGGCTGGCCGCTCATCGTGGTCTCCAACCAGTCCGGCATCGCCCGCGGCCTGTTCGGCGAAGACGCCTATCACGCCGTGACGCGCCGGCTCGCCGACCTGCTGGCGGCCCACGACGTCCGCCTGCTGGGCACCTATTTCTGCCCGCATCATCCCGACGTCGGCGGCGCCTGCTACTGCCGGAAGCCGGCCGCCAAGCTGTTCCGCGACGCCTCGCGCGAGCACGGCATCGACCTCAAGCGTTCCTGGTATCTCGGCGACCGCTGGCGCGACCTCGCGCCGGCCGTGACGCTCGGCGGCCGCGGCATCCTGGTGAACCGCGCGCCGGCGGACGACGACGTGGAAGCGGCGGCGGAGCAGGACTTCCCGGTGGTGCCGGACCTCCGGGAAGCGGCCCGCATCATCGGGGCGCCGGATGCGTGATCCCGGTCACGCCGAAGGCACGCTCCATGCTATTGCTGTGGTCCGGACGCACCCGCATATTCCCCCGAACGGCCCTCCCGGGCCGTCGGAACCCAGCGCCCCTTGGAGGAGGTCGGTCTCGATGTCCCGCGCGTATCCGAAGCACATCGCGAGCCTCATGCTGGCGGCGGGCATCGCTGCCGCGGGCTCCAGCGCCCAGGCGCAGCAGCCCATCGGCATGGGCACGTCGCTCAACGGCGTCCTCACGGTCAGCAGTCCGCAGTGGTCCGACGGCGCGCGCTACAACGCCTACACGTTCATGGGGCAGGCCGGCCAGACGGTGACGATCCTGATGGCATCGTCCCAGTTCGACACCTACATCATCCTGCAGGACCAGATGGGCAACGAGGTCGGGCGCGACGACGACGGCGGCGGCGGCACCAATTCGCGCCTGGTCGCCACGCTCGGCATGACCGGCGTGTTCCGCATCATCGCCAAGGCGTACCGCTCCGACCTGTACGGGAGTTTCTCGCTGTCCCTGATGGGCTCGGCCCCCGTGGCCATGAACACCCCCCAGCCGATGGGCCAGACGATGGCGGGGCCGACCCAGATGGGCACCATCGGCGCCAACCAGCAGGTCACCGGCAACCTCACGAGCATGGACGGCCGGTGGGACGGCAAGCCGACCCAGCTGTGGAACTTCCAGTGCGCCGCCGGCCAGCCGTTCCAGATGGACATCCTGTCCACCTGGGACAACTACGCGCTGGTCTTCGACCCCGCGGGCAACACGGTGGCCCGTGACGACGATACCGGCGAGGGGCTGAACGCGCGGATCAACTACACCTGCCCCATGGCGGGCATGTACCGGCTGGCCGTCACGACGTACACCGCCAGCACCACGCCCGGCACCTACACGCTCCAGGTCCAGTCCATGGCGCCCACCGTGGCCATGAACCAGCCGACGCCGATGCCCACGCCGGTGCCGATGGCACAGCCGACGCCCATGGCGCAGCCCACGCTCCAGCCGGCCCCCCAGGCCATGCCGGGCGCGACCATGCCCCAGCCCGCGGAAGACCCGACGGTGATCAGCGGCTCGATCCCCGCGCCGGGGCAGGTGGGCCGGATCCGCATGGGCACCACGGTGCGCGGCCGCCTGGAGACCGGCGACCAGCAGATGAACGACGGGACCTGGGCCGACGTGTGGACCTTCCAGGGCACCGCCGGCCAGTCGGTCACCATCGAGCTGCGCTCGGAGGAGTTCGACACCTACCTCCAGCTTCTCGACGCGCCCGGCAACCGGCTCGCCGAGGACGACGACTCGCTCGGCGATCTCGACGCCCGGATCGTGTTCACCCTGCCGGCGACCGGCGAGTACCAGATCGTGGTGAACAACTTCAGCGACGAGCGGCGCGCCGGCATCTACACGCTGACACTGCGCTAGTCCCCCCGGATCCGGGGAACCATGCCGGGGCCCGTGGCGACACGGGCCCCGGCGTGTTTCCGTCCGGCGCCGCGCCGGCCCGACGGCTCCGTGCGGCGCCGGCCGTCCGCGGGTATCTTCCCACGGTGCCTCCCGTCCCCATCGCCGTGCTGGTCTCGGGCCACGGCTCCAATCTCCAGGCGTTGCTGGCGCGGACCTCGGCCGACGGCTCCGCCGGCCGGGTCGCGCTGGTGCTGAGCAACCGCGCCGAGGCGGGCGCCCTGCCGCGCGCCCGCGAGGCCGGCATCGAGACCGCCGTGACGTCGGCCGACGGCCAGGACGCCCCCTTCATCCTGGGACGGCTCGCGGCGGCCGGCATCCAGCTGGTGGTGCTGGCCGGCTACCTGCGCAAGGTCCCGGACGCCGTGGTGGAGACGTTCCGCGGGCGCATCCTGAACATCCACCCGGCGCTGCTGCCGGCGTTCGGTGGCCCCGGCATGTACGGGCGCCGGGTCCACGAGGCCGTGCTGGCGAGCGGCGCGACCGTCACCGGCGCCACCGTCCACCTGGTCGACGAGCACTACGACCACGGCCCGATCCTCGCCCAGTGGCCGGTGCCGGTCCGGCCCGGCGACGACGCCGCCACGCTGGCCGCCCGCGTGCTCGCGCTCGAGCACCGGCTGCTGCCCGCGGTGGTCGAGGCGGCGTGCCGGCGCCTCGCATCGGCCCCGACCGCCGTGCCCGGCCTGCGCGCCGCGGCCGACGCCTTCGTCCTGTCCAACATCCTGGAACCCGACTTCGATGCCGCTCTCCTGCCTGCCTGACCCCGCGCCGACGGGCGGCCGCTGATGCCGCGCGCGCTCATCTCGGTCTCCGACAAGCGGGGCGCCGTCGAGTTCGCCGCCGGCCTGGTCGCCCTGGGGTACGAGGTCGTCTCCACCGGCGGCACGGCGCACACGCTGGTCAAGGGCGGCGTGACGGTGACCCCGATCGAGCAGGTCACCGGCTTCGCCGAGATGATGGACGGCCGGGTGAAGACCCTGCACCCGGCCGTGCACGGCGGCATCCTGGCGCGCCGCAACGTTCCGGGCGACCTCAAGGAACTGGCGGCCGCCGGCTGGGCGCCGATCGACCTGGTCGCCGTGAACCTGTACCCGTTCCGCGAGACGGTCGCCCGGCCCGACGTGACCCCGGAAGAGGCCATCGAGCAGATCGACATCGGCGGGCCGTCGATGCTCCGCTCGGCGGCCAAGAACCACGACGCGGTGACCGTCGTGGTGGACCCGATGGACTACCGCCGGGTGCTCGAGGCCCTGCGCCACGGCGGCATGACACCCGCCCTGCGCCGCGAGCTCGCCGCCAAGGCGTTCACCCACACGGCGGCCTACGACGGGGCGATCGCCTCGTGGATGTCGGGCGGCACCGGCGCCACCGGCGACCTGCCGCCGACGCTGGTGCTGGTGCTGGAACGGATGCAGACCCTGCGGTACGGGGAGAACCCGCATCAGCGGGCGGCCTTCTACCACACCAGCGAGGTCGGCGGCCTGGCCTCGCTCACCCAGCTCGGCGGCAAGGAACTGTCCTTCAACAACCTGCTCGACGTCGATGCCGCCCTGACGGCGATCGCGCCGTTCGAGCGCGAGGTGGCCTGCGCCATCATCAAGCACACGACGCCCTGCGGCATCGCGGTCGGCGTCAACGCCCTCGAGGCCTACCGCCGGGCGCTGGCGACCGACCCGGTCTCGGCCTTCGGCTCGGTGATCGGCTTCAATACCGTGGTCACCGCGGAGACGGCGAAGGTCCTGGCCGAGCAGTTCGTCGAGGTGGTCGTGGCCCCCCGCTTCCACCCCGAGGCGATCGAGATCCTGACGACCAAGAAGAACCTGCGGCTGGTCGAGGTCCCCCGGGGCGACGACCAGGCGCTCGACTTCAAGCGCGTGCGCAGCGGGTTCCTGGTCCAGGAGCGGCTCCGGTACGATGCCGCGGAGTCCGACTGGAAGGTGGTCACGCGGCGCGCGCCGGACTCGGCCGAGATGACCGACCTGCGGTTCGCCTGGGCCGTCGTCGGCAGTGTCAAGTCGAACGCGATCCTGCTGGCGCGCGATTGCGCCGCGGTGGGCATCGGGGCCGGGCAGATGAGCCGGGTGGACAGCACCATGCTCGCGGTGCACAAGGCGCGCGAGGCCGGGCACGAGACCGCCGGCACGGTGCTCGCCTCCGACGCGTTCTTCCCGTTCCGCGACGGCGTGGACGCCGCGGCGCGGGCCGGCGTCCGGGCGATCATCCAGCCGGGCGGCTCGGTCCGCGACGCCGAGGTCATCGCCGCCGCCGACGAGCACGACATGGCGATGGTCTTCACGGGCGTCCGGCAGTTCCGCCACTAGGCCGACACCAGGCCGTCATCGGGCCGTTAGCGGTTTGTCATCGTCCCGCCCTACATTGAACCGCATGCGGAACCGCATGCGACACCTCAGGCTCCTGCCCGTCCTCGCGCTCGTCGGCGCCTGCGGCACCGACCTGCCGCCCGGCACCACCACGTTCACGCTGGGCCGCACGGTGGTCCGCACCGACTCCCTGCTCGACGCCGCCGGCGTGGTGTACCAGCTCGCCGACAGCGCCCGCGTCGCGCCCCGCGGCCCGGTACGCCACTGGCTCGAGGCGCTCGGGGGCGAACTGGGGGCACCGGTCTTCGACGCCGCGCGCGCCATGGGCGCCGTCCCGATCAGCCTCCTGCTGGAGACCTACGGCACCCCCGGCGCGTCCGACAGCGCCTGCGGCTCGCCGGCCCGGGGCGTCCGCCGCTGTTTCAGCGGCAACCAGCGGGTGCGCGCCGGCGTGGAGGCCTTCCTCGATTCCGTTCGGTCGTTCGCCCCGCGGCTGGCGCCCGTCGCCCTCGAGAACGTGAGCGCCGATGCCCGCCGGCGCGACCTGGCCGACGTCTACGTGGCGCTCAGCACGTCGAAGTCGCTCGACAGCGCGCTCGCCGCCTACAGCGGCTACGACGACCTGCGCTTCGACGTGACGCTCGCGCGCACCCTGACGCCGGGCAACACCACGCCGCCGATCGACCCGGCGCGGCACCTGGGGCCCGAGCGGCGCATCTTCCTGGTCCCCGACGCCGTGTTCCCGACACGGTCCTTCCGCTCGCCGAGCTACATCTGGCTGGCGCTCGGTCACCAGATGGCGCACGCGGTGGTCCGCCGCATGCTGGACGCCTCGCCGGCCCTGCTCGATCACGGCTGGCGGCTCAAGCAGGCGCTCGAACCCGAGATGGCCAAGCGCGGGTACGACGGGGTGTTCTGGGAGGACATCATCGAGGAACAGCTCGCCCGCGCCGTGACCATCCGCATGCTGGTCCAGACCAGCCCCACGGTCACCTGGGCGGCGCGGTCGGACGCGCTCAACGCCGGCATGTCGCTGGTGCCGTGGTTCGAGGACGCGCTGACGCGCTACGAAGGCGCCCGCGATACGTACCCGACGCTCACCGATTTCGCACCGGTGCTCGCCGCGGCGCTCGACTCGATCCCGCTCGACGCCTGCCGGGCGGCGCCCAACCCCGGCCTGGTCCTGGTGGGCGTGGCCCGCCACCGGGCCGTGGTGGCCTGGCTGGCCGACGATTCGCCGTACCGCGCCACGAACGTGCTCGCGGGCGACACGGTGACCGCGATCGACGGCGACAGCGTCTCGGCCGGCGGCCTGCTGGTCCCGACCCGCCAGCTGACCCTTGCCTGGGCCCAGCACCTGCCGTTCGAGCTGGGGATCCTCGATATCCGGCGCGGCGGCCGCGACTACCGCGCCTCGGCGCCCATCAGTTTCCGGACGCGCGAGCAGGTCCGCATCGCGTCCCAGGCCCGCGACGCCGTGGCCGACAGCTCGGCGGTCTGCCGCTGGAACACCCGGGCGCGCCGGCGCTGACGGAACGGTGAGGAGCCGGGCGCCTCAGGGCGCGACGGCCGGCGCTCCGCTGAGCGCTTCGCGGACCCGGGCCGCCAGCGCCAGCGGCGCGAAGGGCTTCTGGATGAGCGCCGCGCCCCTGGTCAGCACGCCCTGCTCGATGAGCGTCTCGGGCGAATAGCCGGACATGTAGAGCACGCGGAGCTCGGCGCGCTGGCGCCGCAGGGCCTCGGCCACCGCCGGCCCGGTCCGGTCCGGCATCACCACGTCGGTCAGCAGCAGCTGGATCGGCCCCCGGTGCTGGCCCGCGGCGGCGATGGCCGCCGCGCCCCCGTCGGCCTCGATCACCGTGTAGCCCCGCTGGCGCAGGACCCGGGCGGCCAGTTCCCGGACCACCGGCTCATCCTCCACCACGAGCACCGTCTCCGACCCGTCGGCGGGCATCGCGACCGGACCCGGCACCGGCGTGACCTCGGCCAGGCCCTCGACCCGCGGCAGGAAGATCCGGAAGGTGGCGCCCTGCCCCGGCTCGCTCTCGAGCAGGATGTGCCCGCCGCTCTGCTGGACGATGCCGTAGGCCGTCGACAGGCCCAGGCCCGTGCCGTTGCGCCGGGTTGTGAAGAACGGCTCGAACGCCCGCAGGCGGGTCGCCTCGTCCATGCCGGCCCCGGTGTCGGTCACCGTGAGCACCACCCAGCTGCCGGCCGTGAGGCCCGGGAGCCGGCGCGCCTGCCATTCGTCGAGGACCCGGTCCGCCGTGGCCACCCGCAGCGTCCCGCCCTTCGGCATGGCGTCCCGGGCATTGAGCGCGAGGTTGAGCAGCACCTGGCCGAGCTGGGTCGGGTCGGCGCGCACGTGGCCGGCGGCGCCGCCGGCGAACTCGAAGCGGACGTGCTCGCCGATCAGCCGCTCGAGCAGGCGGCGCATCCCCTCCACCACGGTGTCGAGGTTGAGCACCCTGGGCTGCAGCACCTGCCGCCGGCTGAAGGCCAGCAGCTGCTGGGTGAGCGCGGTCGCCCGGGCCGACGCGGTCTCGATCTCGGCGATGTCCTCGAGGGCCTGGCTGCCCGCGGGCAGGTCGTCCTTCAGCAGTTCGACATGGCCGACGATGGCGGTGAGCAGGTTGTTGAAGTCGTGCGCGATGCCGCCCGCCAGCCGGCCGACCGCTTCCATCTTCTGCGCCTGCGCCAGCTGCTCCTGGAGCGCGAGACTCTCGGTCACGTCGCGGAAGTGGATCACGACGGCGTGCAGGCCCGGCTCGTCGAGCAGGTTGACCAGGGCGCCTTCGAGCACCGACCAGGCGCCGCCGCCGCCGCTGCAGCGCGCCCGGATCGCCACCCGCAGGCCCGGCGTGGCCACCACCTCCCGGAGGGCGCCCGCGACCGCGGCGCGGTCCTCCGGATGGACGAAGTCGAGCATCGAACGCCCCCGGACCGCCCCGAGGTGCAGGTCGAGCATGCGGCCGGCCGCCGAGTTGGCCCAGAGGATCGCGCCGTCGGCGCTGAAGGTGACGATGCCCTCGGAACTGTTCGCGATGAGCGCCCGCGAGCGGTGTTCGCTCTCGCGCAGGGCCGACTCGGCCAGCCGGTGCTCGGTGACGTCGCGGTAGCTCCAGACGCGGCCCACGCTCCGGCCCTCGACCACCTGGGGCTGGGAGTACCGCTCGAACACCCGGCCGTCCTTGAAGTACAGGATGTCGTGGCTGGAGGCGTCCGGGTCGGCGTAGAGCTCGCGGACCTTGCTCAGGAAGGCGTCGGGTTCACGCAGCTGGTCGACGACCCAGGCCAGGGCCGCTTCGTCATCCCGCTGGGCGAGCACGGCCTGCGGGATGCGCCACATGTCGGCGAACCGGCGGTTGAACAGGACGATGCGACCCTCGCGGTCCACCACCAGGATGCCGTCGGCGGTGGACTCGAGGGTCGCGCGGAGCAGCGAACTCGAGCGGGAGAGTTCGCCGTGAAGATCTGCCTCGTCCGGCGGCCGGACCGCGTCGTCCATGCCGGACCCGTGCTCAGCCGTCCAGCAGCAGCCGGATCGCCTCCATGAGGTCCTCCGGCCGGTCCCGGAAGCAGGCGCGATACACGGCGCCGGCGGTCGGATTGTGCCGCACGGCCGTGTACATCTCCTTCATGGCCCGGAGAATGCCGGCATTCTCGTCGGCCACCGTCTTGGCGGCGCGGGCCGAGCGCCACAGGCGCGTGGCCTCGTTGAGCGACACCAGCGCGTTCTGCTTCTGCCACAGCAGGTTGGTGTTCGCGGCGGCCATGTCGCAGGTGCGGTCGGAGGCCGTCGCGGCCACGTACATCAGGTACTCCACGCTGGTCGCCGCCGCGCAGCTGCGGTAGACGCCGACGGCCTGCGGGTTGTGCTGCACGCCGACGGCGAGGTCGGCGAGACCCTGGGGGACGCCGGCGTTGGCGAAGGCGAACAGCGGCGACTCGCGCGGCACGGCGCCGGCCCGGGCGTAGCGGTTCCACTGCCACACCAGGTACTGGGTCGCGGCCCGGCACTCCGTCCGGACGCTCTGCATGCCGCGCCAGAGCGCCCGGTCCTCGGCGGCGGCCGCCGCCGGAGCGGCCGGCGCGGTCCGCGCCTGCGCGGCCAGCAGGCCGGCCGCGGCCAGCGCGGCGCTGCAGATCACGGCGGACAGCAGACGGCGATCGGTCATCGGGTCTCCCGGGTGGATCGCGGGTCGGTGCGGCGGGCCGGCGTCGCGCGGCCTCCCTCAAGGAAAGGGGCCGCGTCCCGGCCCGCAAGGGCGCACGTCACACTCCCGGTCACGGGCGGAACACCAGGCGGCCGGGGGCCTCGGACGGCCGGGCATCCGGCTGGAGCGCGGCATCCGACGGGTAGCCACGGGCGCCGTACCGGAGCACCACCAGGCGGTCGCCGTACACGCCCTGGCCCACCCGGACGGTGACGTCGTTCCAGCCGTCGGTCAGTTCGGGCCGGACCTCCACCGGGGCGCGGACCGACGTCGTCCTGCCGACCAGGCGATAACCGGTCGAGGCGGCCTCGAGCGCCAGGAGGGTACAGCCGCCCGGGTTGCAGGCCGCCGGCGCGCGGACGAGGACCAGCAGGTCGCCCAGCTCGTCGCCGTTGAGCCACACGGCCTCGGCCCGCGCGCCGCGCGCCAGCGCCGAGTCCGGCCCCAGCGCCGCGCGGATCGCCGCGGCGACCTCGGCAGCCGGCGGCGCGGGCGGCGACGGCGCGCGCGCCGCCGCGCATTCGCCCGGTCGGAGCGCCCGCGAGGAATCGACCGCCGTGACCCGGAACAGGAAGTTCCCTCCCGGGGCCCGGGCCGTGTCGCCCCGCAGCTGCACGAACACGGTGGTCGTGGGTCGCGGCGCCTGGAAGTCCACCTTGGCATCCAAACTGGCCAGCAGGGACGGCGAGGTCTCGACCGGGAGGATGAAGCGGTCGCCGCAGAGCCGGAACCCGTGCGCGTCCCGGTCACGGCTGTAGACCCCGCGCCACGCCGGCCCGGCGCCCGTCACGGCCGCCACGGAGTCGGCCGGCGCCCCGGCGTCGCGCCCGGCGCCGCCGCCGCACGACGCCAGCACCAGGCACGCGGCGGCCGCGGCGCGACGGGCGGCGCCGGGCGTCACGGCGCGGAATCCCGCGACGCGGCGGGCGGCGTGCGGAGGAACTCGACGCCGATCAGCCGCTGGTCCTCGGTGCGCCCGACGTCGGCCCGGCCGCGCCCTGCGTAGCGCCTGGCATCGTAGGCGGTCACGGCGCTGATGCTCGTCGGCACCGCGACGTTCGCCACGACCTCGCGGAAGCCGGTCGTGGCCGTCCACTCCCGGACACCCCGCGCCGCGCGCGCCAGCCGGGTCAGCGAGACCCGGACGTGCCGCAGCTGATAGGTGTCGGGGTCGAGCCAGGCCGAGCCGTCGACGTCGGGGTCCCGCAGCGATTCGGCGGCGCGGAAGTCGAGCCGCACCAGCAGGGGACCGTCGTCGACGAACGACTCGAGGCCGGCCAGCCGGAAACAGTGGGTGGCGTGGAACACGCTGTCGGCCAGGTCGGCCAGGACCGGCAGGTGCACGATCCGGCTGTCGGCGATGTCGGGATCCGGCGTGACCACGCGGCCCGGCGCGTAGGGCCACCGCGCGCTGCTCAGCAGGGTCAGCGTGTCGGTCGTGGCGCGGCGCGCGCCGGAGGCCTCCTCGACCGCGAACTCCCGGGCCATGCGATAACGGAACGGATACTGGTCGGCCAGCAGGCGGAACCGCTCGGCGTTCTGGCGCAGCTGCGCGAAGACCTCGGCCAGCTGGGGGTCGCGCGAACGGTCCGGGACGCCCGGGTTGGTGCAGGGACCGCTGGCCGTGACCGTCACCGCCGTCAGGCTCACGGCGATGCGGCGCAGCTCGACGCGCAGCGGCGGCGTGGCCGCCGTCAGCGTGATCGTGGTGTCGAACGGCGAATAGCCGACCTGGCGGACCGACAGCCGGACCGTTCCCGGCGGGGCGCCCGCGAAGAAGAAGCGGCCGTCGCCGTCGGAGAACCGCCGGCCGAAGCCCGGCTCGAGCATCACGACCGCGAACGGGACGCGGGCGCCGTCCTCGGCGGCGACCACGGCGCCCCGCAGGGTCGTGGTCGGACCCGGCCGCTGGGCGCGCGCCGAGCCGGCGGACGCCGCCGCGCCGAACGCGACGAGGCCGGCCACCGCCGCGGAGCGGACCAGGGAGAGCTGTGGGCGCACGCGTCGAACATACGGTGGTCCGGGGCGCGCGGGCACCCCGGTCGGCCGCGGCGGCGTGGCAGAGCGGCCCCGGCCGTGCGATACTCGATCGATGACGGACGCGCCCGAGACCACGCCGCCACGGCTCCTCGGCCTGCCCTGGGACGGCAGTTCCAGCTTCCTGCGCGGCCCGGCCGAGGCGCCGCCGCTGATCCGCGCCGCGCTCCGCTCGCCGGGCGGCAACCTCTGGTCCGAGGACCTGCGCGACCTCGGCGCCGGCCCGCTGGAGGACGGCGGCGACGTGCCGCTGGCGGACGCGCGCGATGCCGCCCAGGCCCGCGAGCGCATCGAATCGGCCGTCACCGGGCTCATCGGACTGCGCGCCCGCCCGCTGGCCCTCGGCGGCGACCACTCCGTCACCTACCCCGTCATGCGCGCCGTGCACCGCCGCCACCCCGGGACGACCATCGTCCTGGTCGACGCGCACCCGGACCTGTACGACCGCTTCGACGGGGACCGCTTCTCGCACGCCTGCCCGTTCGCGCGCATCCTCGAGGAGGGCCTTGCCTCCCGGCTGGTGCAGGTCGGCATCCGCGCCATGAACGCGCACCAGCGGGACCAGGCGGACCGGTTCGGCGTCGAGGTGGTGGACATGCGGGCCTGGGCCGCGGGCAAGCGGCCGGTGGTGCGCGGTCCGGTCTACCTCTCGCTCGACCTCGACGGGCTCGACCCGGCCTTCGCGCCCGGCGTCTCGCACCGCGAGCCGGGCGGGCTGAGCGTGCGCGACGTGCTCGGCATCGTGCAGGGCCTGGGCGGCACGCTGGTGGGCGCCGACATCGTGGAGTACAACCCGCGGCAGGACGTCGCCGGCCTCACGGCGCAGGTCGCGGCGAAGCTGGTCAAGGAAGTGGCCGCCCGCATGATCGCCGACGGCGGCCGGCGGTGATGCGGCGGTACCGGCGCTACGTCGCGATCGGCGACAGTTCGACGGAGGGCCTCGACGACCCGGACGGCCGCGGCGGCTACCGCGGCTGGGCCGACCGCTTCGCCGAGCGCCTCGCCGCGGCCCAGGGTCCCCTGCTCTACGCCAACCTGGCCGTGCGCGGACGGAAGACCCGCCGGGTGCGCGACGAACAGCTCGACGCGGCGCTGGCGCTGCGGCCCGACATCGCGACCGCCTTCTCGGGGATGAACGATCTCATGCGGCCGGCCTTCGACGCCGACGAGGTCGGCCGCGACGTCGAATACATCCAGCGCGCGCTGGTCGGCGCCGGCGCGACGGTGCTGACGCTGACCCTGCCCGACCTGGAGCGGGTCATCCCCTTCGCCGGGCGCCTCACGCCCCGGGTCCGGGCCTTCAACGAGGTCCTGCGCCGCGTCGCCGCCTCGACCGGCGCGATCCTGGTCGACCTCGGCCGCCACCCGGTGGCCGGCGACCCGCAGCTGTGGAGCCACGACCGCCTGCACGCCAATACCGCAGGCCACCAGCGCATCGCCGAGGCGCTGGCCCATGCGCTGGGTCTGCCGGGCGCCGACGACGGCTGGACCCGGCCCCTGCCGCCGCGCGCACCGCCCGGCATCCTGGAACGCGCGGCCGCCGAGGCCCGGTGGGGTCGGGCCTACCTGCTCCCCTGGATCATGCGCCGCCTGCGGGGCCGCTCGTCCGGCGACGGACGCGGCGCCAAGCGCCCCTCGCTCCTGCCCGTGCCCTGAGCGCGGGCCGGCGCCGCGCCCGCTTCCAGGTCCAGCAGTCGCCGCTTGCGCCACAGGCCGCCGCCGTAGCCGACCAGGCTGCCGTCCGACCCGATCACCCGATGGCACGGGATGAGGATCGCCACGCGGTTGTCGCCGTTGGCGCGGGCCACCGCCCGCACGGCGCCCGGCCGTCCCAGCGCGGCCGCCACCTCGGCGTAGGAGCGCGTCGCGCCCGCGGGGATGCGCCGCAGTTCGGCCCACACCAGCGACTGGAACGCCGTGCCGGGCACCAGCAGCGGGATGTCGAAGTCGCGGCGCCGTCCGCGGCCGTAGGCGTCCAGCTGCCGCCGCAGGCGCTCCAGCAGGCCGATGGCGCCCGGCGCGAACCGGCAGCCCAGGGCGCGGCGGACCCGGCGGAACTGCGTGCGCATCATGCGGCGCCCGGCGAACTCGAGCAGGACCAGGTGCCGCGCGGTGGCCGCGGCCACCATGGGCCCCAGCACCGTGTCGATCCGGACCACGTGCACCAGCGGCGCCGCCGCGCCCGGGCTCTGCGCGGCCGCGTATTCCTGGAACGCGCCGTCGAAGCCGGCCACCGGGTCAGGGCCCAGCGGACGACAGCGGCGGCAGGCCCGGTACCCGGCCAGGAGCGCTTCGGCGCGCCAGCGGAACCGCTCGACGTTGGCCGGCAGGGGGCGCGCCGGGCAGCCCGGACGGCAGAAGATGCCGGTGGTGCGCACGGCGGACACGGGCCGGCGGTTCGCAGGGTTCGATCGGGGGGGTTCGCTCATATGGCGTGTAGGACCCCGCGGGCCGGGGGACGTGAAAGGCGCCCGGCGTCGGTGCCGGAGGGGATGAAGCCGCTGAGTGGCGTGAGCCACCCCGGGACGCATAGCTTACCGGGGCCGGGAGGGATAGACCTAATTGGCAAGGCAGCGGTCTTGAAAACCGCCGGGCGCAAGCCCTTGGGGGTTCGAGTCCCCCTCCCTCCGTCACCCCCACCGAGGTCCATGATGCGCGCACTCCTGACCCTGCTCGTCGCCGCGCTGGCCGCGCCCGCCGCCGCCCAGACGGTCACCGAGCCCTCCAGCGGCGTCGCCTTCCCGGTCGAGCTGAGCGTGGCCGGCGGCGGCCGCCAGGTGCTGGCCGGCACCGGCCTGCGCACCCGGACGATGCTCAACGTCAAGATCTACGCCTTCGGCCTCTACGTCGACGCCGCCGGCGCGCGCGCCGCGCTGAGCGCCTACGCCGGCCGCGGGGCCGCCGAACTCGAGCGCGACAACGCGTTCTACGACGCGGTGCTGCGCCTGGGCTTCCCGATGACCATGCGGCTGTCCATGATCCGCAACATCACCGGCGAACAGATGTCCGAGGCGTTCGAGGACGCCCTGCGTCCGCGCGTCACCGCCGCCGCGGGCCGCGGGATGGCGGGCGGCGAGGCCGCCCTCAACACCTTCCGCGGCTTCTTCAGCCTCGACCGCCTGACGGAGGGCGTCGAACTCCTGTTCACCTGCACCGGCGACGGCACCCTGCACACGTCCGTCGCGGGCGAGGCCAAGCCGGCCATCCAGTCGCGGGCGCTGTGCTGGGCGCTGTTCGACGTCTATCTCGGCCGCAACCCGATCTCCGCGTCGGGGAAGCGCTCGGCCATCGCCCGGATGCCGGCCATCCTCGGCGGCTGAGGCCCGTCCCGCGCGGGCGGCGGCCTCCGGCGCCGGCGCGCACGTCGCGGATCGGCTTTTGACTTTGCCGGCCGGCCTGCCGACATTCCCCTCCCGCAAGGAGCGGTGGCCGAGAGGCTGAAGGCAACGGTTTGCTAAACCGT
>CAZJZC010000055.1:0-14458 GCA_964550365.1 uncultured Gemmatimonadales bacterium | reverse complement strand
TTCGCCGGATTGGTCAAAGCAGCCGGTGGTGAAGCGATGAAACTGGGTGAAAAACTGGCTAAAGCTGTCAAAGACGCCAAAGGTGGCGGCGGTGGTGGCGGCGGCGGTGGCGGCGGTGGCGGTGGCGGCGGCGGCGGCGGCGGCGGCGCGGCCGCCGCGGGCTTGGGCGCCACGGGCGTCTCGCCGCTCGAGAGCACGTCGGCGTAGAAGCGGAACTCCTCCTCGCCGAGGCGGATCACGTCGGCCCTGGCCAGCAGGCGCTGATTCTGCACCCGTTCGCCGTTGACCCACACGCCGTTGGTGCTCGAATCGACGAGGACGTAGCCGCGGGGCGACACCAGGATCTCGCAATGGCGACGCGAGACCTGCGAACCGGCCACCACCACGTCGCTGTTGGCGTCGCGGCCGAACTTCAGCGAGCCGCCCACGATCTGGTATTCGCGCCCGTCGGTCAGCGACACGACGCGGCCGCCAGTGGCGGCCGTCGGCTTGCCGGGCGCGGCACCCGACCGCGGCTTGCCCGGCGTCAGGTTCTGGAGATCGACGGCCGAGACGTACTGGGTACTGCCGCTCTTGCGTTCGTCCACGAACAGCAGGTCGAGCCCGCCGATGGTCACCTTGTCGCCGTGCAGCAGGGGCTGGGGCAGGCCGCCGATGGCCACGCCGTTGACCTCGACGCCGGCCTCGTCGGACAGCTTGCGGATCGACACCGACAGGTCCGGCGCCGTGGTGAGGACGGCGTGGCGGAGCGTGACGCCCTGGCCTTCCAGTCGCAGGTGGCAGTCCGCCCCCGTCCCGATGAGCATTTCGCCCGCCGGGACCAAATGCCGCTTCCCGCCGTACTCGACAAACGCCATCCGGTGGCCTCAGAAAGGGAGCATTTCGGGCAACGACCTAACCTACCCGCCCCGCCGGGGGTGGGCAAGCATGCCGCGTCACGGCGCCGTCGCCAGCCGGGGTCCGGCCTGCAGTTCGTACAGCGACCCGTAGATCCCGCCCCGCGCCAGCAGTTCCCGGTGACTGCCGCGCTCGCGCACCACCCCGTGATGCATCACCAGGATCTCGTCGGCGAACTGGATGGTCGAGAGCCGGTGGGCGACCACGATGCTGGTCCGGCCCGTCATCAGCGTCCTGGTGGCCTCCTGGATGCGCGCTTCGGCCTCGGCGTCCACCGAACTGGTCGCCTCGTCGAGCACCAGGACCGCCGGGTCGGCCGCCAGGGCCCTGGCGAATGCCAGCAATTGTCGTTCCCCGACCGACAGGCTCTGCCCGCGCTCGCCGAGCCGGTGGTCCAGGCCGTCCGGCAGGCGCCGCAGCACCCGGTCGGCGCCGACCCGGCGCAGGACCTCGAGGACGCCCGCATCATCGAGCGGACGCGCCAGCGCCACGTTGCCGCGCAGGTCGCCGGTGAACAGGAAGATGTCCTGCTGGACGAAGCCCACCCGGCGGCGCAGGTCGGCCAGCGCCAGCTCGCGGATGTCCACGCCGTCGATGGTGATGCTCCCGCGGTCCACGTCGTAGTACCGCAGCAGCAGGCTGAGCACCGTGGTCTTGCCGGCGCCGGTGTGTCCCACGAGCGCCAGGGTGCGGCCCGGTTCGGCGACGAACGAGACGCCGCGCAGCACCCAGCCTTCGTCATCGGCCCGCTCGCCGGCGGCCGGGTACCGGAACCAGACGTCGTCGAACGCCACGCGCGAGCCGGCGCCGGCCGGCCGCGCCGGCAGGGTCCGCGGCCGCGCCGCGTCCGCCACCGTCTCGGGTTCGTCCAGCAGCAGGAAGATGCGCTCCGACGACGTCACGGCACCCTGGAGGGCGTTGAGCTTCTCGGCCAGGTCCTGGACCGGCTGGAAGAAGCGCCGCGCCAGCTGGAGGAACGCCGCCAGGACGCCGATGGTGAGCGTGCCGCCCACCACCCGGTGCCCGCCGTAGACCAGCACCGAGCCGATCGCCACGGCGATCAGCACCTCCATCACCGGGAACAGCCAGGCGAACACGCGGATCGAGGTCAGGTGCGCGTCGAGATGGGCGCGGTTGATCTCCTCGTGGCGCGCGGCGGCGCCGGCCTGGCGGCCGAACAGCTGCACCACGCGCATGCCGGAGACGTGTTCCTGGAGGAAGCTGTTGATGCGCGCCAGGCGCACCCGGATGTCGCGGTAGGCGTCCCGCATCCGGACCCGGAACCAGCCCACCATGAGGGCCATGCCGGGGATGACGACCAGCGTCGCCAGCGCCAGGCGCCAGTCGGTGGCCAGCATCCAGGCGGTGATCACGGCGAGCGTGAACAGGTCGCCCAGCAGGGCCACGACGCCGGAGGTGAACAGCTCGTTGAGCGCCTCGACGTCGCTGGTGACGCGCGTCATCAGCCGGCCGACCGGGTTGCGGTCGTAGAAGGCCACGCCGAGCCGCTGGAGCTTGGCGAACAGCGCCAGCCGCAGGTCGCGCATGGCGCTCTGGCCCACGCGCGCCGTCACGATCGTCTGGACGTAGTCGGCGAGGAACTCGATGAGCAGGGCCGCGGCGAACGCGACGGCCAGCGAGGCCACCATGCCGGTGTCGCGCGCCGGGATGGCGCGGTCGAGGGCGATCCTGGTGACCCAGGGGCCCGCCAGCTGCATCAGGGCCGAGACGCCGAGGAGGACGAGGGACAGGGCCACCTGGCCGCGGTACGGCCGCAGGTAGCCCAGCAGGCGGCGGACCAGCGCGCCGTCGAAGGCGCGTTCCTGCCGGGTCTCCTCGTGCGGGCCGGTGCTCACGCCGCGAGGGGGGCCGGCGCGTCGCCGTCCGCCTCGTCGAGCCGGCCGTGCAGCAGCTTGTAGAAGACGTATGACCCGAAGGCGACCGTCGCGTAGCTGACGGTGAAGCGCCACAGGATGGTGTAGGCCGGCAGCAGCGCATTGGGCACGTACACGCTCATGAGCGCCGCCGACAGCGCTTCGGCCGCTCCGGCGCCGCCCGGCGTCGGCGAGAAGTACAGCAGGAACGAGATGGTCGTCTGGATCATCAGCACGTCGAACACGTTGGTCTCGAGCCCCAGCGCCCGCATGATGACGTAGCCCGCCGCCAGCTTGTTGGCGTGGGCCAGTGCCGAGGTGAGCACCCCGCCGGCCATGGCCAGCCAGCCCGCCGGCGAGCGGAAGTACTTCACCACGCTGGCGTGCATCCGCTCGATGCCGGCGCTCATGGCATCGACCCGCGCGGCCCAGGTCCCGCCGCGGGTGCGCGCCAGCCAGCCGACGACGGCGTGCAGCAGCCGCCTCACGGCGCCGGGGAAGACGAGGATCACGAGCAGGACCGCGCCGATGACGACGAACACCCCGGCGCTGGCCTTGAAGATGTCGTAGAACGACAGGTTGACGATCGGGATCTCGTGCGCCCGCAGCGAACGGCCGGCCCCGAAGACGATGGCCGCCGGACCGACCGCCGCGAAGAACGCGACGGTGGCCACGAAGCTCATCAGCGACGCCACCATCGCTTCCGGCAGCGGCACCCCGGCGCGCTTCATGGCGTAGATCATGATGGGGCCGCCCCCCGTCTGGGACGGCGTGAGATAGCTGGCCCAGGTGTTCAGCCCGCCCGCGGTCACCATGCCCCAGAAGGGCGTGCCCGGCCAGACATGCCGGGTCAGGATCCACAGGCGCAGCCCCCCGCCGAGCCAGTCGAGCGACGCCAGCGCCACGGCCAGCAGGGCCCAGCCCGGCCGGACCCTCGCGAAGGCGGCGGCGGTGGCCGACCAGGCGCCGGTGTAGATCAGCAGGGCCACCACGCCCAGCAGGGAGACCAGCCCGAAGAACTGGAGGCCCCGCTTCAGCACGCGGGGGGTCAGGATCGCCATGAGCCGCTGAAGCTACCGCCATGGAGAGCCCGCGGCCATCCCGCTAGCTTTCGCCGGTTATGGACCGACAGCTCGTCGTTCGGGGGGCCCGGCAACACAACCTCCGGGGCTTCACCCTCACCCTGCCGCACCGCCGCTTCATCGTGCTGACGGGTCCGTCCGGCTCGGGCAAGAGTTCGCTCGCGTTCGACACGATCTACGCCGAAGGCCAGCGCCGCTACATCGAATCGCTGTCCACCTACGCCAAGCAGTTCCTCGAGCGCATGCCCCGGCCCGCGATGGACGGCATCAGCGGCATCGCGCCGGCGGTCGCCATCGAACAGAAGAACCCGACCACGTCGAGCCGCTCCACCGTGGGGACCGCGACCGAGATCTACGACCACCTCCGCCTGCTGTGGGCGCGCATCGGCGCGCCGCATTGCGTCGCCTGCGGCGGTGCGGTCCGCGCCGAGACGGTCCAGCAGGTCGTCGATGCGCTCGCCGGCGAGGCCGCCGCGGGCCCGCTCACCATCGCGTTCCCGCTGCCGCCCGTGGCCCGGGCGACCACCGCGCAGATCGTCGAGAACCTGCTGGCCATGGGGTTCGTCCGCGTCCTGGTCGAGCCGGCCGCCGGCCGCCGCGCCCGCCGGGCGCCGGCCGCGCCCGGGCCGCCGACGCCCCAGCGGCTCGACGACCTGCCGGCCGGGCTGGACCTGGCGGCCGCCGGCCGCGTGCTGGTCATCGTCGACCGGCTCGGCGGGCCCGACCCGGTCCGGCTGGCCGAGGCCGTCGGCACGGCCTACGCCGAAGGCGAGGGCGTGGCCGTCGCGCTCGGAGCCGGCGGCGAGCACCGCTTCTCGAGCACGCCGCGCTGCCTGACCTGCGCCACCGCGGCCCCCGTCCTGACGCCGGCGCTGTTCTCGTTCAACCACCCGCGCGGCGCCTGTCCCGGCTGCAACGGGTTCGGCGCGGTGCTGGAGTACGACGAACGGCTCATCGTGCCGGACCCCTCGCGCACCGTGGCGGGCGGCGCCATCGACCCGTGGACCAAGCCGCGGTACGACGGCCGCCGCCGCACCCTCCGCCAGGCCTGTCAGGCCGAGGGGATCGCGCTCGACGTGCCGTGGAAGGCCCTCAAGGCGGAGCAGAAGCGCTTCCTGCTCCACGGGAAGACCAGGCGGTTCCTCGGCATCATGCCGTTCCTCAAGCGCCTCGAGGCCAAGCGGTACAAGCAGTACGTCAGGGTCTTCCTGCGGCAGTACCAGATGGCCGTCGAGTGCCCCGCCTGCCGCGGCCGGCGCCTGCGGCCCGAGGCCCTCGGCGTCACCGTGGCCGGCCGGTCGATCGGCGACGCCGCGGCCCTCAGCGCCGACGCCCTGTCGGCCTGGGCGGCATCGCTGGACCTGAGCGAGTTCCAGCGCGCCGTGGGCGACACCGTCCTGCGGGAACTGCGGCAGCGCCTCGGCGTGCTGCGCGACGTGGGCCTGGGTTACCTCACCCTCGACCGCCAGACCCGCACGCTCTCGGGCGGCGAGGCCCAGCGCATCGCGCTCGCCAACGCCCTCGGCGGCCGGCTCACCGACACCCTCTACGTGCTCGACGAGCCGACCATCGGCCTCCATCCGCGCGACACCGACCGCCTGCTGGCGCTGCTGCGCCGGCTGGCCGACGAGGGCAACACCGTCCTGGCGGTCGAGCACGACACGGCCGCCATGCGGGCCGCCGACTGGCTGGTCGAGCTGGGGCCCGCGTCGGGCGAACAGGGCGGCGCGCTGGTCTTCGAAGGGACCTTCGAGGACCTGCGCCGCTCGCCGTCGCTGACCGGTTCCTACCTGTCCGGCGAGAAGTCCATCGCCGTCCCCTCGGTGCGCCGGCGGGCCGGACCCCGGTGGCTCACCATCGAGGGCGCCACCGCCCACAACCTGGACGGACTGACCGTGACCGTCCCGCTCGGCACGCTGACGGCCGTGACCGGCGTGTCGGGCTCGGGCAAGTCGACGCTGGTGAACGACGTCCTGTACCGCCAGCTCGAGCGGCATTTCGAGGGGAAGCACTCCGCCAAGGAACACCTCGGCGAGATCGTCGGCGGCGTGCGGCGCCTCACCGGCCTCGAGGCGCTCGAGGCCGCCGTGCTGGTGGACCAGTCGCCCATCGGCCGCTCGCCGCGCTCCAACCCGGTCACCTACGTCAAGGCGTTCGACGAGGTCCGCGAACTGTTCGCCGCCGTCCCCCTCGCCCGCGCCCGCGGCTACCATCCGGCCACCTTCTCGTTCAACGTGGCCGGCGGCGGACGCTGCGAGACCTGCCAGGGCGCCGGCGCCGTCCAGGTGGAGATGGTGTTCCTCGCCGACGTCTTCGTGCCGTGCGAGGCCTGCGGCGGGCGCCGCTACCGGCGCGAGGTCCTCGATGTCGCCATCCGCGGCCACTCGATCGCGGATGTCCTGCAGTTCACCGTCGACGAGGCGATGCGCCGCTTCCGCCACCAGGAGAAGCTGGGCCGGGCCCTGTGGCACCTGCACGAGGTCGGCCTCGGCTACCTGCGCCTGGGGCAGCCCGCCACCACCCTGTCGGGCGGCGAGGCCCAGCGGCTCAAGATCGCCCGCGAGCTCGCGGCCGCCGGCCGCAAGCGCGGCCGGAAGCTCTACCTGCTCGACGAGCCGACGACCGGCCTCCACGTCGACGACGTGCGCGTCCTGCTGGGCGTGCTCGACCGGCTGGTGGACGCCGGCAACACGGTGCTCGTCATCGAGCACCATATGGACGTCATCAAGCGGGCGGACTGGGTCATCGACCTCGGCCCCGGGGCCGGTCCCGACGGCGGACGCGTCGTGGTCGCCGGCCCGCCGGAAGACGTGGCGCGCTGCGAAACCAGCGTCACGGGCCGCTACCTCGCGCCCTTCCTGGGAATCCGACCGCATGTTGAAGAGTCGTGATATTGTCGTGTCACTATTATGAAAGTATCAAGATACTAGACCAGCCGACCGTCACGCATCCGGCCGGCTTCTCTTTCCCAACCGCAAGCCAGTCATTAGCTTGGGGGCCCATGAACCAGAGCACCCTGAAGCGGCTGGCCGCTGCCGTATGCGTGGCCCTCGTTTCCGTGGCCTGTGCCGGCGGCCCCGGCCCGGCCGAACCGCTCCCCATGTCGGCGGACTCCGCCCTGCGCAGCCTGGTCATGCGACCCGGCGACATCGTCAAGGTCCAGGTCTTCGGCCACGACGAGCTCAGCGGCGAGTACCCGGTGGACGAGAACGACAGCCTGCTGCTGCCGATCGTCGGTTCCATCTATGTCCGCGACCTCAGCATCGCCGAGCTGCGCCAGCGCATCCGGCGCGAGTTCGGCCAGCTGTACACCCAGAGCTTCGTGAACATCACGCCGCTGTTCCGGGTCGCCGTGCTGGGCGAGGTCATCGCCCCCGGCCTGTACAGCGTCGACCCGACCATGACCATCTACGACATCCTGGCCCGCGCCGGCGGCCCCTCGCGCCTGGCCAAGACCAACCAGATGCGCCTGCTCCGGGCCGGACGGCCCTATGCCCTGTCCCTGCGCGCCGAGGCGGTCGCGCGCGCGACCATCCGCGAACTCGGCGTCCGTTCCGGCGATCAGATCATCGTGCCGCGACGGGGCTGGTCGGAGCAGACCGGCATCCTGCTGCTCTCGGCGGTGAACACCGTGCTCATCGCCATCACGGTGTTCCGGCGTTGACGTCGGCCGACCGGCCGTCTACCATTCGGGGCTCTTTCCCGAGTAGCTCAGTCGGTAGAGCAGCCGGCTGTTAACCGGCGGGTCGGGGGTTCGAGTCCCTCCTCGGGAGTGCTTCGGCGAAGGGCCCGGCGACACGCCGGGCCCTTCGGCGTTCCCGGCCGGACCGGTGTACATTGCTCCCGCCCGATGAGCACCCATACGTTACAATATGAAACGTTGCACGAGGCCCTCACCGCGGGAGCCGTGAGGTGAGCGCTCTGGCAGGCCACCGGGCCGCCCCGAGCGGCCGCTACCTCGCCCTGCTGGCGTTCGGGGCTCTGGGCGTGGTCTACGGCGACATCGGGACCAGTCCCCTCTACGCCGTCCGTGAGTGCTTCGGACCCCACGGCGTGCCGCTGACGCGGGCCAACGTCTTCGGGGTCCTGTCGCTGATCTTCTGGTCGCTGACCGCCCTGATCTCGGTGTGGTACCTGGTCGTCGTGATGCGGGCCGACAACCGCGGCGAAGGCGGCATCCTGGCGCTCACGGCCATGTTCGGGCCGCTGCGCGACATCAAGCTCGGCGCCCCGCGGCCGCTCTACATGGTGCTGGGGATCTTCGGCGCCGCCCTGCTCTACGGCGACGGCATGCTGACGCCGGCCGTGTCGGTGCTCTCGGCCCTCGAGGGCCTCGAGTTCGCGACGCCCGCGTTCCATCCGTTCATCATCCCGGCCGCGCTGGTGGTGCTCATCGGCCTGTTCATGGTCCAGCGCTTCGGCACGGCGCGCGTGGGCTACGCCTTCGCCCCGATCACCTTCGTGTGGTTCGTGGTCATCGCCGTGCTGGGCCTGGTCTCGCTGGCCCAGGAGCCCCACATCCTGCTGGCCGTCAACCCCTGGCACGGGATCCGGTTCTTCCTCGAGAACCGCTGGCAGGGCTTCGTCACGCTGGGCTCGGTCTTCCTCGTGGTCACCGGCGGCGAGGCGCTCTACGCCGACATGGGCCATTTCGGCCGCAAGCCGATCCGGCTGGCCTGGTACGGCATGGTCTTCCCGTCGCTGGTCCTCAACTACTTCGGCCAGGGGGCCCTGCTGCTCCGGGAGCCCGAGGCCGCGCGGAACCCGTTCTACCTGCTGGCGCCCGAGTGGATGCTGCTGCCGCTGATCCTGCTGGCCACCGCCGCCGCCGTCATCGCCTCGCAGGCCGTCATCAGCGGCGCCTTCTCGCTGACGCGGCAGGCCGTCCAGCTCGGCCTGGCGCCCCGGCTGGGCATCGTGCACACCTCGGCGCGGGAGATCGGCCAGATCTACGTGCCGGCCATCAACTGGGCCCTGCTGTTCGCCACCGTGGGGCTGGTGCTGACCTTCCGCACCTCGAGCAACCTGGCGGCCGCCTACGGCGTGGCCGTGACCGCGACCATGGCCATCACCACCGTCCTGACCTACCGGGTGATGACCCGCAAGTGGAGGTGGAACGCCGTCGGCGCCACCCTGCTGGCCGCCCTGTTCCTGACGTTCGACCTGTCGTTCTTCGGCGCCAACGCCATCAAGATCCCCGACGGCGGCTGGTTCCCGCTGGCCGTCGCGGTCCTCGGCTACGCCCTGCTGACCACCTGGCAGCGCGGGCGCACCCTGCTGGCGGCCCGGCTGGCCGAGACCACCATCCCGCTGCCGATCCTCCTGGGCGACATCGCGGCCGAGGAGCCGCACCGGGTGCGGGGGACCGCCATCTTCATGACGGCGCAGTCCGACGGCGTGCCCTACCCGCTGCTGTTCAACCTGCGGCACAATCAGGTGCTCCACGAGCGCGTCATCCTCTTCACCGTCACGACGGTCGAGATCCCGCGCGTGGACCCGGCCGAGCGCATCACCATCGAGAAGCTGGCCGACGGGTTCTTCCGGGTGAGCGCGCGCTACGGGTTCATGGAGGAACCCGACGTGGTGGAGGCGCTCCAGCGGTGCGGTGAGAAGGGCCTGGTGGTCAGTCTCGAGGCGACCACGTTCTTCGTCGGCAAGGAGACCCTCCTGCCGACCCCGGAACGGCCCGGCCTGGCGCTCTGGCGGGAGAAGCTGTTCGCGCTCATGTCGCGCAACACGCCGCGCATCACCCGCTCGTTCAACATCCCGACCGAGCAGGTCATCGAGATCGGCGCACAGATCGAGCTGTGAGCGGCGGACCGGGGGGAGCGGACGCGCCGGGCGGGGCGGGCAGCGGCGATGCGGTCGCGGCCTTCGGTATCCTGGACCTGCGCGTCGGCCGGGTGATCCGCGCCGAGGTCAACGCCGAGGCGCGCAAGCCGTCCCTCAAGCTCTGGATCGACTTCGGCCCGCTGGGCCAGCGGACCTCGAGCGCCCAGCTGCGTGACCTCTACGCTCCCGACGCGCTGGCCGGCCGGCTGGTGATCGCCGCCGTCAACCTGGGCGAACGCCGCATCGCGGGCTTCCGCTCCCAGGTCCTGGTCCTCGGCGTGCCCGACGCCGAAGGGCGCGTGGTGCTGCTGCAGCCGGATCGCGATGCGCCCGTCGGCGGCCGCGTCTACTAGGCACGAGCGCACCCGGCCGCCGTCGGGCGGCGCGCGGCGCCCGGCTCAGCCGTCCCGCGACCCGTCCTCGAACTCCGCGACCAGCGACCGGGCCACCGCCTCGCAGGTCCCCTCGCGGGCGAACACCTCGCGCTGGCGCTCGTACGAGGGGCGCGCGGCGATCCCGGCGACGTCCGCGAACGGCTCCGCCGCGCCCTGCGCGGCCGCGATCGGCGCCAGCACCTCGAGCAGCCGCTCGACCTCGCCGCGCAGGGCGGCGTAGCGGCCGCCCTGATCCAGGACCAGGTCCGCCTCCAGGCCCCAGCGCGAGGCCCGCCACTTGTTCTCCCGCAGCACCCATTCGGCGGGCGGCGCGAAGCGCTCCCCCGCCGCGTGCCGCTCGTCGAGCCAGCCGAACAGCGCGTGCAGCAGGGCGGCCATCGCCGCCGTCTGCCGCACGCTCGGCAGGCCGTCGCAGATCCGCACCTCGACGGTCCCGAACTCGGGATGCGGCCGGATGTCCCACCAGAGGTCCTTGATGGACGTGATGGCCTTCGATGCGATCATGGCGTCGTACAGGCGCTCGAACCCTTCCCAGGAGGCGTAGGTGCAGGGGTGCCCGCCGGTCGGGAGCGCTTCGAACACCGTGGTCCGCGAGCTGGCCAGCCCGGTGTCGGCACCCTGCCAGTACGGCGAGCTCGCCGACAGGGCCAGGGCGTGCGGCAGGTAGTGCAGCGCCCCGTTCAGCATCTGCACGGCGTGCTCGCCCCCGCGCATGCCGACGTGCACGTGGAGACCGAAGATCATCAGTCGGCGCGCCACCCAGCGGTTGCGGTCGATGAGCATGTCGTAGCGCTCGGCGGGGAACAGCAGCCGGTCGCGGTGCCGCGCGAACGGGTGCGAGCCGGCCGAGGCCAGCACCGCGCCGACGCCCAGGGCCGCGGCCCGCACGCGGCGCACCGTCGCCGCGAGGTCGCGCCGGGCATCCGCGGCGTTGGCGCAGATGCCGGTGTTGATCTCGATCATGGACTGGAACAGTTCCGGCTTGACGTTGGGATCGCCCGCCAGCTGCTCGAGCAGCCTCGGCGCGGCGGGCGTCAGGTCGAAGCTGCCCGGGTCGATGAGCTGGAGCTCCAGTTCGACGCCCATCGTCATGGCGGGCGACGGCGTGAAGGCCAGCGGCATCAGGCCCCTGGTCCGGCTCCGCCGCGGCGCGCCGCCGAGCGGGCAAAGCTCCACTTGAGCGCCGGCGGCGTCATCATGGTCGTCACGATGACCATCACCACCACCGCGGAATACACATCCGGGCCGATGATCCGCTCCCCGGCGATGACCAGGCCGAGGCCGATGTTGGCGAAGATGAGGCCGACCTCGCCGCGCGGCACCATGCCGACGCCCACCGCGATGCGGTCCACGCCGGGCGTCAGGACGCCCAGCGAGCAGGCCTGCTTCCCGATCACCGCCGCGACGGTGAGGGCGCCCGCCAGGCCCAGCACGCCGGGCTCGACGAACGAGCGCAGGTCGGTCTGCATGCCCATGAGGACGAAGAAGACCGGCACCAGGAAGCTGGCGATCGGATGCACCAGCTCCTCGAGGCCGTGCTCGCCGCGTCCCTTGAACTCCTTGTAGTGCAGGTCCTCGAACACCAGGCCGGCCGCGAACGCGCCGATGATCGGGGCCAGGCCGATGACCCCGGCCAGCCACGCCAGCAGGAAGCAGGATGACAGCCCCGTGGCCAGCAGGGCGCCGCGGGCCCGGAGGCGCGAGGCCAGTTCGAACATCCGCGGCGCGACCAGGACGCCCACCGCGATGGACGCGAACAGGAACAGGGCCGACTTGCCGACCATGGCGCCGATGGCGCCGAAACCGAGGCTCGAACCGGCGTCGGCCGCGACGATCACGCCGGTCACGACGGCGAGCACCACCAGCCCCAGCACGTCGTCGATCACCGCCGCGCCCAGGATGACCCGGGCCTCGGGGCTGGCCGAGAGGTCCAGGTCCTTGAGGACCCGGGCCGTGATGCCCACGCTGGTGGCGCACAGCGTGGCGCCCAGGAAGGCATGCACGTAGCCGGAGGCATCGGGCAGCAGCCAGGCGCCGACGCCCCATCCCAGGGCGAACGGCGCCGCCACGCCGATCAGGGCCACGGCGAGCGCCGTCCAGCCGACCTTGAGCATCTGCCGCACGGTGGACTCGAGCCCCACCTCGAACAGCAGCACCAGCACGCCCAGGCGCGCCAGCATGTCCACGGCGGCGTCGCTCTTGATGGGCTCGAACACGCCGACGCCGAGCAGGGCCGCGTTCCCCAGCGCGACGCCGACCAGCAGTTCGCCCAGCACCGCGGGCTGGCCGAGCCGCACGGCCACCTCGCCGCCGACCCGGGCCGCGACCAGGATGATGGCCAGGTGCAGGGCGACCGTGGCGACCGGATCGGCGCCGGCGCCCATGAGCAGGGGGGCCGCCGCCAGCGGCACCAGGTAGAGCAGTCGTCGCATCCCGGTACGGTAGCCCGTTCGCCGGTCGGGCGGAACCCCATGAGGCGCGCGGTTCGTGTATGTTCCTCCCGTGCCGCTGCATCCCGTCTTCGGCCATGCGGACCTGCGCGAGCGCCTCGCCACGGCGATGGCCGCCGGCACGCTGCCGCCCGCCCTGCTGCTGGTCGGCGCGCCCGGCATCGGCAAGCAGCGTCTCGGCCTGTGGATCGCCCAGGGCCTGGTCTGCGACCAGGGGCCCGGCGAACCCTGCGGCGCCTGCAAGGGCTGCCGCATGTGCCTCGGCCTGGCGCACCCCGACGTGCACTGGTTCTTCCCCATCCCGCGGCCCAAGGGCGACGAGTCCCGCCAGCTCGAGGAGGCCGAGGAGTCGCTCACCGCGGCGATCGCCGCGCGGCGCGAGCAGCCCGCCTACCAGCGGCCCGACGGCATGAGCGCCCTGTTCCTGCCGCTGGTCAGGATCCTGCATCGCCGCGCGCAGATGCGGCCGGCCATGGCGCGCCGCAAGGTCTTCCTGGTGGCCGAGGCCGAGCGGCTGGTGCCGCAGGCCTCGAGCCCCGAGGCCGCGAACGCCCTGCTGAAGGTGCTCGAGGAGCCGCCGCCCGACACCTACTTCGTGCTGACGACGTCGGAGCCGGCGGGCCTCCTGCCCACCATCCGCTCGCGCCTGGTCCAGCTGCGGGTCGCCCGGCTCCCCGCCGCCGAGGTCGCGCGGTTCCTGGAGACGGTGCCGTCGCCGCCGGTGCCGGCCGCCGACGCGAAGCGCCGGGCCGACGAGGCCGGCGGCTCGATCGGCGCGGCGCTCGAGACCGGCAGGGGCCGGCGTGACGACGCGGCGGCGAAACGGCTGCTCGAGTCCGCCCGGGACCCCGTGGCCCGCTTCTCCTTCGCCCTCGGCGTGATGCCGTTCCAGGCACGCGGCGAGTTCACCGACATGCTCGACGCCGCCGCCGAACAGCTCCGCGACGACCTCGCCCGGCGCCTGCGCGAGGGCACCGGCGGCGGCGCCCCCGAGCTCGCCGAAGCGCTCCACGCCATCGAGCGCACCCGCAAGCTGGCCCAGGGCAACGTGAACCCGCAGCTGCTCGCGGCCGACCTGCTGGCGCGGCTCGACGCGGCCCGCGGCTGACCGACGCCCGACCCGGAGGAACCGCCGTGGCCCGCAAACGCCTCTCGCACGTCGACGGAGCCGGCCGCGCCCGCATGGTGGACGTGGGCGCCAAGCCGGTCACCCGGCGCCAGGCCGCCGCCGAGGGCACCATCCGCATGAGCGCCGAGGCCTTCCGCCTGGTCAAGGCCGACCGGATCGCCAAGGGCGACGTGCTGTCCGTCGCCGAGATCGCCGGCATCGCGGGCGCCAAGCGCACCGCCGGGCTCATCCCGCTCTGCCACCCCCTGCCCCTCGACCAGGTGACCGTCGAGGCCCGCCTGGACCCCAGGCTCCCCGGCGTGCGGGTCCGCGCCCAGGTCCGCGTCGAGGCGCGGACCGGCGCCGAGATGGAGGCGCTGACCGCCTGCGCCGTCGCCCTGCTCACCGTCTACGACATGGTCAAGGCGGCCGACGCGGCCATGGAGATCGGCGGCCTGCGCCTGCTGGAGAAGAGCGGCGGGCTGACCGGCGAATGGCGCGCGGCCACGGACCGCTGACGCCGCCGCCCGGGGACGCGACGAGGGCTCGGCGCCGCACGGCGCCGAGCCCTCGTCGTCAGAAGGCCCGCGGCGGCTAGTTCGGGAGCCGCACCGTCTGACCGACGCGCAGGACACTGCGCCGGCTGAGGCTGTTCACCCGCATCAACTCGTCGAGATCGACGCCGAAGCTCTGCGAGATGGACCAGAGCGTCTCGCCCTGGCGGACCACGTGCATGCGGCGCACCGCCGTCGAGCCCGCGCGCGGCGCGCTCGCAGCGCGCGGCGCCGGGCGGGCCGCCGTGGCGGACGCGGGACGGCCC
>CAZJZC010000054.1:0-14705 GCA_964550365.1 uncultured Gemmatimonadales bacterium | reverse complement strand
ACGTCGAGCAGGACGCTCATGTTGGCGTTGGTGTCGGCCTCGAACTCCTTGACGTAGAGCCGGTCGGTGCGGCCGAACACCCGCCAGTCGAGCCGCCGGATGTCGTCGCCCGGCATGTAGGCCCGGTGCTCGGCGAAGTCGGTGGACAGGCCGAAGTAGGGCGAGCGGTGGAGGCCGTTGATGAAGCCGTCCACCACCGTGCGCGCCAGGAGCTCGAGGTTCTCGATCCGGGCCAGGACCTCGGGAGCGAGGAACCGGCTCACATGCCCGAGGCCGGCCTGCTCACGGCGTCCAGCAGGCGGTCCACCAGCGCGTCGGCGTCGACCTTCTCGGACTCGGCGTGGAAGTTCCGCAGCAGGCGGTGCCGCAGGACCGCGTGCGCCAGCGACCGGACGTCCTCGAACGAGGCGCCCTCGCGGCCGGCGAGCAGGGCGCGGGCCTTGGCGCCGAGGATGAGGTACTGGGCGGCGCGCACGCTGGCGCCGTACGACAGGTACTTCGTCACGAAGTCGGGCGCGAGCGGGCCGGGCCGCGTCGTCCGCACCAGGCTCACGGCATAGCGGACCACCGGGTCGGCCACCGGGACCCGCCGCACCAGGGCCTGGAACGCCACGATGTCGCCGGCCCCGACCACGGGCGCCGTGTCGGCCGGCGGCGCGCCGGTGGTGCGGCGCACGATGTCCATCTCCTCGTCCTCGCTCGAATAGGCGATGACGATGTTGAACATGAACCGGTCCAGCTGGGCCTCGGGCAGCGGGTAGGTGCCCTCGAGCTCGATGGGATTCTGGGTGGCGAAGACGTAGAACGGCTCCGGCAGGTCGTAGGTGCGTCCCTGCACCGTCACCCGGTGCTCCTGCATCGCCTCCAGCAGGGCCGCCTGGGTCTTGGGCGGCGTCCGGTTGATCTCGTCGGCCAGCACGATGTTCCCGAAGATCGGCCCGGGGGTGAAGACCAGGTGGCGCCGGCCGGTGTCGGCGTCCTCCTGGACCAGGTCGGTGCCGGTGATGTCGGAGGGCATCAGGTCCGGCGTGAACTGGATCCGGGAGAACTTCAGGTCCATGGTCCGCGCCACGGTCTGGATGAGCAGGGTCTTCGCCAGTCCCGGCACGCCCACGATGAGGCTGTTGCCGCCGACGAAGAGCGTGAGCAGGATCTCGTCGACCACGGCGTCCTGGCCCACGATGACCTTGCGCAGTTCCGTCAGGATCTGGTCGCGGGCGCGCCGCAGGCGGTCGGCCAGGGCGAGGTCGTCGGTGGTCGCTGGTGCGCTGAGCGTCAAGGCTGGCTCCCGTCGGATCAGTGGGTCATGGCGTACACGACGTAGTTCACGCCGAGCTTGAACGCCTCGTTGGACAGGTCGATGGGGATGAACCCGGTGCCGGACCACTCCCACGACTCGCCGATGTCGTTGTTGTAGTTGATGACCATCATGAGCCGCCTGGCCGGATCGTTGTCCTCGAAGACGCCCAGGAAGCTGGCGTTCACCCCGCGATAGGGGTGCTGCATCTCCAGGGTCGGGATGTCGAAGAACGAATGGAAGACGGGGTGATCCAGCGTGAGCGGGACGATGCGGGCCTCCGGCAGGACGCGCGCCAGCTGCCGCTGGAGGTTCGCCAGCGCGCTGCCGCCGACGAAGTCGTCGAAGATGAGGAAACCGCCCTTCAGCAGCCAGGCGCGCAGGGCCGCGGCCTCCTCGTCGGTCTGCGTCCACCAGCCGGCCTCGCTCAGGTAGGCCACCGGGTACTGCGACAGCTCGGGGTCGGTGACCGCCAGGATGTTGCTGCTGTCACTGCGCGCGGCCATGCTGGTCAGCTCGCCGAGCAGGGTCGGCAGCTGGCGGTCGGCCCGCGGGTAGTCGTGATCCCACTGGTAGTTGATGCCTCCGAAGAACCCGCCGCCGCCGCCGTAGCCGGTGGCCGCCGGGGTGTACCGCAGGCGCACGAAGGTGAAGCGGCCGTCGTAGCGGGCGTTGAAGGCCGAGAACTCGCCCGGATTCCCGCCCTGCGGCGAGCCCCTGCCGCCCCGCGCGGGGCGCTGGGCGCCGGCCACCAGGCAGAGCACCGCGATCAGGGCGAGACCGCCGGCGCGGCGCAGCGCGCGGTCAGGGAGTGCCACGGGTCCTCCGGGCGTGGATGTCCAGCAGCAGATCCTGCGCCCGGCCGTAGCCGGGCGCCACCTCCAGCGACTCCAGCACGGCGCGGCGGGCGTCCTCGAGCGACCCGGCGCCCAGCCAGGCCTGGGCCAGCCGGTACAGCGCTTCGGCGCGGTCCACCGGCCCCAGCGCCAGCACCGCCCGCCGCTCCCGCACGGCTTCGCTCCAGCGCCCGAGCCGCTCGTAGAGTCCGGCCAGCCGTTCGTGCACCCCGAGGCCCATCGGCCAGACGAACATCGCCCGTTCGAGCGCCGCGGCGGCCGCCGCCGTGTCGCCCAGCATCTCGCGCAGGGCCGCCAGCTCGAGCAGGACGCCGTACGCCGACTCGTTGATCTCCGTCATCGCCTGCAGTTCGGCCGCGGCGCGGGCGTTGTCGCCGCGGGCGCGGTGGATGCGCGCCAGCAGGCGATAGGGCCCGTCCTCGCCCGCGTAGCCGGGGAACAGCTGCCGGGCCCGCTCCAGGTAGGCGATGGCCCCGCTCGCGTCGCCCTGGCGCAGGCGCTCCTGGCCCGCGGCCAGCTGGGCCGCGAAATCCCCCGGACGCGCGCGCGCGGCGGCCACCGGGTCGCCGCCGTGCGACGAGTCACTGCCCACCGCCGCCAGCTCGCGCGAGAACCGCTCCCGGAACCAGGCGTCATAGGCCGCGTCGAAGGCCGCCGGCTCGCTGCCCAGCACCTCGCGCATCAGGTCGCCCGTGGACCGGCCCGCGGCGTAGCCGCGCAGCAGCGCCAGGATCGCGCGGGGGCCGGTGGTCTGCTCGATGTACTCGCACACCAGCGAGGCCTGGAGGTACGAGAACGGCACCTGCTCGGGGAAGTCCGGCCGGACGAAGCCGTCGTTGAGCCGGCTCACCGGCAGCAGCCGCCCGGCACGGTAGGCCGCCAGGAAGGCCGGGTTGACGCTGTCGCCCCAGCCGGGACGCGCCCGGCGCTCCTCCAGCACGGCGAGGCCCTCGGTCAGCCAGCGCGGCACCCGCCCCGCCGAGAGGGTCATGTGGAAGCTGTGGGCGATCTCGTGCCACAGCGTCGAGCCCCAGTTGAAGGTGCCCGCCGGCCGCGCCGAGGGCGAGTCCATGGCGATGACGGGTCCGAAACTGACGCCCAGCGCGCCGAGTCCCGCCAGGCCGACCGTCCGGACCGAGAAGTCGGCATGGTTCGGGAACATCTCCACCCGCACCGCGCCCGGCCGCACGCCGTAGTGCGCGGCGAGGCGCCCGTAGGCCTCCTCGGCCAGGGGGCCGGCATACAGCGACAGCAGGTCGGCCTCCCGTCCGTCCATCACCAGCCGGAAGTGGGCCGTGGAGCGCTCGCGGAACCGCTGGAGCGTGTCGAGCAGGTCCAGGGTGTTCTTGGTCCAGACGTCGAACGGGTCGCCCCGGAACGCCGTCTCGAGGCTGGCGCGCCCGCCGGCGATGTCGCCGGTCCGCAGGCGGTTGATGCCGAGCATGGCGTGGGCCTGCCAGGCCTGGGCGTCGAGCGCGACGGCCTGCCGCGCGAAGCGGGCCGCCGCGTCGTAGCGCCGGTTGCGCGCGCTGGCTTCCGCCAGCGTGAGGTAGAGACCGGCGTAACCCGGGTTGAGCGCCAGGGCCCGGCGGCTGGCCGCCTGGAAGGCCGCGGTGTCGTCCTGGAGATAGTGCACCGCCGCCAGCACGGCCCACGCCTCCAGCGCTCCGCTGTCGACAGCCAGGGCGTTGCCGATCTCGTTCGCGGCGCCGCCGAAGTTCTCGCCCTCCAGATGCATCTGCGCCAGCAGGATCCGCGCCGGCACCAGGTTCGGGTTCGCGTTCAGGCTGCGCCGCACCAGGTCGGCCGCGCCCGCCGAACCTTCGAACCGCGCCACCTGCGCCATGCCGAGCAGGCCGCGCGGATGTTCCGGCGAGCGGCGCAGGGCCGCCACGAAGGCGTCGCGGGCGTCGGTGCTGTTGTACCTGTCGAGGAACAGGTCGCCGGTGGCCAGCAGCGGCTCCACGTCGGACGAATCGGCCGCCGCCGCGAGGTCATAGGCCCTGAGCGCGTCGCGCGCGAGCCCCGGGTCGGCGACGCTCAGCTGGCGCACGGCCGTGCCGATCGCCGTCAGTTCGTCGGACCTGAGGCGGGCGCCGCGGTTGAAGACGTCGATGAACGTGTCGAACAGCCGCGCCGCCTCGGTCCGGCGGCCCTGGTCCCGGAGCAGCAGGGCGCGGTTGAGCCGGGCCGGCAGGCTGTCACGGCCGCGCTCGGCGGCGCGGAAGGCCGCATCCGCCTCGGAGCGCCGGCCCACCAGCACCAGGACCTCGCCGCGCAGGTTGTCGAGCCCGGCCCGCTCGGCGGCCGCCAGGGCCTCGGCATAGCGTCCCGCCTCGCGCAGGCGGCCGACGGCGGCGCGGGCGTCGGCCTGCGGCGGCCCCTGGACCGCCAGCGTCACCAGCAGCAGCGCCAGGCTCACGGCTCACCCCGCCGCTGGCGGATCTCGCGTCCGACGCGGGCGGTCTCCAGCAGCAGCCGCTCCAGTTCGCGCTGGTAGGCGATCGAGTCGGTCGCGGCCCGGCGCTGGCGCAGGGCGCCGACCGCCCGCTCCAGCGAGTCCTGCCGCAGCAGCAGGGCCGCGATCGCCGGATCGGTCTCGCGCCCGGCAGGCGCATCGAGGTGCACCACGGCGGCCAGCCGGCCGTCGCCTGTCGGTCCCGGTTCGAGCGTCCCCTGGCGGTCGCCGTCGTCGTCGAGCAGGGCGTGCTCGGTGCGCAGCCGGCCGGCCTCCTCGTAGTGCCGTGCGGTCTCGCGCCGCGCGAACTCGAACGCCTCGAGCAGGGAGACCCGCCCGTTCTTGTCGGCGTCGGCGCCGTCGCCGGCGAGGGCGGCGACGAAGTGGTCGCCGAAGACCGCCTGGTCACGCTCGTTCCCCGACCGGGTCGCGGTGATGACGATCCGGCCCGGCCCGGACAGCGGCGCGATCCAGGCCCCGCTGGCGCTGGCGGTGTTGACGACCACGATGCGCTGGGCCCGGCAGGCCGCCAGGGCGCCGGCCACGTCTGCCGCCGTGAGGTCCGGGCCGGCCACGTTGAAGCGCGCGTCGGCGCCCTGGGCGCTCCCGTGACCGATGAGCACGATCACCACGGTGGCCGCGCTGTCGGCCCGGCGCGCCACGTCGGCGAGCGCCGCCATGACCGAGGCCCGGGTGGCCGGAGGTCGGGTCCGCTCGCCGAGATGGACGATGCGCGCCGGATCGATCCCCAGGCGTCCCCGCGCTGCCTGGACCAGCCGGTCCTCGCGCCCCGAGAAGGCCGCGCTGTAGCGCGGCTCGCCGCCGAGGCCGCCCACGACGACCAGCCAGGTCTGCGCCGCCGCCGCCGCCGGCCAGCACAGGGCCAGGACCGCCAGCCAGGCCCTCACGCCAGCCCCCGGATCCGGCGCACGCCCCACTCGGCGCCGATCAGCCCGACGAACAGGAAGAACAGGACCGGCATGTCCCACAGGTCGCGCTGTTCCCGCACCGTCACGCCGGCCTCGGTCAGGCCCACGTCCTCGGGCAGCGAGGCCACGTCGGCCGCCGTGTAGAAGCGCCCGCCGGTCTCCTCGGCCACGCGCCGGAGCAGTGCCGTCCGCCGGCCGGCGCCGAACGCCTCGGCGCCGAGATCGCCGGCGTCCACCCAGGCGACCGCCGTGCCCACCAGCGTGCCGCGCCGTCGCGCCTCGACGCGGATCTCGTGCATGCCGTCGCTCCCGGGCACCAGCGTGCCGCGGAACTCGCCGTCCCCGCCCCCGGTCCACGCCAGCGGGATGGTGCGCTCCACGCCCGCGGCGTCGGACACCACGGCCGTCACGTCGGCGCCCTCGATGGGCACGTAGCCCGAGTCCTGCACCGTGGCGGTGATGGTCACCGGCCGGCCCGGCTCGACGCGGTCGGCCGAGACGCTGGCGCTGACCGGATCCGGCACGCCGCTCACCAGCCAGCGCAGCAGCTGGCGCCACAGGGTCTCGTGCGTCTGGTCGTCCACCGCCAGCCGGGCGTTCATCTGGTACTGCCACAGGTCCTGCACCGGCACCGCGATGGTGCGGCCCCGGCCGAAGCGCTGGGTGGCGAGCCCCACGAACGAAACGCCCGAGCCGGCGCGCGCTTCCAGCAGGATGCTGGCGCCGGGCTTCACCGCCGTGATCGGGTTCACCGTCGAGAGCGGCGGCAGGGAGTCCCACCAGGCCGCCGAGGCCGCCGCCGTGGCGCGCAGGCGGGTCACCGGGTGGTCCCGCCCGCCGGCGGTCGGCACCAGCTGGACGTCGGCGAAGAACGGCCGGGCGGCGGCCCGGCCGTCCAGCACGACCGGCAGGACCTCGGCCACCGGGGTCTCGGCGAAACCGCCCTCGGCGAAGGCGCGGCGGCCGCCCAGCGCCAGCAGGCCTCCGCCCCGCCGGTTCACGAAGTCCGCCAGCATCCGGAGCTGGTCGTGGGTGAAGGCGCTGGCCTCGTAACTGCCGAGGATGACGCCGCGATAGCGGTACAGTTCCTCGCGGGTACGCGGGAAGCCCGCCGCCACCTCGGTCGAGTCGTCCACATCCAGGCGCAGGTACTTCTGGGCGGCCGTGCGCAGCAGCGTGGTGACGTGGATGTTGGCGTCGCCGGCCAGGGCGCGGCGCAGGAACTTCACCTCGTAGCGCGGCTCGCCCTCCACGTAGAGGATCTTCTCCCGCCGGTCGGAGACCTGGACGACGGCTTCCACGGCGTTGTTCTCGGCGAGCTGCTCGCCGTCCTGGACCGCCACGCGGAACCGGAAGCGCCGCGCGCCGGCGTTCGCCGCCGTGAACGAGACCGGCGCGGCCACGGCCTCGCCGCCGGCCGAGAGCCGCACGGCCTCGCTGGCGACGATGCGGCCCTCGTCCTCGACCACCAGCTGGACGGTCCGGCCACCGAGGCCCGCGTGCGCCAGCCAGACGCGGGTCGCGACGGCGGATCCCCGCAGCACCGTGCGCGGCGTCTCGGCCCGCTGGACCTCCAGGTCCCGTTCCAGCCGTTCGGCGCCGAACCCGACCGTGTGGACGGGGATGCCGGCCGCCTTCGCCTGCAGCAGCGGCTCGGTGAGCGAGGTGCCGGCGTTGTCGCCGCCGTCGGAGACCACCACGATGCCTGCCAGCGGCAGGCCCGTCATCTCGCCCCGCACGTGGTCGATGGCCGCCGCGATGTCGGTCCGGCGCCCCGCGGCGGCGAGCCCGGCCGCGCTGAGCCGTTCGGTGCGTTCGGCGAACCGGAAATAGCGGAGCTTGAACCGGTCGCCCAGCGCGGCCGTGAGGCGGCCGCTGTCGGGCGCGAAGGTCGCCATGGCGGCCTCGGCGCGGGGCCGGCCGCCCTCGTCGGCGATCCGCATGGATCGGGAGTCGTCGAGCAGGATGGCGAGGAAGTTCTGCTGGGGGACCACGGTGGCGACCAGCAGGACCGGGCCGGCCAGCGCGAACACCAGCGTGGCCAGCGCCCCCAGCCGCAGGGCGGCCATCATCGCCCGCTGGCGCGGGTCGCCGCGTCGGGCGCGGGCGTAGGTGATCACGGTCCAGGCGCCCGCGCCGAGCCCGAGCGCCAGGACGAGCCAGACCGGCCACGGCGCGGCGAAGGCGAAGTCGGCCCGCGAGAAGACGATCGGGCGGTACTTGAAGAAGAAGGCGAACAGTGTTTCCAGCACGAGCCTCGCTGAGGTGGAAGCCTGACGAGGTGGCCTCGTGCGACGACGCACCGGCCCGGTGATGGCTGATGATACCCACGATACGCGCCCGGGCGCCCCGGCGCTGACGGCCGTGGCCCGGTATCAGACCGGAACGACGAGGGCTCCGTTCCCGGAGCCCTCGCTGCCGCGGCCGGCGATCGGCCGGCCTAGAGCTTCACCTGCGCGATGGTCTCCTCGACCGCCTTGGCGCTCTTGCCCAGCGCCACCTTCTCGGCGCTCGTCAGCTCGACCTCGATGATCTGCTCCAGCCCGCCCGCGCCCAGCTTGCACGGCACGCCCAGGAAGATGTCCTTGTAGCCGTACTCGCCCTGGAGCCACGCCGCGCACGGCAGGATGCGCTTCTTGTCACGGACGATGGCCTCGGCCATCTGCACCGCGCCCGCCGAGGGCGCGTAATAGGCCGAGCCGGTCTTGAGGTGCGCCACGATCTCGGCGCCGCCGTTGCGCGTGCGGTCCACGATCGCGTCGAGCACGTCACGCTTCATGAGCTGGGTGACCGGGATGCCCGAGACGGTCGTGTAGCTGATGAGCGGCACCATGGTGTCGCCGTGCCCGCCCAGCACCATGGCCTGGATGTCCTCGACCGAGACGTCCAGCTCCAGCGCCAAAAACGAACGGTAGCGCGCCGTGTCCAGCACGCCGGCCATGCCGATCACCCGTTCGCGCGGCGCACCCAGCACCTGCTTCATCACGTAGCACATGGTGTCCAGCGGGTTCGACACCACGATGACGATGGCGCCCGGCGCGCACTTCTTGATCTCCTGCGCGACCGACTTGACGATGTTGACGTTGGTGGCGAGCAGGTCCTCGCGGCTCATGCCCGGCTTGCGCGCGATGCCGGCGGTCACGATGAACAGCTCCGAGCCCGCCGCCTCGGCGTAGCCGTTGCTGCCGATGACCCGGGAATCGAAGCCTTCGATGGGCGCCGTCTCCCACTGGTCGAGCCCCTTGCCCTGCGGGATGCCCTCCACCACGTCGATGAGGACGATCTCCTTCGCCAGCTCCTTCTCGGCCAGGCGTTGGGCCGCCGTCGCCCCGACGTTGCCCGCGCCGACTACGGTGATCTTGTCCACGGAGACTCCCGTTGAAGTATGCGCTGCCTGGTCGCGGGTATCCGGCGATCGGGGAGTGCTCCGGGGGGGCGGGACCGCTCGCGCGGTTCATCGCACCATGCACCCCCACTCCCCACTCCCCACTCCCCGGAACTATCTGTCCGGTATCCCGACGTTCGAATTGTAACTCAGCCGGCGCAGCACGTCATACAGCACGATGCCCACCGCCGTCGCCAGATTGAGGCTCCGGACCGGGCCGTGCATCGGGATGGTGAAGACCCGTTCGGGGTGCTTCTCGATGATGCGGTCCGGCAGGCCCATGGTCTCGTTCCCGAACACCAGGCAGGAGCCGTCGGGGATATCGGCCTCCCAGAAGGGCGCCGCGGCCTTGGCCGAGAAGTAGAAACAGCGCTCCCGGCTCATGGCCTCGCGGAAGTAGCGCCAGCCGGGATGGACCCACAGGTCCACCTCGTCCCAGAAGTTGACCGACGAGCGGCGCAGGTCGCTCTCGTCGAGCGAGAACCCCAGGGGTTCGATGAGGTGGAGGGACGATTCGGTCGCGGCGCACAACCGGGCGATGTTGCCCGTGTTCGGCGCGATCTGCGGCTCGATCAGGGCGACGTGCAGGGCCAGCGGTCAGCCTCCCACCTGCGACAGCGCCCGGAGGCCGCCCGCGTCCATCTCGAGCAGATGATGCTCGGGGGGCTTGGCGGCCAGGGCCTGCGCGAAGACGGGCGCCAGCGGCCGGCCGGCCCTCAGCGGCTCGCGGAAGTCCACCTCGTGCGTCCCGAACAGGCAGGTGCGCAGCCGCCCGTCGGCCGTGAGCCGCACCCGGTTGCAGTCGCCGCAGTAGGTGTGCGTCATGGGCGTGATGACCCCGATGGTCCCCGCCGCGCCCCTGCCCCGCCAGTACTTCGCCGGCCCGTTGCCCAGCGGCGCGTCGGCCGCCGGCTCCAGCCCGCCCAGCGCCGACCCGGCGCGCTCGAGCACCTCGTCGCTCGGCACCACGTGGTCCATGGTGAGCATGGCCATGTCGCCCACCGGCATCAGCTCGATGAACCGCACGTGCCACGGGTGGTCGGCCGTGAGCCGCGCCAGGTCCTCGACCTCGTCGTCGTTGATGCCGCGCATCAGCACGACGTTCACCTTCACGGGGCCCAGGCCGGCACGCTCGGCGGCCGCCAGCGCCGCCACCGGATCGAGCCCCAGGTCGCGCCGGGCGATGGCCACGATGCGGTCGTGGCGCAACGAGTCCACCGACATGTTGACCCGGTCGAGCCCGGCCGCGGCGTAGTCGGCCGCCTTCGCCACCAGCTTCACGCCGTTGGTGCTGAGGGCCACGTCCTCGATCCCCGGGACGGCCTTGAGATACCGGATCAGCACCTCGAGGTCGGGACGGATGGTCGGCTCGCCCCCGGTGATGCGCAGGCGCCGGATGCCCAGGGGCGCGAGCTGGCGCACCACCTCGGCGATCTCCTCGTAGCTGAGGATCTCGGCCTTGGGCAGCCACTGGAGGCCGTCCTCCGGCATGCAGTACAGGCAGCGGAAGTTGCAGCGGTCGGTGATGCTGATGCGCAGGTAGGTGATGGCCCGGCCCTGGGCGTCCAGCATGGGAAGCGCCCGGCGGCCGCCGCCCTCCGGCGACCCGGGAACCGCCCCGCGCTCACGCATGGGCCGGCTCCACCCAGCGGGTCTCACCCGTGGCGAGGCGTTCCTTCTTCCAGACCGGCACGCGCTTCTTGATCTCCTCGATGAGGTAGCGCGAGCAGGCATAGGCCTCGGCGCGGTGCGGACAGCCGACGGCGACGGCGATGCTCGCCTCGCCCGCCGGGATGTAACCGGTGCGGTGCCGCAGAGCGATGCGCGCCTCCGGCCAGCGGGCCGCGGCCTCGGCCACGATGCGGCCGAACTCGCCCTCGGCCATCTCGGGATACGCCGAGTACTCGATGCCCTCGACGTCGCCGTCCTCGGGCGAGCGGCGCACGGTGCCGAGGAACAGCGCCGTGGCGCCACAGCCGGGTGACGATACCCCGGCCAGCAGGGCCGCGGCGTCGAGCGGGTCGGTCGTCAGGAAGCCAGACATCACCTGAAACGATAAGGGCCAAGCGGTTGCATTACAAGCGCTTGGCGTGTCAGCCGCCGGCCACGGGCGGGATCAGGGCGACCTCGTCGCCTTCGCTGAGCACCGCCTCGGCCCGGGCGTACCGCTGGTTCACGGCCAGCATCGGCCGGGGCGGAAGGCGGTCCCCGCCCGGCCGCGCCAGCAGGGCCGCGAGGGCGTCGGCGGCCGTGGCGCCCGGCGGCAGCTCGAGCGCGATGGCCTCGCGGCCGAACGCCTCGGCATAGGAGGCGAACAGGCGGACGGTGACGCGCGGCACCCGGCGCTACCTGGCTCCCAGGATGCCGTTGCGGACCGCGAGCGGCAGGCCGGCGGCCGCGGCATCCGGGCTGACCCGGACGATGCGGTTCACCCGCATCTGGACCGTGCCGCGCAGGGTGACCTCCTGCCCGCCGCGCCGGACGACGATCTCGAGCGGCGCGCCCTCGGCCCGCCCGTAGCGGGCGCGATACTGGGCGCCGAACATCTGGGGGTTGGTGGTCGCCACCTCGCCCAGGCGCAGCAGCACGTCGCCCGGCATGATGCCGGCGGCCGCGCCCATGGACCCGGGCGAGACGCGCGCGATCTCCACCCCGCCCTCCCTCGCCTCGCCCCCCGTGACGCCGATGAACGGCGTCCGGGTCTCCTGGACGTTCACCGCCAGCCCGCCCAGCGGCAGGATCTCGGCGTACGGCAGGCTGTCGCGCCCATTGATGTAGCGGGCGTAGAAGTCGTCCACGCCCGGCCACGCGGCGCGGATGTAGCCGAGCAGGTCCTGCGTGGTGAAGCCGCGGCCCCGCTGCCAGTGATCGGTGTACAGGCGGCGGATGATGTCGTCCAGCGACTGCCGGTTGCCGGTGGCCGTGCGGATGCGGATGTCGAGCATCAGCCCGAGGAGGGAGCCCTTGGGGTAGTAGTACTGTCCCTCGTCCACGAAGGTCGGCTTGATCCACGTGTTGATGGACGCGTCCTCGACCGCCACGATCTCGGCGGCGCTCTCGACCGCGCCGATGTTGCCCTGCACGCTCTGGACGAACTGTTCCAGGCTCCACAGGCCGCTCCGCGCCAGCGTGACGTCGCTGTAGTAGTCGGTCACGCCCTCCGACCACCACAACAGCGGCGTATACTGCTCGCGCGAGTAGTCGTAGGGCCACATCTCGGCCGGGCGGATGCGCTTGACGTTGAACAGGTGGAAGAACTCGTGCGACAGCAGGGGCCGGGTGAACCCGCCCAGCCGGCCGGCGGCGCGGTCGGTGGCGAAGAACTGCGCCGGGATGGCGTTGAACTGCGAGTTGTGGTGCTCGAGCCCGCCACCCCACTGCATCTCGATGAACGGGGCCAGGAACAGCACCGTGTAGTCGTCGTACGGCGGACCGCCGAAGATGCGATTCTGGGTCGAGACGATGCGCCGCATGGCGTCGCTGATGCTGTCCCAGACCGCGGGCGTCATGGCGCTGTCGGGGTACATGGCGAAGCGGATGGGCCGCCCGTCGACCTGGATGCTGTCCAGCCAGATGCGGCCGGCGAAGAACGGCGCGTCCACCAGGTCGTGGTAGCTGGCGGCGCGGTAGCGGCCCGGCCCGATCTGCCTGAGGCCCGTCGCCAGGCGCCAGCCGGCCGGTGTCTCGACGCTCAGTTCCGCCGGGAAGTCGTGGCCGACCCCCTCCGGATACACCAGCAGGTTGGTGCCGTTGAAGAACGCGAAGTCGGGCTCGATGGCGGCCATCGACAGGTCGAACGAATCGGGGTTGGTGGTGAACTCGAGCGCCACGGTGCGCTCGCCCCCGGCCGCGATGCGCCAGGTGTCCTTGTCGGCCTTGTCGAAGAACACCGTCCGGCCGCCGGCCTCGGCCCGGGCCGAGTGGACCCAGCGGGCGTAGTTCTCGATGCCGTAGCTCCCGGTCGTCCAGGCCGGCAGGGACACCAGCACGGTGTCCCGCGGCGTCGCGAAGCCGAACTCGGCGCGCACGACGTAGGCATCGGCCCCCGGGTCGATCCGCACCCGGTAGCTGGCCGACGTCAGGACCGGCGCGGCGGCCGCCGGTCGCGCGGCTGGCCGGCGCGGCGCCTGGGCGAGGGCCGGGAGCGGCGTGAGCGCGAGGAGCAGGATCAGGGCCGGGCGGGTCGTGGTCATGAGTATCGCGGGTTGGAGGAACCTGAACGGTCGGCAGGCGGTGCCCGCCAGTCAACAGGGGGCCGCCCGGCGACGCCCGGACGGCCCCCGGCGGCGGCGGTCGCCCCGGCGTTAGCGGACGTCGTAGCGCAGGAACTTCCAGAAGGCCAGCATCAGCATCACGGCCGACCAGAGTCCCAGGATGACCATGTCGGGCGCCGCCCGCCCCAGCGCGGCCGTCAGCGACTCGGTGCGCGGCCGGTAGGTCGGCATGGTCGAGAGGTCCAGGCGGGCGTCATCGGTGGTCGCGCCCCCGATGCGGAACGTGGAGCTGACGTTGCCGCCGCCGCCCGCGCGGCTCTCGGTGCGGATGGCGAAGCGCATGCCGCCGCCGATCTCCACGCCCTTGGACTTGAACCACTCGTCCAGCGACGCGCGGTACCCGATCAGCTCCTCGCGCCAGCGCCGGTGGAGGTCGAAGTCGGTGCCGGCCATGACCTCGGTGGCGTGGCTCATCGCCGCCGCCGGTGACAGGCGCGAGATGGTCAGCGCCAGGCCGGTCATGGCCTCCTGCCGGTTGCGGTACCCCTCCTCGAGCCGGCCGACCTTGTCGCGCAGGTCGCGGCCGAGCGAGTCGCGTGCCCGCCCGATGATCGAGTCGATGCGCGCCTGGCGGACCTGCGCCTCGGCCTCGCTGTTGACCGGCGCGCCCATGAGGGCGAAGGCGCCCGACATGGCCCGGAACGTGGCCCGCTGGTTCTCGCTGTGCAGGCGGTCCCGCTCGGTCTGGAGTTCGGCGTAGGGCGGCGCCGGGCGGAACTGCCGCGCCAGCATGGGGCTGGCCTTGGGGATGACCTCGGTGAAGGCGACCAGGATCAGCAGCAGCACCAGGAAGGCCACCGCGCTCCTGGTCGTCGCCGTGGACACGAACAGCCCGGTGGTGAAGATGGCGAGCAGGTACAGGCCGCACACCACGCCGATGAGGGCCAGGCGGGTCCAGTCGCCGCCCGACAGCTCGATCTTGTACCCCACCTTCATGACCAGCAGGCCCAGCACGGCCGGGATCGCCGCGGCCATGAGGAACGTGGCGAACAGGCCGAGCGCCTTGCCGAGCAGCAGCTTGGTGCGCGGGACCGGGTTCGCCAGCACCGCCTTGAGCGTGCCGGTCTCCTTCTCGCCCGCGATGGCGTTGTAGGTCAGGATCAGCACGAACAGTGACAGGAACACCCGGGTCACCACCGAGAAGTCCAGCTCGCCGAGGACCGCGATCACCGGCTGGTCGGCCACCGGGGGCGGCGCGATGACGGGCTGCTGGCCGGCCCGCACCTGGGCCGAGCGGCCCAGGGCGCTCGACACGCCGCCGGCCACCGCCGAGAGGGGCGAGGGCGGCCGCCCGACCTTCACGCCCTGCATGGCCAGTTCCTGGTAGTTCTGCCGGTTCTCCAGCTCCCGCCGCGCCAGCGATTCGGTGGAGCGGAACTCCTCGCGGGCGGCGACGTACGACGCGCTGCCGGTGTACAGCGAGAAGACGATCAGGATCGCCGACACGATGAACAGGAACACGAACTTCGGGCTCGAGAGCTGGTCGAGCAGTTCCTTCCGCGCGA
>CAZJZC010000053.1:0-14717 GCA_964550365.1 uncultured Gemmatimonadales bacterium | reverse complement strand
CTCGAGCAGGGCGGCCGCCGGGTCGCCCTGGAACGACACGCCGAGCTTGTCGACCTCGTCGAGCAGGAACACCGGGTTCTTGGTGCCCGCCTGCTTCATGCCCTGGATGATCCGGCCGGGCATGGCACCCACGTAGGTGCGCCGGTGTCCGCGGATATCGGCCTCGTCGCGGGCGCCGCCGAGCGAGATGCGCACGTAGTTCCGGCCCATGGCGCGGGCGATGGACTTCGCGATCGAGGTCTTGCCCACGCCCGGCGGGCCGATGAACAGCAGGATCGGCCCCTTCGACTTGCCTTCGGCGTGCGCGGCCACGTGCTCGCCGGTCTGGGCGCGCGGCGCGGCGGCCGGCTCGGCCGGCTGGCCGGGTGCCTCGGTGACCCCGGCGGCCTGGGCGGCATCGGCCTCGGCCGCGGCCGGCGTCTCCCGCGCCGCGGCCTCCGCCGCCTGCTGCTGCCCCCGCAGCTGCCGCACCGCCAGGAACTCCAGCACCCGCTCCTTCACGTCCTTCAGGCCGTAGTGGTCCTCCTCGAGGATCGTCTCGGCCTTGGTGATGTCGAGCGACTCGACCGAGCGGGTGTTCCACGGCAGTTCCGCGATCCACTCGAGGTAGTTGCGGATGACCTGGGCTTCCATGGACTCCCGGCTGGTGCGCTCGAGGCGCGCCAGTTCGCGGTCCACTTCCTTCTGAGCCGCCTCCGGCAGGTTCAGCGCGGCCAGTTTCTCCCGGAGCTGCTCGATCTCCTTGTCGTCGTCGCCGTCGCCGAGCTCGCGCCGGATGGCCTTCACCTGCTCGCGCAGGTACATCTCGCGCTGACGCTCGCCGATCTCTTCCTGGACCTGCGACTTGATGTCCTCCTGCGCGTCGGTGACCTCGATCTGGCGCTGGATGTGCACCAGGACGCGCCGCAGGCGGTTCTCGACGCTCAGCGTCTCCAGCAGTTCCTGGCGTTCGACGGTCTTGATGTCCAGGTAGCCCGCCACCAGGTCGGCGAACTTGCCGGGCTCCGTCACGGCCGCGATCACCTGCTGGACCACGTCCTCCGGCAGGCCGCTCTTCTGGCCCAGTTCGGACGCCCGCTCGCGCGCCTCCTTGTACATCGCCTGGAACAGCGGGTCCTTCTCGTCGAGCGGCGCCTGGTCCTCCACCTCCGCCGCGACCGCCTCGATGTAGCCGTCGCGCTCCTGGTAGTGCAGGGCGCTGGCCCGGAACTCGCCGTGCAGCAGCAGCTGGATGCCGCCCAGGCCCCGCTGGATCTGGCCGATGCGCGCCACCGTACCCATGGTGTACAGGTTGCCGGTGTTCGCCTGCTCGCCGCCGTCGCGCTGTGCCACCGCGAAGATGAACCGCCGCTCGTCCTTGAGCGCGCGCTCCACGGCTCGCAGCGTGCCCGGGCGGCCGGCATTGATCGGCGACGTCACCCCGGGGAACAGCACGAGGTCGCGCAGGGGCAATACGGGAAGTGTGAGGCGCTCGGGCATTGCGGCCGGCCTTTCCGGATCGGGACGTGGTCTGCCGGTCATTCGATGCACCGACCGTGCCACCCCCGGACCGGGAACCCGTGCCAAATCGGCAGGCCCGGTCGGCATTGAAGTTGCCTAACGGACGGTCCAACCGCTACACTATGCCGGCTGAGCAGGCATCTCGCCACGGAACCGCCTGCGGGGGAGCGCGTTGCTCGAATCGCGATTGAACGATGCTCTGGGCACCGCGTACACGGTCGAAGGCGAGATCGGGCGTGGGGGCATGGGCGTCGTGTACCGCGCGCGCGACGAGTCGCTCAAGCGGCCCGTGGCCATCAAGGTCCTGCCTCCCGAGCTGGCCTTCCGCACGGACATCCGTCAGCGGTTCCTGCGCGAAGCGGAGACCGCCGCCCGGCTGAGCCACCCGAACATCGTCCCGATCCATTCCGTCGGCGAGAGCAACGAACTCGTCTACTTCGTCATGGGCCTCATCGACGGCGAGTCGTTGGCCCTGCGCATCAAGCGGCGCGGCCGGCTCTCCATCGACGAGGCGCGGCGGGTGATGAAGGAGGTGGCCGACGCGCTGTCGGCCGCCCACGCGCAGGGCGTGATCCACCGTGACGTGAAGCCGGACAACATCCTGCTCGACGGGACCCGCGGCCGGGTGATGGTGACGGACTTCGGCATCGCCAAGGCGCTCTCGGCCGAGGGCGGGACGCTCACCGAGGCCGGCGTCGCGATCGGCACGCCCGCCTTCATGAGCCCCGAGCAGGCCGCCGGGGACGGCGAGATCGACGGCCGGTCGGACCTCTACTCCCTCGGCGTGGTCGGCTACCAGATGCTGACGGGCGAACTCCCGTTCCAGGCGTCGTCGGTGCCGGCCCTGCTGATGAAGCAGATCACCGAGCGACCGACGCCGGTGGACCGCAAGCGGCCCGAAGTGCCCGTCGAGCTTTCGCAGATCGTCATGCGGTGTCTCGAGAAGGACCCCGAGGACCGCTGGCCCACGGCGGATGCCGTCCGGCGGGCCCTCGAGACCAACACCTATTCGCCGCCCGCCCCGCGACCGGGCGGCGCCCGCCGCCGCGGCCTGCCCACCGGCCAGCCGTCGCTCGAGCCGCCGCCGCCCTACTCGCCGCCGCTCGGCCGCGAGGCGCGGCGCAGCCGCGCCGCCGAACGCGGCGGCCGGCGGCTGGAGCGCTCGACGCGCCGCTCGAACGACCCGGACCGGCTCAAGAAGGAGGCGGAGGAGCGCGAGATCCAGGAGTTGGCCCGGAAGTCGGGCGAGCCGGTGATGATCACGCGTTTCCGCCATCGTATCGCGACCTTCGCGGCCGTCAACGGCATGCTGCTCCTGATGAACGCCGTCACCACGCAGTTCGACCCGCCGTGGGCGCTCTTCCCGCTGGTCTTCTGGGGTTTCGGCATCGCCAAGGACTACGCCAAGGTCTGGACCGCCGGCTATTCCTGGCGCGACGTCGTCTACCGGCCGCCGGCGCCCGACGCGGTCGAGGCGCACCGCCAGCGGGGCACCTCGCGCCTGCCGCCCGGCAAGCTCTCGCCGGAGGAGTTCGGCGGCCAGGCCGGCGGCATCGAGCAGGCCCGGAGTGACCGGGCCGCGGTGCTGGCGATGCTGGAGCGGATGTCGAAGGCCGAGAAGGCCATGCTGCCCGAGATCGCGCCGACCGTCGATCAGCTGCTGGAGCGGGCCACCGAGCTGGCTCGCACGCTCGCGGCCCTCGACCGCGACCTGGACGACGGTTCGCTCGAGAAGATCGAGCAGCGTATCCGCGGGCTCGAGCGGGAGAGCGGCTCGGCCGACCAGCAGCGGCGCCTGCTGCTGCTCCAGCAGCAGAAGCAGAAGGTCGAACAGCTTCTCGATCGCCGCGCGGCCATCGCGTCGCGGCTGGAGTCGTGTCTGCTCGCCATGCAGAACGTGCGGTTCGACCTGCTGCGGATGCGCTCGGCCGGCGTGAGCGACGCGCTCAGCGATCTGACCCTGGCGACCCAGCAGGCCCGGGCGCTGTCGCGCGACGTCGATGCGGTGATCTCGGCGGCGGGCGAAGTGAGCCGCCTCACCGACAATGAGCCGCGCCGGCGCGGCTAGGCCGTCTCAGCCCGCGCGGCGCGGGCCGCAGCCCCTCAGCAGGTCCACGATCTCCCGGTCGGTCCAGCCGAAGCGTCCGAGTTCGCCCGCCAGTTCGGCCGCCCGGCGGCAGTGTTCGCCGCCCCAGCGCACATAGACCCGCGCGCCGCCCTCATAGCCGAGGTCCCACGACGGCCGCGAACGCACGGCCTCCTCGAACACCGGCGCCGCGACGGCCGGCGGGGACTCGCTGGCCATGCGCCGGACCGCCGTCTGCAGTGCGCCCGGGAACGGGGCCGCGATGGTCGGCCGCACGGCGCGCAGGGCCCGCACGGCGAGGTCGGCCGCCTCCGGGTGCCGGCCCATCCCGGTCAGCGCCTCGGCCATGACGCTCATGGCGTACACCGAGTCGCCGCCCGCGGCCCGGGCGCGCTCGAGCAGGGCCAGGCCGCTGTCGACCTGGCCGGTCGCGATGGTCGCGATCCCGGCGGGAAGCAGCAGCCTCGGATCGGCCGGACGCGACCGCAGGGCCGCCGTGAGGTGCGGCAGCGACGCCCGGAAGTTCTCCCGGCCGAACAGCACGCGCCCCACCAGGCCGGTCCGTTCGGGGTCGCGCGGCGCCAGCGCCTGCGCCCGCTCCGCCATGCTCAGCGCCAGGCCGTTGTCGGCCGGCAGGGCCGCCGCGAGCGCCGCCTGCCACTCGCCGGGCACGAGGTCCCAGCCTGCCAGGGCCGGCAGGGTGTCGCCCGACGCCAGCCGGATGCCCACCAGGGTGTCGAAGACCGCCCGTCCCTCCAGCGCCAGCAGGCCGCGGGCCGCCACGAACTCGAGCTTCGGCCGGTCGTCGTCGTGCGTGAACGACGCCGCGGCGGCCAGCCGGGCGGTGCCGGCCTCGCCGAGCAGGAAGCGGCCGAGGAAGTCGGACGGCCGCGACACCTCCAGCCAGTCCCGGAAGGCGCGTCCCGCCGCCGTGGCCGTGTCGAGGTGGCCGGCGATCCTGGCGCGGTCCCACGCGATGGGCCGGTCCGAGGCCAGCAGCACCAGGTCGGCCGCGTTGGCGTACCACATCTCCACGTGCGGGAAGACCTGCCGCATGTTGGCGACCACCACCGCGACCACGCCGACCGGCACGCGGTAGGTCTGGACCCACTGACCGAACACGCCCCCGGGAGCCAGCCGGCTCCGCGCCACCTGGAAGAACTCCGGCGTGTACAGCGACGCGATGCCCGCGATCCACGGGTTCGAGGGCTCCGACACGATGACGTCGTACGCTTCGCGCGCCACCTGGAGCGCTTCGCGGGCATCGTTCTCGATCAGCCGCACCCGCGGATCGCCCAGCACGTCGCGGTTGACCTCGGCGAACAGCGGCTGCGCCGCCACCACCGCGCGCTCGATCTCGACCACGTCGATCCGCTCCACGCCCGACAGGTCGGCGATGGCCCGGGCCGTGGCGCCGCTCCCCAGCCCGATCACGAAGACGCGCGCCGGACGCGGGTGCGCCAGTACCGGCAGGACACCGACCAGCACCTGGGTGTTCATGTCGGCCACCGTGGACGCGTCGGCCTTGCCGTTGCTCTTGAGCCAGGTGCTGGCGCCGTTGCGCCACACCGAGACGGTCGCGTTCCATCCCTCGTCGAACCGCACCTGCTCGGCACCGAAGCCGCGCAGGAAGTTGTCGAGGTCGGCCCGGCTCCGGATGCCGTGCCCGTAGATCGCCGGCCCTCGGTCCAGCAGCCGTGACGACCAGCTCGGCGTGAGCAGCGCCACCACCAGCGCCAGGGCGCCCAGCAGCAGCGGCGCCCGCTCGCCCTCCAGCAGCGACGAGGCCCCGCCGGTCAGACGCGCCGCACACCACACCAGGATCGCCGCCGCCAGCACGTTGATGATCACGCCGAGCTGGAGGGTGCGTTCGGCGCCGATGGTGTGCACCAGGAGGAACCCGGTGATCGCCGAACCGGCGATGCTCCCGATGGTGTTGGCGAGGTAGGCCCGCCCGGCCTCGGCGCCCGACGAGCCGCCCCGCCGCGCCGCCAGCTCGGTGAGCAGCGGGAAGGCCACGCCCATGCCGAGCGCGGGCGGGATGATCACCGCCGCCAGCACGATGCCCTGCAGGGCGAAGAGCTGTGTCGCCGACGCCGATTCCAGCCGGAGCGTCGCCACGATGTACATCGGCAGGGCCCGGAAGAACGGGAACAACAGCGACGCCAGCGCCGCGATCGCGCCCTGCACCAGGGCCGCCCGCACCAGCAGGTCGCGCACCGAGCGGCCGCGGCCGATGGCCACCAGGCTCCCCAGCCCGATGCCCAGCAGGAAGCAGACCAGGATCGTCGTGAACGCATAGGTCGAACTGCCGACCACCAGGACCAGCACCCGGGTCCAGGCGATCTCGTACAGCAGGGAGGCGAAGGCCGTCAGCCCGATGAGCCAGATGGCGGCCCGCCGGACCTGGTCCGGCACGTCGAGCGCGACGGCCGCCTCCTCGGCCGCGGGGACGTCCGGCGCCACGGCCACCGGCCGGCGCGCCACGACCAGGGCGGCGGCCCCCAGCAGCAGGTTGAGGACGCCGCAGGCCACCAGCGAGGGCAGCTGGCCCACGTACTCGATGAGGACGAAGCCGGCCAGCGCCGTGCCCGCCACGCCGCCCACGGTGTTCAGGCCGTAGAACAGCGCCAGCTCGCGCCGGAGGTTCGCCGTCCCGGCCCCGGCGAACGCCCGGGTGAGGATCGGCAGGGTGGCGCCCATGAGGAATGTCGGCACCAGCATCACGACGAAGGCGGACGCGAACTTGATGATCGTCGCGGTCCACAGTCCGGGCGCGGCCGCCTGCGCGAAGGCGATGTATCCGGCGCCGACGCCCCGGAAGATCCACGGCGATGCCAGGCCGAAGAGGCCGATGGCCAGTTCCAGGATGCCGTACAGCCGCGCCGGGTTCCGGTCCCGGTCCGCCCGGCGGCCCATGACCCAGGCCCCGAGGCCGAGGCCGCCCATGTAGGCGGCCACGACGGTCGTGATGCTGTGGATGGTGGAGCCGAAGAAGTGCTGCAGCTCGCGGATCCAGATGGTCTCGTAGACCAGGCCCGCGGCGCCCGACCCGAAGAACAGCAGCCCGAACAGCGCGCGGCGTGCCGCGCGGTCGCCGGGCATCAGAAGGCGGACAGTTCCCGGATCGCCGCCGCCAGGTCCGAGGCCTGCGGGAGGATGTGGTCCTCGAGCTGGGGCGCATAGGCCACGAAGGTGTCGAGCGAGGTCACCCGACGGATCGGGGCGTCGAGGTGGGCGAACAGCTCGTCGGCGATCTGCGCGGCGAGCTCGGCGCCGTAGCCCCAGGACCGGGCGTCTTCGTGCGCCACGATGACCTTGTTCGTCTTGCGGACCGAGGCGCTGATGGTCTCCCAGTCCACCGGCGACAGCGAGCGCAGGTCGATGACCTCGGTGCTGATGCCGTGTTGCTCCTCGACCTCCTTCGCCGCCACCAGCGTCCGCTGGACCGTGGCGCCGTAGGTCACGACCGTCAGATCCGTGCCTTCGCGCACCACCTTCGCCTTGCCGAACGGGATCATGAAGTTCGGCCCGGGATACGGCGCCTTGTTGTACGTCTGCCGGTACAGGTGCTTGTGCTCGAGGAAGATCACCGGGTCGTCGCACCGGATCGCGGTCCGCAGCAACCCGTTGGCGTCGAGCGCGGTCGCCGGGCAGATGACGCGCAGGCCCGGCGTGTGCGTGAAGAGGGACGCACCCGTCTGCGAATGATACGGCGCGCCGCCCTTGAGGTAGCCGCCGTAGGTGGTGCGGATCACCACCGGCGCGCTGAACGCGTTGTTGGACCGCCAGCGGATGATCGACAGCTCGTCGCGGATCTGCATGAACGCCGGCCAGATGTAGTCGAAGAACTGGATCTCCACCACCGGCTTCAGGCCCCGCGTCGCCAGGCCGATCGCGCGGCCCACGATGTTCGCTTCGGCCAGGGGGGAGTTGTACACCCGGTCGCCGCCGAACTGCTTCTGCAGGCCCCACGTGACCTTGAAGACCCCGCCCTTCCCCTTGACCTTGCCGAGATGCTCCTCGCGCGACACGTCGGCCACGTCCTCGCCGAACATCACGATGCGCGGGTCCCGGGCCATCTCGTCGCGCATGCAGCTGTTCAGCAGGTCCACCATGGTGGTCGGATCGCCGCTGAACTGCGGATCGTCCTCGGTGTCGAACTGCTCCGACGCCGGGTCCACGTCGGGCGAGTACACGTACCGCAGGACGGTCTCGACCGCCGGCTGCGGCGCATCGACCGCGGCGTCGGTCGCCTGGTCGACCGCGGCCGCCACCTCGGCGTCGACCGCCGCGATCTCCTCGGGCGTGGCGATCCCGTCGGCGATGAGTGTCGCCGGGAACCGCTTCACGGGGTCGCGCCGGGCCTCCGCCTCACGCTCGGCCGCCGACTTGTACATCACCTCGTCGTCGGACAGCGAGTGCGAATACGGCCGGATCACGTGGGCGTGCACCAGCGCCGGGCCCCTGCGCGCGCGGCAGTGCGCCACGGCGCGGCTCAGGGTCTCGTAGGAGGCCACGGGGTCACACCCGTCGCACTCCTCGATGAACAGGTCCGGGAATCCCGTCACCAGCTTCGAGATGGAGCCGCCGGCCGTGTTGACCTCCACCGGCACCGAGATCGCGTAGCCGTTGTCCTCGATCAGGAACAGCACGGGGAGCTTGAGGTTGCAGGCGCTGTTCAGCGCTTCCCAGAACTCGCCCTCGCTGGTGGTCCCGTCGCCGACGGAGCAGTAGGTGACCTCGTCGCCTTTCATCTTCGCGGCGCGGTCGGGGATCGCTTCGATGCGGTCGTAGCGCAGCCACGCCTCGGCGCACCCCACGGCCTGGAGGCACTGCGTGCCGGTGGGGCTGGCCTGGGTCACGATGTTGAGGTCCCGGTGCCCCCAGTGGGACGGCATCTGCCGGCCACCCGAGTTCGGGTCCGCCTCGGCGCCGACCGCCGAGAGCAGCATCTCGGTGGGCGTCATGCCGAGCGTCAGGCACAGGGCGCGGTCGCGGTAGTACGGGTAGAACCAGTCGTGGCCGGCCCGCAGGACCTTGCCGGCCGCCACCAGCACGGCCTCATGGCCGGCCCCGGAGATCTGGAAGAAGATCTTGTTCTGCCGCTTGAGCTGGATCTCCTTGTCGTCGATCCGGCGCGACAGGAGCATCAGCCGGTAGATGTCCAGCAGGTCGCGCTTGGTCAGTCGGCGCGCGCCGGTCTCGCTCTTCGATCGGGTAGCCATGGGAACGGGGAATCTACCGGTTCGGGCCGCGCCACTCAACGCCGCTCGTAGACGACGCGCCCGCCGATGACCGTCGCCCGCACCCGGGCCTGGCCCAGGGCCTCGGGTCGCTCGCGGAACAGGTCGCGGTCGAGCAGCACGATGTCGGCCAGCATGCCGGGGCGCAGGATGCCGAGGCGGTCATCCATGAACCCGGCGTAGGCCACGCCGGTGGTGTAGGCCCGCAGGGCCTCCTCGACCGAGATGCGCTCGGCGGGGAACCAGCCGCCGGGATTCCGGCCGTCCAGCGTCCGGCGGGTGACCGCCGCGTAGATGCCCTGGATGGGGTCCAGCGGCGCCACCGTCCAGTCGCTGCCGAAGGCCAGCCGGCTGCCGCCATCGAGCAGGGCGCGGAAGGCGTAGGTGCCCCGCAGGCGGGCGCTGTCGAGGCGGTTGCCGGCCCAGCGCCCGTCGTCGATCACGTGGTAGGGCTGCATCGAGGCGATGACACCGGAGGAGCCGAACAGCGAGATCTCGCCCGGCCGCAGGTGCTGGGCGTGTTCCACGCGGAACCGGCGGTCGCGCGGTCCGTTGCGGCGCGCCGCGTCGGCGAAGAACCCCAGCAGCATGGCGTTGGCGCGGTCGCCGATGGCGTGCACCGCCAGCTGGAGGCCCGCGCTGTCGGCGCTGAGGATCTCCTGGCGGCGCCGCGCCGAGTCGGTGACCAGCAGGCCGCGCTCGCCCGGGGCATCGAGGTAGGGCGCGTAGAACGCGGCGGTCGTCGAGCCGAGCGAACCGTCCATGAACCCCTTGAGTCCGCCCCAGCCGAGCCAGTCGTCGCCGCGGCCGGCCGCGGCGACGGTGTCGGCCAGCCGCCGCCAGGTGCCGATCGGCAGGTAGACGCGCACCCGGGTCGCCATCGAGTCCCGGGCGCGGGCGCGCCGGAGGATCGCGAGGTCGCTCCAGTCTCCCATGACGTGCACCGTGGTCACGCCCAGCGACGCGGCGTAGCGCATGGCGCGCTGGAGGGCGTTGTCCGAGGCGATGTCGGGCGGCGGCGGGATGACCGCGAAGACGCGGTCCATGGCGTTGTCCTTCAGCACGCCCGTCGGGTCGCCGTTGGCATCCCGGACGATCTGCCCGCCCGGCGGATCGGGCGTGTCGCGCGTGATGCCGGCCAGCCGCAGGGCCAGCGTGTTCGCCACGCCCATGTGCCCGTCGAGCCGCTGAACGAACACCGGCTTGTTCGGGGTGACCGAGTCGATCCAGTCGCGCCGCGGCAGCGTGGCGCCGGGCATCCGCTCGTGGTCCCAGTCCCCGCCGGTGATCCAGTTGTCGGGCGGGATGGACCGCGCGTACTCCGCCACGCGCCGGATGAACTCGGCCGGCGTATCGGCGTCGCGCAGATCCACGTTGACCAGCTGGAACCCGCCGCCGATGAAATGGGTGTGCGCGTCGCCGAAGCCGGGCGTCACCAGCCCCGCCCCGTTGTCGAGCACCCGGGTGCCGCGCCCGACGAACCGCAGGATGTAGCGCCGGGTCCCGACGGCGACGATGCGCTCGCCCCGCGCGGCCACGGCTTCGGCCCAGGGGTTGGCGGGATCGCCGGTCCACACCCGGCCGTAGACGATCAGGTCGGCCGACTCCTGCGCCCGCGCCGCCCCGGCTCCGAGGCTCAGCAGCAGAACGGCTGTCGCAATCACGCGCATGTGCTAGTTTCCCGTCATGGATGCCGCGTCCCCGAGGACCTGCTCGGGAATGAAGTACGCTGCCTGACTTCCGGCGGGCAACCCCGCTGCTCGCCGCGCTCGCCCTGGGCGGCGCCCTCGCTCCGCTCAGCGCGCAGGGCCGCCCCGACACCCTGGTGTACACCATCGCCGTGGCCACCCGCGACCCGCACCTGAGCGTCGAGGCCCGGCTGTCGGGCGCGCGCGGCACGCTGACACTCCTGCCGCCGCCATCGGCGGGTCCCGCCGGCACCCGCCTCGCCGGCCTGGCGGCCACCGACGATCGCGGCGTGCCGCTGCGGGTCCTTCGACGGGGTACGGCGTGGATCATCGAGGTGCCGTCGCCCGGCCCGGTCCGCTTCCGCTACCGGCTCGACGTGCAGCGCCGGATCACCGAGGGCTCGACCGGCACCGGGCTCGACACCACGCGGCTGTACGCCGTCACCCGCAGCCTCTTCGTGGCGCCGGACCCGACGGCCTACCGCAAGACCGGCGACGCCTACCCGCTGCTCAGCGTCCGGATCCTGGCCCCCGCCGGCTGGCAGGTCGTCGGGGGATGGCCGGGCGCCGGCGGCGACTTCCGCCCCGACGGCGGGGACGACCTGCTCGGCGCCACGCTGGCGGCGGCGCCGGATTTCCGGCTGTACCGCGGCGCCGCGGGCGGCGCGGACTGGCAGCTGGCCATCCGGGGCCGGCGGTACTTCGCCGATACGACGCTCGCCGCGATGATCACGGCGAGCCTGGACCGCGGCGCGCGCGCGCTGGGACCGGTGCCGGTCGGGCTGGTCACGTACACCGCGGACCTCGGGCGCAAGGGCCGCACCAGCGGCAGCCTGCAGGGCCTGGGCAGCATCGGTCTCATCTGGGAGCCGAGCGAGGTCCTCGAGACGCCGCGCGGACACGACCTGTTCCACGAGACCCTGCACCTGTGGTTCGGCGGCGCCATGGAGGCGGAACGCTGGTGGACCGAGGGCGTGACCGACTACCTGGCCGCCCGGCTCTTCGCCGACTGGAGCCGCGACAGCACCGACCTGGCCCAGCTGGTGTTCCAGTCGCTGCGCAACTACCAGCTCATCGAGCACCGGACCCGGTACACCATGGCGCAGGAGACGCGCCGCGGTGTCGGCGGGGACAACACCGAGCTGCTGGTCTATCGGAAGGGGATGCTGGCGGGCCTGATGCTCGACGCGGCCATCCGCCGCGGCAGCCGCGGCCAGCGCTCGCTCGAGGACGCCGCGCGGAGTCTCCTGGTGCTGGCCGCGAGCCGCAGTTCGCGCCGCGTCACCGAAGCCGACATCCGGCAGGCCGTCGTGGCCGCGGGCGGCCGCGAGGCCGAACAGGTCTGGTCCCGCGTCGTGGCGGGCAGCGACCTCGTGACCGAGGACGACGTCGGCGCGGCGCTCCGCGTCGTGACCGGACGGCGGTTCGATCCGCCAGACACCATGCTGAAGGACCGCAAGCGGCTCGCCGGCCCCGGCTAGTCCTAGCCTTCGCCCTCGAACATCCGAAGGACCACCCCGGTCGGCACCTTGGGGGCGAAGAACGTCGACTTGGGCGGCATGAACTCGCCGGCATCGCTGACGGCGCGCACGTCCTCGAGCCGGGTCGGCGGCAGCAGCACGGCGACCGCGTCGTTCCCGGCCTGCACCGTCGTCCTGGCCTCGGCCTCGTCGGGCGTGTACCTCAGCTTCACGGCCCGCCCGAACAGTCCGGCGAGCACCACCCGGATGAACACCGCGTCGGCGATGGCCACCGGCAGTCCGCGCACCGATGGATGCTCCGCGAGCTCGGTCGCCGCGGACAGGTCGGCCTTGGGCCGAAGCCGCATGGCCGCCTGGCTGCCGTCGCCGAACGCGACCGTGAAGTGCGGCTGCTCGCCTTTCTGGACCCGCTGGAAGTACTTCGACGCCGCCTTCAGCACCATCGACCGTTCCAGCGGCATGCCCTCGACGATCCGGTGCGTCGGCAGGATCGCCAGCCCCGGGTCCTTGAACGACACCACGTGCGCCAGCGTGCGCTGGGCGCCGGCGACCCAGCTCTTCCGGAGGTCGCGGTCCTCGCGCAGGTAGACCGCGGTCTCGTAGCGGTGGTGTCCGTCGGCGATATAGACGTTCGCGTCCGACGCCAGCATGGCGAGTCGCAGCGCCATCTGGCCGCCCACGACCCACATCTCGTGCCAGCCCTCGAGCGCGCCGGCGCTGGCCCACGGCTTGCCGGCCGTCACCTCCGCGAGACTCTTCTCCAGCGCGCCGTGGGTATCGGGCGCCAGCAGGAAGATGGGGCTCAGGTTGGCGCCGGTCGCGAGCATCAGCTTGCGGCGATCCTCCTTGGGGCCGTCGTGGGTCCGTTCGTGCGGCCGCACGCGGCTTCCGGGCGCGAACGGCAGCGCCGCCACCGCGAGGAACACGCCGGTGCGGGCCTGCGAACGGCCATCCGCCAGGGTGGTGGTGGTGCGCAGGACGTAGGCCGACGGCTCCGTCTCGCGGACCAGCGTGCCACGGCGCAGCCAGAGCCGGAACAGGTCCCCGGCCGCCTCGTAGGCGTTCTCGCCGGGCGGCGCCTGGGGGATGTCCAGGTGGACGATGTTCTGCAGGTCCTGCTTGGCCAGCGCCCGCCGCTGGTCGCCGGAGACCACGTCGTAGGGCGGCGCCAGGCGTTCGGCCAGAGTCGTCGGGTCGGCGTAGCGCACGCCACGGAACGGCGCGAACAGCAGGCCGCTGGCCGCCATGATGCCCGTCACGCCGTCACCTCGGCGTCACGCTGCGTGATGAGTTCGTCCAAGTGCTTCTTCACCTCCGCCAGGGTCAGGCGCTCCACATCGGCCTCCGCGGCCGCCGGGTCGGCGGCCCGCGACAGGTAACCGGATTCCAGGTGGCCGTCCGGCTCCTGGGTGGCCGACCAGCGGATGAACAGCAGGGCCGCCCCGTAGGTGCCGTCGGCCGCGGGGTCGTCGTCCGAGAACACCCCGGCCGAATACGGCCGGCCGTCACAGCCCTCGAACGCGGGCGGGCGGGCGTGCACGGCGCGGTAGCCGCCGAGGGTGCCGTCGTCGGCCATCATCGGCGCAGTCCTTCCCGGACCACGTTGCCCAGGATGAACGCGATGTTGGCCGGCCGCTCGGCGAGCCGCCGCATGAGGTAGGGATACCACTGCGTGCCGAACGGCACGTAGACCCGGACCCGGTAGCCGTCGCGCACCAGGGCATCCTGCAGATCGCGCCGGACGCCGTAGAGCATCTGGAACTCGAACCGCTCGCGGTCGATGGCCCGCGCCGAGACGAACCGCTTCGCCGCGGTGAGGAGCGCCTCGTCGTGCGTCGCGATGGCCGGGTAGTTGCCGCGCGCCAGCAGCGCCTCCATCAGCTCGCCGTAACTGCGGTCCACGTCCGTCTTGTCCGGGAACGCGACGGTGGCCGGCTCCTTGTAGGCGCCCTTGCACAGGCGGACCCGCATGCCGAGGCCGATGAGCCGCTCGACGTCGTCCTTCGAACGGTACAGGTACGACTGGATGACGACGCCGATGTTCTTCGGGAACGACGGATACAGGTCGTGCTCGACCAGGTCGAGGGTGCGCCGGGTGTATTCGCTCGACTCCATGTCGATGCGGACGAAGGTCTCGAGCGCCCGGGCGCGCTCCAGGATGCGCCGGGTATTCGCCACGCACTGGGCCGGGTCGAGGTCCAGCCCGAACTGCGTCAGCTTGACGGAGATGTTCGCGTTCAGCCCGTCGGCGGCGATGCGCTCCAGCATGGCGATGGCCGTGTCGGCCGCCGCGCCGGCCTCGGCCGCGCGCGAGACGCTCTCGCCCAGCAGGTCGAGCGTGGCGCTGATGCCCCGCGCGTTCAGGTCCCGGACGGCCGCCACGGCCGTGTCGAGCGTCTCGCCCGCGACGAAGCGCGAGGCGAACCGCCGGGCGATCCCGTTCCGGCGCACGAAGCGGAAGACCCTCGGCTGCTCGCTCAGGTAGAGCAGGCTGCGGCGCAGCACCTCAGGACTCCGGGTAGAAGCGGCCGGCGCGCTTCGCGTGGTCGACCAGCACCTGGGCCGGCGCGAAGCGGGCGCCGTGCGCCGAGGCGAGCCGCTCGAGGGTCGCCACCGCGGCGGCGGCCCCCAGGGCGTCGAGCGCCCGGAACGGGCCGCCGCGGAAGGGCGGGAACCCGATGCCGAAGATCGCCCCGATGTCGCCGTCGCGCGGCGA